>JAZUFU010000089.1:0-13019 GCA_045640865.1 Acutalibacteraceae bacterium | reverse complement strand
AAAAGCGTCTGCCGCTGTTTCTTCGTCGGCAACCTCTGCGGGGTCGTCAGCGGGGCCGACAATAACGAAGTAGTTGTACATAAACGAAAGTCGTTCTGTTGAAGCATAGCCGTCAGCGATGAACTGCTCCTCCTGCGCTTTTGAGTGAACAAGAAGCAAATCCGCGTCGCCTGATTTAGCATAGCCGATTGCTATACCTGTGCCTGCGGAAGCTACCTCAACCTTATAGCCAGATGCTTTTTCAAATACAGGCAGAAGATAGCCGAGAAGTCCCGAATCGTTGACGGATGTGGTGGTTGCAAGTCTGATTACGGGCTTTTCGGTAACGGCAGCATCTGACGCTGTCGTTGTCGTGTTGTCTCCGTTGGGCTTTGTGGCGCAAGCACCCAGAGAGAGAACCATAACCAGTACAAGTAAGATTGCAAGAAGTTTTTTCATAACTCATTCTCCTTTTCAAACACGGAAGGCAAAGAAGTTTCCCGCTTTACCCTTAAGCCGAGAACCTTGCGGTTGTGATATTTCGGCTTCGTTCTTATGCCCGTGCAGGATGTTTAGGGCGTAAGAATCGAAAAATGAATCATGCGGCGGAGCCGCTAACTTCCAAATTAGCAATTTAACTAAAAATTTTCAAGATTATTGTATTTTTTTATAATACATGTTATAATATACCACAACAGGAGTTTTTCGACAAGGGGGTTTTGAAAAAATGTTGGTTTCGATTGTAACTGTCTCTGACAGATGCAGTAAAGGTCTGTGCGAGGACAAAAGCGGGCCGCTGATTTCACAGCTTCTTTCTCCCGTTGCCGAAACGGCGGAATATGTTATTGTTCCCGACGAAAAAGAGCTTATTTCGGCTGAACTTATCCGTCTTTCTGATGAAGTGAAATCCGATATTATTTTCACCACGGGCGGCACGGGCTTTGCGCCGAGAGATGTTACCCCCGAGGCGACAAAGGCTGTTATTGAAAAAGAAGTACCGGGTATTCCCGAAGCGATAAGATTGAAAAGCCTTGAAATCACACCGAAAGCCATGCTTTCAAGAGCGGCGGCAGGCATAAGAGGCAAAACGCTGATTATCAATCTGCCCGGCAGTCCGAAAGCGGTGCGTGAATCGCTTGAAGTCGTTATGCCTGTGTTACCTCACGCCGTTGAAACTCTTTCGGGGAATACGCAGAACTGCGGGGGGAATTACTGATGAATAAATCCGAAACGCAGGGCTTTGATATAAGCGAAAAATCCGCCGCGGTCATCGGCTGCGGAGGGCTCGGGTGCAATATTGCCGTTCATCTTGCAGGCGCGGGAATAGGAAAGCTTCGGCTTGTTGATTACGATACCGTGAGTGAAAGCAATCTCAACAGGCAGTTTTTGTATTCGATTGAAGATACGGGCAATTTCAAAGCAGAGCTTGCGGCTGAAAGACTGAAAAAATATGCTCCGAATACAGACATCACTTTTTTAAATAAGAAAATTGAGAGCACAGAAGATTTAAATGAAATAAAAAACTTCGATATTGTATTTCTTGCCGTTGACAATAACGAGGCAAGAAAGGTTTTGCAGTCATTCTGCGCCGAAAATAAAATTCCTCTGGTCAACGGCGGCATAAACGGATTTTTGGGAACAGCATATCTTTATATTCCCGAAGTTTCGCCGTGCCTTGACTGCGCGGGACTTACAATGAAAGAAAGCGGCGGCAAATCCGTCAGCAGCACGGCTGGAATTATCGGGGCTCTTGAAGCTGAAATCGGCATTAAATACCTGCTCGGCGATGATGAAGCGGCAGGAATTTTGCATATTTATGATAACGGCGAAATAAATAAACTTAAAATAAAACCGCAGGAAAACTGCGGAATTTGCGGGGTGAATAAAAATGTCTGAGCTGAAAGGTTATATGGGCAAGGTTCTGTTCGTTGACCTTACGAACAGGACACACAGTCTTTTCCCCTGGACCGATGAGGACAGAAAGCGTACTCTCGGCGGCAAAATCATGGCGGCGGATATTCTGCTGGGGCACATTAAACCGGGGATGAAGGCGTTTGACGAGGACAACTGGATTGTTGTTACAACAGGCCCTCTTACGGGGTGCGGCTGTCCCAATTCGTCAAGATTCAATATCTCAACAATCTCACCGCTTACGAATATCGTAACATCATCAAACTGCGGCGGCGACTTCGGTCTTTCTTTAAAACGCGCAGGCTATGACGCGGTTATTTTCACGGGCAGAAGTGAAACGCCCGTTACGGTAAACATTACTGTTGACGATGTTACGTTTGAATCAGCCGAGGCGCTGTGGGGACTTACCACAAGCGAAACTCAGAAAAAGATGAAGCCCGATGTGGGCAAGCTCGTTATCGGTCCTGCGGGTGAAAACAAGGTGCTTTATGCCTGCGTTTTCTCAAATGAACGCACCGCAGGACGCGGCGGCGTAGGCGCGGTTTTCGGCGACAAAAATCTAAAAGCCGTTACCGCTTTCGGTCATCTCATGACTGAGGTTGTAAACCGTGAAAAACTCACTGAGCTCAACAAAAAATGGGTTAATATCTTAAAAACGCATCCGCTCACAGGCCGTCAGCTCCCGAAACTCGGCACGGCAGGTCTTATCGCACCCATGCAGGCTCACAAAATTCTTGCGACAAAGAATTTCTCGTCGGGAAGATTTGACGGCTTTGAAAAGGTTTCGGGCGAGGAGCTTGCCGAAAAGCACCTTGTCTGCAACGCGGCGTGCACGACCTGCGTTATCCGCTGCGCGAGAATGGTTGAGGTTGACAATAAGATTGTAAAAGGCCCCGAGCTTGAAATTCTCGGACTTATGGGCCCGAACATAATGAACGACAACCTTGAAAAAATCCTTGAATGGAACTACATAATCGACGAAATGGGAATGGACGCGATTTCCACATCGGGCGTTGTTTCATTTGCAATGGAGCTTAAGGAAAAAGGTCTTGCGGACTTTGACCTTGATTTCGGAAAGGTTGAAAATATCACCGAAATCATCAAAAAAATTGCTGTTCGCGACGGTAAATATTCTGACCTTGCAGATGGCACAAAGCGCATGAGCGAAAAATTCGGCGGCAAGGAATTTGCCATTCAGTCAAAGGGCATGGAGCTTTCCGCATACGAACCGCGACACGCTGTCGGTCAGGGACTCGGATACGCCGTGAGCAACAGAGGCGGCTGTCATATCAATGCGGGTTACATGGTATTTGCCGAGGGACTGGGACTTGATATTGATTCACTTACACCTCACGGCAAAGCGGCAATGACAATAATGTTTCAGAATCTTATGGAGGCTATTTCGGCAAGCGGCGAATGTCTGTTTACATCTTACGCGTTCTTCCCGGGCTTCCTTGTCGATAAGCCGAACTGGTGGGTTACAAAGGCAATTCTTGCCTGCTTCCCGTATTTCGGCCCTGTAATAAATCTTCTCAATCATTTCACAAAGATTGCAAAGGTCAACATTGATTTCATGCTTCCTCATTCAAACGCTGTGAAGTACGCCACGGGTATAAAATCCACAATGGCAAGCTTCCTCACATGGGGCGCGCACGGCTATAACACCGAGCGAATTTCAAACATAATCCTCGGTCAGAAAGCGGGAGCAGATAAACTGCCGAAGCGACTTGTAACCGAGCTTGAAGACCCGAACAACCCGAAGACAAAGGTTCCGCTTGAAAAGATGAAAAAGGTCTATAACCGCGCAAGAGGGTGGAAGGACGGCATACCCACATATCACAGACTTAAATCCCTAGGCGTTAAGATTGAAAAAGACTTTTATGACAAGGTTGTTGAGGAGGCGCATAAATAATGGCTGAGGTAACAGTTAAGCTGTTCGGCGTTTACAGAACAGATACGCATATCGCATCAACGGTAATTGATGCCAAAAAAGTCATTGACATTTTTCCCGTAATCAACGAAAAAGCCTCGGCGGTTTTTGAGGAAAAGAAAAAGGAAAACCCGAGCCTTGAAAAGCCCGAGCCGATACAGTTCAAGGACGCTGTTGTTTATATCAACGGTGAAAGATGCTCAAAAAAGGGCAGGGAACTTAAAACGGACGATGAGATCTGGATTATGTCCCCTGCGTCGGGAGGTTAAGCTATGGCGTTTTATATTGATAAAAATGAGTGCGTAGGCTGCGGAGCGTGCGCTTTCGCCTGCCTTTTCAATGTGCCTGCGCCGAATGAAGACAAAACCTGCTATGAAATAGATACGGAAAAGTGCAAGGGCTGCGGTCAGTGTGAAAACATCTGCCCCAACTCGGCAATCAAACCGATGCCCGACCACAGGTGCATTAAGAAGGTTACGATTGATAAAGAAAAATGTATCGGCTGTTCCCTGTGCGCGAGAAAGTGCTTTGCAAAAGCACCGCATGGCAAAATAAAGGAGCCGTTTGAAATCGACCAGTCAAAATGCTTCAAGTGCGGTGCCTGCGCCGCCGCCTGCAAAAAGGGAGCAATAACGGTTGAATATGAATACTGATACTTTCAGAATACAGAGCGCATTGTATTAAATCTGTTAGTTGAATACAAAGACGAGGTTTATGCCTCGTTTTTGCATTTATAATAAGTCCAAGCCAAATTGACAAACGCGGTTGTATGTGCTATGCTGAATTTTGCAGAAAACATTTTAAAGCGGAGGTTTGTTTATGAAAAAAATCATCTCGGTTATTCTTATTTTTACTCTGATTTTTTCAGCCGCTGTGCCTGCTTTTGCGGCTGACGCTTCAGTTCCTGCCGAAGAAGAAAACGGCTGCTCATTTTTCAAAAATCTTTTTGATAATATCAAAGATTTTTTTGAGCGTTTCGCTGATTTTTTCAGGCGGCTTTTCGGCAACAAACCGATTGAAGTCCCTGCCGAGCCGCCCGAAACAATTACAGCTCCCGACGGAAGCGAAATGCACCTTGTGTGGAATGATGAGTTCAACTCCGACACTCTTGACAGCACAAAATGGACTCTGCGCGCAAAAATGAATCAGAGCGATATTAAAAACGGCACTGACGAACACAATATAAAGGTTGAGGACGGCAACCTCGTTATGCGCACATGGAAAGAGGACGACGGCAAATTCTCCACAAACACATCCGTAACAACCGACGGCACAATGAGCTATAAATACGGCTACCTTGAAATGTACGCAAATGTTCCTTTTGTTGAGGGCTGCTGGCCGTCATTCTGGATGCAGTCAAAGGATATTCACCGCAGCGTTCCCTACATGACGGAAATTGATATATTCGAGATATATGATACCCGCAATATTGTTGCGCCGAATATTCACAAGTGGTACTCTGATGAGCATTATCAGGCAGGCGGCAGAAAATGGGGTTATAAATTTAAAAGAAGCCTGAATCTCAATAATGAATATCATCTTTACGGCTTCGGCTGGACGCCCGATGAAATGTACTTTACCGTTGACGGGGAGATATATTTCCGCTACGACTTATCGCAGGATTTCGGCGATAAAAACGACGGTATGCAGGGCTTCAATGACCCTGTTTATATAATTTTCAACAACTTCATTTTTACCGAAAATTCCTCGTGGAAAAATCCGCCCGTAACCGATAAAACAAAGTGGCCGATAACTTATAAAATCGACTGGATACGCCTGTATCAGAAGGACGGCGAGGGCGAAATTTTTGACGACACGGGACATTGATTTAATTATAATCGACGAATGCAAAAACGAACAGAATAAAAACAACAAACAAGCCGATTTATCTTGTAAAATTAAAAACAATGTGATAATATAAAATCAGCCCCTTAACAGGGTGAAATAAATAACAGGAGTCTTTGATATGAAAAAATCACTTAAACGCGCATTGGCAATTATCATGGCTTTATCCCTGCTCATTACGGGCGGTATGCTCTCGGCGTTTGCGGCGGCAAATCCGAGCAACATTAAACCGATAACCGCTGAGGACTTTGAGGAAGACGGTCTTTACGGCTATCTTACAACAAACGATTATGACACAGACGAAGTAAGCAACTCAATCGTTATCCCCGGTCTGTTCCAGTCAAACACAAAGCTTTACAATGACGACGGAACAATTGCTCTCAACGAAGACGGTGAAGAATATCAGGCTCCGTTCTTCCTTGACTCAACAATGGACATTGTATTACTTGCTGTCAAAAAGGCTTTGATTCCGCTGCTTTTCACAATCATTACAAGATGTGATCCCTGCGACATTCTTGCAAACAATGTAGCTGACGCTTTGGCTGAAATCCTCGGCGCAAAAATAAAGAGCGACAGCAACGGCAAGCTCGTAATGAATGTAAAAGCCGATAAATACAACAGTCCTGTTTCCAAGCTCACGCAGGAGGAAAAGGATTATATCTATGATCAGATTCCTCTTAACGACTACGCTGACCTTGTTGGTGAAGATCATCTCTATTTCTTCTCATACTGCTCATTCGGCAACCTTGAGGAAACCGTTGACGAGCTTTATGATTTCATCAAGACAGCTGCGGCAAATTCCCCCACAGGCAAGGTAAATATCGTTCCCATCAGCCAGGGCGGCTCACTTGCGGCTAATCTTTTTGAAAGACACAAGGATGTAGGTCAGTACCTTGACAGAGTTGTTTTCATTATCCCCGCGCTTGACGGCACGGTGCTCATGGGCGACCTTTTTGCAAAGGGCTTCATTGACGATGACAAATCTCTCTATGACGAGATTTTCCCCGTACTCATTGACGATACTCCGTGGGTCGGCTACCTTGTAAATATCGCGCTTCATCTGCTTCCCAAAAAGACAGTAAACGCTGTGCTTGACAAGGGCGTTGACGCTCTCGTCGGCTGCCTTAAAAACTCAACCTGCATCTGGGGACTTATTGATTCAAACTCATACCCCACCGCCGCCGAAAAATATCTTTCTGGCAGTGAGGACAAGGTTATCAGAGCACAGACAGACACACATTACAAAGCACAGCTCAACAGATACGACAACATAAAATATCAGATGGAAACCTACGGCGTTAAGGTATTTGACATTGTTGACTACAACTACAGCCTCTATCCCATCATTGACTCCTGGAAAACCGCCAACGCTGACGGAATTATCAATGTTGACTCAACATCTATGGGTGCAACCAGCTTCGGCGTTGACACTCAGCTTCCCGATACATATACTCCTGCCGCAGGCGGCAAATATGTTGACAAATACAACATCATCGACGCAGGCACAGGTCTTCTTCCCGACCAGACATTCTATTTCCACAATCAGAATCACGAATCAACAGGCAGAAACGACGCGATTATGAAGCTCGCGATTTCTCTGCTTATCGACAACAACTTCACAAGCGTAAATTCATACCCCGACAAGTATCCTCAGTTCAACGAATGGCGTGATGCCAAGGGCTTTGCGGGCAGCCTCACAGAGTTAAGCAACAAGCTCGAAACAGGCGACATCGGCAAGGCTGACAGGGCTGAGCTCACCGCTCTTCTCAAAGAGGGCTTAAAGGTTGCCAACAACACAACCATGGATCCCGATGAACTTCAGGAATACAAATCAGACTTCTATCTCAGACGCGACAACATGATTAACGGCACAAGCAACACTCCTGCTGAGAAAACAACTGAGGAAAAAATCAAGGACGGCGTTTCCGAAGCCGCCGCAGTTCTCCTCGCTGTTATCAGCAAGGTTCTGTATTACACTTTAATTAAATAAACTCACGCGGAAAAGAGCGGCTTCGGCTGCTCTTTTCTTATTTTTCGGCGAAGCCTTGACGGATTCTGCCACAATGTTATAATTTAATAAAAAACTGTGCGGTGATTATATGACATTTTTCAAAAGATTAGGTGCATTTCTTCTTTCAATGTTCGTAACGCTGACCTCGTTTCCGATACGCCCTGTTTCTCAGCGTGCGGAGGAATTCAGAATAACGGCTTACGCGGTTGGCAGTAACTTTGTTGACGCCTCAAGGATTGACGCGTCTCATTTTGCCGACCTTACAGATGTTATTCTTATCGGTGTTTCAAACTTCAACACCGAGGGAGAAATAACCTTTGACAAAAATTTTGAAACGATACTTTCAAACATCAAAGAGGCGATGAAAAATTCTGACGCGAATCTTTATCTCAACATCATCGGCCCCGGCTACAAAACAACCTCAACCGACTGGTATGAGCAGATGGACGACCAGGGCAAGTATCACGACATCGCTTTCAGAAGCGGAAATCTCGAAAAGAACATCAAAGACACACTTGTGAAATACGGTTTCGACGGAATTTTCTTTGATTATGAATATCCCGAAAAGAAAGAGCACTGGAAGGTTTTTGACGAATTTCTCATTTCCCTTGACAAATATCTCGGCGACGAATTCAAAATCGGCTGTGCCATTTCCGCGTGGAACACGAAGCAGTCGAGAAAATCAATCAAAGTAACCGACATGGTTGAGGTCATGGCTTACGATTTATGGGACAAAGACGGCACACACGCATCGCTCAAAGGCGCGAAGCAGTGCATAAGGCAAATGATTCTCGAGGGCTACAAAAAAGAGCAGATGGATTTAGGTATCCCGTTCTACGCCCGTCCCGTTACAAAGGAAGCCTACTGGTACGGCTACAACGGCTGGTACGATAAGCTCGACGAAAAAGGCTTCTGCGTTGACGACGAAACAGGGCTGACATTCTCTTTCAACACATACGATATGGTGTATGAAAAAACTCAGTGGGCAATCAACCGCGGTCTCGGCGGCGCGATGATATGGCATTACTCCTGCGATGTGCCCAAAGACAATGATATATCGCTTTTCAACGCGATATATAACGCGAAAAACGACATGATGAAAAAATAATCCTGTAAATTTATATTGTTTTTTATGACAGATTCTGTATAATATAAATGAGGTGTTGCATATGAAACTTACATTTATCGGTGCTGTTCACGAGGTTACGGGCTCCTGCACTCTGCTTGAAGCCTGCGGTAAAAAAATACTTATCGACTGCGGCATGGAACAGGGCGAAAACATCTATGAAAACTGTGATATTCCCGTTGCCCCGGGTGAAATTGACGCGGTGCTTGTTACCCACGCTCATATTGATCATTCAGGCATGCTCCCCGCGCTGACAGCACAGGGTTACAACGGGCCGATTTACGCCACGCTTGCCACACAGAAGCTGTGCAATATCATGCTCAGAGACTCCGCTCACATACAGGAATCCGAAGCTGAATGGCAAAACAGAAAAGCGAAGCGTTCGGGCAAAGAGCTGTATATTCCAAAATACACAATGGCTGACGCGGAATGTGCGCTCGGTCTTTTCAAGCCGTTCAACTATGACGAGGAAGCTGAGCTTTTTGACGGAATAAAAATCAAGTTCATTGACGCGGGGCATCTTCTCGGCTCGGCAAGCATATACATAACCCTCAACGAAAACGGAGAGAAGCGCACAATTATTTTCTCGGGCGATGTCGGCAATGTCAGCCGTCCGCTTATAAGAGACCCGAAAAAGCCGCCCTACGCCGATTACGCCGTTATCGAATCCACTTACGGCGACAGGCTCCACGGTCCTCACCCCGACTATATCGGTCAGCTCACAAAGATAATTCAGAGCACTCTTGATCGCGGCGGAAATGTTGTAATTCCGTCCTTTGCGGTCGGCAGAACGCAGGAGCTGCTTTATCTCATACGCCACATCAAAGAGAACAAGCTCATAAAGAATCACGACAGATTCCCCGTTTATGTTGACAGCCCTCTTGCGGTTGAGGCTACAACAATTTACTCGTCAAATCTTGTTGATTTCTATGACAGCGAGGTTCTTTCCCTCCTTGAAAAAGGAATAAATCCGCTGATTTTTGACGGACTTAAAATGCTTCTCACATCTGACGAATCCAAAAAAATCAACGACGACCCCACGCCGAAAATCATACTTTCCGCTTCGGGAATGTGCGACGCGGGCAGAATCAGACATCACCTCAAGCACAACCTCTGGCGCAAGGAGTCAACCGTTCTCTTTGTCGGCTATCAGTCCGAGGGTACAATCGGCCGCAAGCTCATCAACGGCGTACCCACAATCAAGCTCTTCGGCGAGGATATTGAGGTCAATGCCAAAATTGAACAGCTTGACGGCATCAGCGGCCATGCGGACAGAGACATGCTCCTCGGCTGGCTTAAGAACATGGGTAAATCGCCGAAAAGAGTTTTTGTCAACCACGGCAGCGACACGGTCTGCGATGACTTTGTAAAGAGCGTTGAGGAAACTCTAGGCTATGACGCGGTTGCGCCGTTCAGCGGCGACTGCTACGACCTTAAAACAAATCAGTGCATCGCCAAGGGCAAAATTGTTAAAATCAACAAGCAGAGCGAGGGACGCAGAAAAGCCAACCAGGTATTTGACAAGCTCCTTGCCGCAGGGCAGAGACTTATCAAGGTTATCAATCAGAACAAGAACGGAGCGAACAAAGACCTTGCCCGCTTCGCAAGTCAGATTGAAGCACTCTGCGATAAATACGAACAGTAAACACAGCATAAAAAGCAGCTTCGGAAGCCGAAACCTCCGAAGCTGTTTTTTTATTTACATTTGAAAATTTTATTGAATATTTTACATATCCAGTTCCATAAGCATCTGAAAAAGTGCCACGATTCTTTTGAGGATTTCATATCGACGCTTTTTGCCTCAGCGTTGTAGGCTGTCATGCCGCCTTCGGTGTCAAGACCGACGGTGGTATTTTTTATTGTGCCTGCCTGCGAATAATCCCACGGCTTGAATCCTGCCGCGATTGCGGGCGAATCCTCCGCAAGCTCAAAGTCATAATTCGCCGCGTCCTTGAAGCACGGGTCGGCAACAACAGGATTGGTTATCATTTTTTTGCGTTCAGCCGTTTCAAGGCTCAGGCCTTTTTTAATTTCGCCGTCCTTGCCGACAAGAATATCATTTCCGTTGCTGATGTCCCAGAAAATGTTGTTTTCTTCAGAATATGACTCATCCGTCTGAAGATACGAGAATGTGCGGACTTTTTTATCCGTCAGAAGAATGTTGTTTGTGAAATCCGCGGTTTTCATTCCGCCGTCATTTGCAACAGCTCTCTGCGGAGCCGAAACAACGCGCACCTGCGACTCTCCGCTCAGAGCAAAAATGTTGTTTCTTATTGTGTTGTATGAGCCGTAATGCAGGTGGTAGGAATCGCTTCCGCAGCAATATGCGAGGTTGTTTTCAACAAGGATATACGCCGAGCCCTCGTCAAGGTAAACGCCCCAGCCGCCGTAGCCACCCTCGTCGGGGTCAGCGGCAACATTGTGAATTACATTGCCCGAAATCACCGTGCCGGGCTGATTGCCGAGGGTGTAGATGCCGCCCATGTCGGAAAGCCAGCCCTGACCGATATTGTAGATAAGATTGTCGCAGATTTTGTTGTTATAGGTTACCGTGTAGGCATAACCCCATACCCAACCGACGGAAATCGCCGTGTAATAGCCGTCGTGGATTTCATTATGGGTGATGTCAACACTGTTTGCGTGAATGACAAGAACGCCGACCGCGTTGAAAAACACTCTGCCGTAGCCCGAAATTATGTTATTCGTAACAGTGATGTTTTTCGTAACTCTTTCGCTGTCAACGGCAACATTTTCCCCTCTGATATAGACCGCCTGCGCGCCGATATTATCAAAAATACAGTTCTCGACTTTTGCGTCCGTAACAACCGAGCCCATGAAAACGGCGCAGGAGGCGAGGTCTCTGAATTCGCAGTTTTTAACGCTGAAATTGTGAGTGTCCTCATAGAAAACGCAGGGCTTTGCGTCATACGCCGCCTGTGAGGACAGATCTCTGCCCTGAGTTACCGTGTAGCCGTTACCTCTGAAAATGATATTTTCAAAAGAAATACCGTCAACACCGCTGACATTTATGAAAGTTTCGAGACTGCCGCCCCAGAGGGTGAGGTCTTCGGCACTTTCGCCGTCTTCGGGGATATAGTAAAGCGTGCCGTCCGATTTATCAAAGTACCATTCGTGCGTTTCGTTGAGAGCCTCAAAAACGTTTTCAAGGAAAAATCTGTCGTTGTCCTTGATTGTCATTGACGTGCCTTTTGTGAATTCCATCAAGCCCGTCTTTGAGTTGTAGCTCTTTACGGGGAGAAGCTCGTCCTTCCACCAGTGGAGCATTCTGACAACAACCGAGTCGGGATTTTTCATCTCGGGCAGGTCATTCGGGTTGACATCCATGGCGACATATTCAAGGAAAGAGCCGCCCTCTTTTATCTGCTCCTTTGTGTTAGTGCAGTAGCTGTCTTTAACTCCCTTGGGGTAAAGATAGCCTTTTTCGGGGTAGCGGGTTACTTTAAGCGTTGTTTCCTCATTGAAAAGCGTGCTGATGTCCGCGTCCTTGCCGACATTCTTTTTGAAGGCTTTAACGCCGTTTACTGTGCATTCCTCAAAACCTGTGTAGGGCGTGCCTGCGGTGAAAACAACCTTTTCGCCGTTGTAGGCTTTATAAACGGTGTTCGCTTTGTCGTCTGAGCGGAAATTAATAGTGCTGTCAAATGTGTAGATTCCCTCGCGGAAATAAACCGTAACCTCGCCCGATTTGCCCTTTGCCATTTCCTTTGCCGCACCGATTGTGGCAAGGGGCGAGTCAATTGTGCCGCTTGCCGAGTCAGAGCCGTCAGCGGACACAAAAATGTCATTCGGGCTGATTTCGGGCGCGGCGTATGCAGGAAGAGCCGCGGCGGAAACCGTCATGGCGATTGCGGAAAGTAAAGATAATAATTTTTTCATTGTCATTCTCCTTTATCAGTATCTTCCCATTTCGGAAATCGGGAGATTTTCAAAATCGGGCAATTCCTCAAAAATCTTTGAGTTCTTTTTCAGCGTGTAGTCGCCTGTTGCGGGCGAAGTGAAAATTCCGCTGAGCTTTGTGAGCTTGTAAATCGCATTGCCGCTTATGTCGCTGAACTGATTTGCCTTGTCAGAGATTGAGCCGATGCTGTTTGTTGCGTTGACAATAAGATTGCCGCTTACAGTGCTGTATGACGGATTAGGCGCAAAATCGGGGTCGTCCTGATTGCTGAAATCATCTTTAAGCCTTGAAGTCGGAG
>JAZUFU010000088.1:0-5230 GCA_045640865.1 Acutalibacteraceae bacterium | reverse complement strand
GTCTTTGTCTGTAAATCAACATCAAAGAATACCTTGAGAAGCTTCTGGTCCTCGTGCCAGCTGATATGGGTGTCGAAGTCGATTCTGTCAAGCTCGTTGTAGATGATGATGTTCTGATGGATTACCGACTTGAGAACTTCTTTCTCAATGGAAATCATTGTATAAACATCGCCCGAAACAATGTCTTTAACAACGCCGTCCTTAAGCTCATACTCACGGTCAACATAAGTCGCAACGATGTCCCACGCGTCATAGCCGCCGGGCATATCCTCAAAGAGTCTGAAATCGTTGCCCTTGCCGCCCTCGGAGAGAACCTCGCGCTCATTTATCTTATCGTAAATTGAAACGAGAGTAGCGTTATCGTTGAGAACAAGACGGAAGCGGTCATTTTCGATTGACTTGCCGTTTGACTCGTTGAACGCAGCCTTTTTCTCGGCGGGAACGGTGTAATATACCTTATAGCCGACAGCGGGAACTTCCTTGACGATGAACATAAGTTTCTTCTCGCCGTTGAGCTTTGTATAAGCCTGAACGGGAACCTTATTGCCGTTTTCGTCGTAAATGTCAACATCAGCGTAATCAAGCTCAACCTTTGATGTTGAGGGAACGCTCAAAGAATTGAACAGAGCGAAGGGCTTGCCGATTTTCTTATCGAAGCCGATATTCTTGGCGATAACCTTGAGAGCTTCGTCGCGTACCTTTTCGCCTGTTGCGATAACCTCGGCATAGATGCCCATGAGCTTGCCGAAAACCTCTGTGATGTGAGTTCCGGGAAGTGAGTCGTGGAACTGATTGGTGAGAATCTTTCTCCACGCAAGAGCAAGCTCCTCTGTGGGATACTCATAACCGCCGCAGTTCTCAGCGATAACAGCGTACATTTCAGCCTCTCTGAAAAGGTTTTCGCAGTAGCGGTTTGCCTTTTTAAGAGCCGCCTTTGTGGTGTGAACGCCGCGGTGCTCCTCAAGATAAAGCTCGTCTTTCCATGTTGTAACCTTATCCCCTGCCTTGATAGCTTTCTGCTTCATGTTCTCAAGGGATTCCTCAATCTTGCACGCCTTTGTTTCGGGAAGACCGGGGAAGTTCTTGTAACGCTTGACATATTCAAGCATTTCGTTATCGACACCGCCGCCGCCGTCGCCCCAGCCGTAGCAGTACATGGACTCGCCGATGGTCTCTTTTTCGGAATATTTAATCCAGTTGGTTTTAAGTGAGTCGGGCTCCATTGAGCCGATGAAATGCGTGGGAGGAACAGCCGCGAATACCTTTGAGCCGTCGGGGCCTTCCCACCAGAATGAGTTGTAAAGCCACGGGTTTGTGTCGTTCCAGATACCCATTTTATGAGTAACGAAATATTCCATTCCCGCTTTTTTCATAATCTGAGGCATGCAGTAGCTGTTGCCGAAAACGTCGGGAAGCCAGCAGGTCTTGGGCGTTACGCCGAACCATTTTTCAGCATATCTTACGCCGTGAAGGAACTGACGGACAAAGGATTCACCCGAAATGATGTTACAGTCAGGCTCAACCCACATGCCGCCGATGTATTCCCATCTGCCCTCTTTGACTCTCTGCTGAACCTGCTCGAAAAGATTGGGATAATGAACGCGCATTTCCTCATACATACCTGCCTGGCTCTGAGAGAAGATGAAGTCGGGATACTGCTCCATAAGACGGAGCATTGTTGCGTGAGTTCTGCCGACCTTGCGGACGAACTCTTTATAAGCCCACATATAAACCATGTCAAGGTGAGAGTTGCCTATGAGGTCAAGCTTGCCCATGCACTTGTAGTTGGGATTGTTATATACTCTGTCGTAAAGCACCTTTTTGCAGATGCGAAGCTTTGCTTTGAAAGACTCAAAATCGGGATCGTCAAAGTCAACATAGCAGAACGCTTCCTTGAGGGATTCGCGGATAAGAGAAGCGTAATCGTTGCCCATGCCCGGCATGAAAAGCGCGTTATAAACAGCCTTGACATCCCAGTAAATCTCGTTGATTTCGTCGTCAGTTGTGGCGATGAATGAGCACTCAAGCTTTTTAAGCTCGGATTCGTTTGAATGCCATACGAAATAGGACTCGATATCAATGTCGAAAACCTCGCCTGCCTTGGCGCAGTTTGTGAGAACTACGGCGTTGCGGAACGGGTCAAGTCCCTGGAAAGGAACTCCGTTGACAGAAACGAGTGAGTCGCCGCCGAAATAAACATAAAGAGTAACCTTTTTGCCCGCGAATTTCTCGGGAATAACTATCTGATTCTTAAAGAAGGAGCTGATGCCGTTGCCGCCCCAGTAGCCGCCGACCTCAAGGTCTTTCCAGCCGTCATATAAATATTCATAATCACCGATGTCCTTGTAGATGCACTCGCGCATTTTCCACGGCGCGGTGTTTTCAAAGTCGGTGTAAATTCTCTTTTTCAGTGTCTTTAACTTGATTTCAGCAAGCTCGTCGAAGGCGAAAATACCTCTCTGCTTGTTTTTGATAAGCCCACGCCATGTGTCGATGTGAGCCTCCATACCCTCGGTTGAAGGTACTACTTTTTTCTCATTGTCAGACATTGTTTCAGCTCCTTTATAATAAATTTTAATCGGAATTTATAGTTAATTTCATCTGAAATTTAACTTATTTAAGTATGGTATCGACAACCCTTTTTGAAGCATAGCAGTCGGGATTGCCGAAGTTGAACGCGCGGAAGCTCTCGGCTTTTTCGGCGCAGTCAGACGCGGCATTGCGCTCAATCATGTCAAGGAGCGTGGTGAAATTCTCAGCCACAGCACCCGGAACATATGATTTATAGTCAAAATAAAAGCTCCTGTCGGCGTTGTATTTTTCTAAATCGAAAGCGTAGAAATACAAAGGCTTTCTGATAAGCGCGGCGTCCATGCAGACGGACGAATAGTCCGTTATCATAATGTCGCAGCAAAGTGTCAGCTCGCCCGCGTCCTCATAATCGGTAACATCAACCGCGCCGTCAACAGACTTTTCACAGCGGTGAATCTGAGGATGAAGCCGCACAAGCAGGGCGTATTCGTCGCCTAAACGGCGGCGAAACTCCGCGCCGTCAATCGAGTCGAGGAGTTTTCTGTCCTCAGCCTCGTCATCTCTGAATGTCGGGGCATAAAGAACGAGCTTTTTGCCCTTACATTCGGGATATTTTTTGTTGATTTTCTCTCTGATTTCCGCCTTTTCAGCTTCATCTAAGCTCAGAAATCTGTCCGCTCTCGGCGCGCCGAGGGGAAGCACTTTGCTTTTATCGACACCGAAAGCCTCGGCGTAATAAGGCACGACGCTCTCAGACGAGCAGACAACCCATGTGAGCTTCTGGGCGCCCGCAAGCTCGCGGCTGCGGATATTCCCGGGCTGAGGAATGTGGAGACCGAACTTTTTGAAAACGCCCTCCGCGTGCCAGAGCTGAGTTACAACCGCCTTTTGGCTGAAGTGCAGGCTTCCCATAGGCATGAAATTGTCGTTGAGAAAAACATATTTTGATGTTGCGAGCAGATACGCCTTGACGGTGAAGAATTTTATCACCGTCATAACAGACGAAAGACCTCTCAGTTCAAGCTCGGAGGAGGATATTTTAACAATGTCCCACACTCCCCTGCTCTCGGTTTCTTTGAGCACCGCGCCGAGGCTGTCTGTGAAATTCTCCCGATGAGGGGAAAGAAAGGTTACTCTGCTTTTTTTAACGGGGAAAATGCGGCAGATGTTGAAAAATGCCGCATACAGTAAATAGAAAAATCTTTTCACCGCTGCTCCTCCGAAAATTATTTATGCCAGTCCATGACGGTTTTGCCGAAGTTTCGGCTGTAATCACGGCGGAACGCTTCGTGAATATCCTCGATTGTGGAAACGGAAATTTCGTCGCCGACGATATTCTCAAAGTAACGGGAAAGCTCGGGATATTTGTAGAGAAGGTCAACCGTGCGCTGGAAGTCCTCTCTGCCGCTTCGGCTGGAGCCGTAAACTCTCAGTCCCTTTTCAAGAATCATTCTTGTGTTGAGGTCAACAAAGTTCTCTGAAACGCCCATGAGTGAGATAGTTCCCTCGGGGTTGATATAGTCGATAATCTGATTTATTGCAGGTCGTGAGCCCGCGCCGCCGACACACTCGAAAGCGTGGTCGATAACAAAATCCTCGGGAAGATTGTCAACATGATAAGTGCCCTGCGCGAAGGTGAAATAGGCGAGCTTTTCTTCGATAGTGCCCATAACATAAATTTCTGACTCGGGGTGGATATAATGAAGAAGCAGAGCCGCGATAAAGCCTACATTGCCGTCGCCCCAGACGCCGATTTTCTCTTTTCTCGCATGAGAAAAATTATCAAAACGGGAAATGGCGTGAACACATACGCTGATAATTTCTGTAAAAGCCGCAACGGTGAGATTAACGCCGTCGGGAAGAAGAACAAGCCTGTCGGGAGTGCAGGAAATATAGTCCTGCATGAATCCGTCGTAGCCGCTTCCTCTGAAATAGCTTGTGTAGCGGTAGTTCTCGGCGATAATGTCGTCGTCCTGCGTAGGAATATTGGGAATGGGAATAACCCTGTCCCCTGCCTTGAATGTGTTTGTGGGGTCAAAGACAACCTCGGCAACACATTCGTGAATCAGAGCCATGGGGAGCTTCTTCGCAAGAGCTTCACGGCTTCTTGTGCCCTGATAATAACGCTGGTCAGCCTTGCAGATTGAAAGCTTCAGCGGTCTGATGATAACCTTGCCGTCATCAATGGGCATATCCTGATAGCATACGTCGATAAGACGCGGAGCTGTCAGCCTGTAAACTGCGTTAATCATTTGGAATCGCCGCCTTCCAGCAGTGCATTTGCTATTTTAAGGTCATAGGGATAGGTGATTTTGATATTGAAAACCTCGCCCTTGACAAGGCTTACAGGCTCGCCCTTGAGGGTATAAATCTTGCAGGCGTCTGTGAGGATTTCTTTTTCTTCTTCTGTGAGAGATTTACATATATCATAGAGCTTTTTAATTTTGAAGCTCTGCGGAGTCTGCCCCTGATACATGAGTTTTCTCTCGGGGATTGAGCTGATTACCTTGTCGTCAAGGCTTTCAACGATAGTATCTGTCGCGCCGATAACTGTGTCGCACGCGCCTGTTTCAAAGGTGCAGTCGATGTTATCCTCAATAATTCTGTGAGTAACAAAGGGACGAACAGCGTCGTGAGTGAGGATAATATCATCGTCGCTCAGACCGTAATTCTCTTTGACATACTCGAGGGCGCACAT
>JAZUFU010000087.1:0-27138 GCA_045640865.1 Acutalibacteraceae bacterium | reverse complement strand
ATGGGCGCTTCGCTTGTTAAAGGCGTTCAGTCGCAGAATGTTATCGCCTGCATAAAGCATTTCGCGTTCAACAGCATGGAAAATTCACGCTTCTGGGTTAATGTTACCGCGGACAAACGCACCGAAAGAGAGGTTTATCTTCCTCATTTCAAAAAGTGCATTGACGCGGGCGCGGCGGCTGTCATGAGCTCATACAACCGCTACAACGGCACCTTCAACGGCGCAAATAAATACCTGCTCACCGATGTTCTCAGAGACGAATGGGGCTTTGACGGCTTTGTTGTTTCCGATTTCTTCTTCGGGCTTCACAGCACAAAGGGCGGCCTCAACGCAGGCCTTGATGTTGAAATGAATATCAGAAGAAAGTACAACCGACTCAGCGTGCGCTCGACTATAAAGCGCGGCAAGGCGACAATGGAACAGCTTGACAATGCCTGCGTCAGAATCGTCAGAACTCTCCTCGCTTTCACCGAAGCTGAGGACGAAAGGGAGTACGACAAATCCCTCATCGCCTGCGACGAGCACATCGCCCTCGCGCGAGAGGTTGCGGAAAAGTCAATCACGCTTCTTAAAAATGACAATAATCTCCTGCCGCTCGACACGAAAAAATATAAGAATATCGCTGTTGTCGGCGACCTTGCGAAGGTCGAGAATATCGGCGACTACGGCTCAAGTCAGGTTCATCCTCCCTATGTCAAAACCTTCATGCAGGCAATGGAGGAAAACTATCCCGATGTAAAAGTTACTTTCATTTCCACCAAGAAAGTTAAGAAAAACGAAAACACAATCAAATGCGCCGACGCGGTTATTCTTCTTTGCGGCATGCGCCACGGCGACGAGGGCGAGTACATATTTATCATCGGCGGCGACAGAAAACAGCTCGGTCTTAAAAAGCGCGAGGTCGAAATGCTCCGCTATGCGGGCAGTCTCAACAAAAACACCGCGGCGGTCGTTATGGGCGGCAATGTCATAAGAATGAGCGAGTGGAAAGACAGCATCAACTCAATTCTCATGGCATATTACCCCGGCATGGAGGGCGGCAACGCCATAGCCGACATCATTTTCGGCAAGGTCAATCCCTCGGGCAGGCTGCCGTTTGCAATCGCTAAAAGCGACACCGATTACCCCGAGGTCAGGTGGCTCACGCTCCATCAGCATTACGATTATTACAACGGCTACAAGAAGCTCGAACACGACTGCAAAGTGCCCGATTTCCCCTACGGCTTCGGTCTTTCATATACGAGCTTTGAATTAAGCGATTTTAAATTCAAAGAAACCGACGGCAAGAAAGCGAAATTTGAGGTTACGGTTAAAAACACGGGTGAAAGAAGCGGCGCAGAAGTCGTTCAGCTCTACACCGAATGGAACGACAGCGCGGTTGACAGACCGCAGAGAACTCTCTCCGATTTCTGCCGCGTGGAGCTTGAAGCAGGGGAGAGCAGGACGGTAACGCTCGAATCCTCCATAAGAGACCTTGCCTATTACGACGAGGAAAAAGGCTTCATTGACGAGGATATTTTATATACGGCATTCGTCGGCACGGACGAGCAGACCGTGATAAAAGATAAAATTTATTACAGATTCTGAGGACGGGAATTATGAAAAAAAGACTTGATTTAAAGAACGCCACCACCAAAGAAATTATCGCCTTTTCAATGCTTCCGCTGGGTATGTTTTTCATAAACTCAACGGTCTATACCGTCTTCAATGTGTTTATGACAGATGTTCTGAAGCTGAGCATGACGCTCGCT
This sequence comes from Acutalibacteraceae bacterium, assembly GCA_045640865.1. GTDB lineage: Bacteria > Bacillota > Clostridia > Oscillospirales > Acutalibacteraceae > CAG-488. Next base: position 25,387 of record JAZUFU010000087.1, on the reverse strand, counting down.
TCGGTTGTCATACTCGGCACTAAGCTGTGGGACGCAATCAATGACCCGCTCATGGGCGCATTCGTTGAAAAAACACGCACAAAATGGGGTAAATGCCGTCCGTATCTTATCTGGATGACGCCGTTCCTCGTTGTCGCAACCGCGCTTCTTTTTGCTCCCATGCAGTTCCCCGAAAAGTGGAATATGTATAAGGACGGCGAGTTTATCGGCAACGCGGGCAACTTCATCTTTGCGCTCATTATGTATATGCTTTTCATTACCGCATACACAGGTCTTGAAATCCCGTTCAACAGCATGACGCCCCTCGTTTTCCCGCAGAAGGACAAGCGCGTTTCAGCCGTTTCATGGTCGCAGACAATAGGCTCGCTCGGCACGGTGCTTCCCACAATGTTTGTGTGGCTTGCAATCGGCATGCTCGGCAACGGCAAAAAAGACACAACCGACTGGGGCTACTTCTGGTCAGCTCTTATCTTTGCCGTAATGGGCGCGATTTTCATTATCTGGTCGTTCTTCGGCATCAAAGAAAAAATCTACATTCCTCCGCGCAAAATGAACGGCAGAAAGAGCCTCAAGGTTATTTTCACCGACAAGAGAATGTTGGTGCTTCTCGTCTGCTCACTTTTCTCGGGTATGATAAATATCGGCGCGATGTTCCTGCCGTATTTCGCAAACTGGAACTGCATCGGCATACTTCCCATGGACAAAATAAATCTCTTCCTCGAAAATCTCACGGGCAAAAATCCTCAGCTCACCGCCGTTTCAATTCTGCCCACAATTCTCTCCGTAATGAGCGGAATCGCCTATATGCTTTCAATGATGATTGTGCCGCCGCTGCTTAAAAAAATGTCCAAGAAAACGCTGTGGATTGCTCAGTCCCTTATCGGCGGCGTGATGTGCTTCGCGACTTATCTTATCGGCGTTTATGTTCTGCCCTACAACACGCTTTCGGGCTTCATAGTCTATGCGATTATGAGATTTTTCACAAACTTCCCCGTTGGCATGAGCCTTGTGCTTCTTGTGGCGATGTTTGCGGACATCACCGACGACCTTGAAATCAAAACCGACGAGCGCCTTGAAGCGACAGCCTACTCAATGAAAGGTCTGCTTTATAAAATTTCCGTCGCTGTTTTCAATGTTGTTGTGCTTGTAATTATCGACAAGCTCGGCTACAACGCGGAGAGAATGGCAGAGCTCAGCAGTAATTATTCCGTTCCGCTGATTCAGTCAACAACCGTCCCGAGCATAATTCAGAGCGTTGACTACACGCATCTTCTCAACACAATTTTCTTCATGCTCACAGCCTTCGGCGCAATAGGAATGATACTTCAGGCAATCCCGATGTTCTTCTATAAGTTCGACGAAAACGCCATGAGTGAAAAGCTCGAGGCGTACAGAAAGCAGAGAGAGGAACAGTCTCAGCGCGAGCTTGACGAAGCACTTGAATCAGCCGAAAAGGTGAAATAAAAATGAAGAAAAATAATTTTTCTCCCGACAGTTTTTTTGAAGAAATTTATAAAACTTATAAATCTCCGTTTGAAAACGCTGAGACAAAAGACGAAATTTTTTCCGTCATAAATGATATAAAAAATAAATTAAAAACCGCGCTCGCAATTGAAAAAATTCCCAACAAAAAATCAGAAATTTCTCCCGAGCTTTTAAAGAAAGTAAAGAGAAAAAATTACACGGTTTTTACATACTCTGCGGAGATTTGCACGGGGCTTAATATGCTCTTTTATGTGCTCGAGCCTGAGGAAAAATTCAAGAGCGCAATCGTCGCTTTCTGCGGCCACGGCTACGGCTGCCGTCAGATAATAAGGCAGTCAAAAAGCGGGCGGTACAGGCGCATAAATTTCCTTGACAATTATCAGAAAAATTTTGCCGAGGCACTCGCGCAGAACGGACACCTTGTTATCGTTCCCGAGCCGATAGGCTTCGGCGAAGCGAAGCTGAAAAAGGATATGTTGAAGCCGTTTTACAGTAGCTCCTGCGACACAATTTCGCATCATTCCCTGCTTTACGGCTTCTCGACTGCCTCTTTGAGAGTGTATCAGGTGCAGAGGTGCATTGATATTCTCACAGAGAAGTACGGCGTTGAAAAAGTCGGCTGCATGGGCATTTCGGGCGGCGGACTTGTGAGCCTATACTCCGCCTGCGTTGACGACAGGATAGAAAAGGTCTGTGTCTGCGGCTACATCAACACTTTTAAAACGAGCGTTATGAGTATGTGGCACTGCCCCGACAACTATATTCCCGACCTTCTTTCAATCGGTGAAATTTACGATTTTGCCTGCGCCCTCGCGCCTAAAAAGATGATGATGGAATACGGAAAAAACGACAAGCTTTTTCCGCTGAAAGGCTCGCAGCTTGCGGCTGAAAAAATTTCAGAAATTTATGAAAAAGTCGGAGAAAAAAATAAATTTTTCCCCGTTGAATTTAACGGCAAACATGAGGTGTCTCTGCCCGAGGCTTTAGAATTTTTTGAGAGGTAAAATTATGAAAAGAATTGTATCACTTCTTCTCGCTCTTGTAATGTTTTTGATGTCGTGGGTTATAAATTACGGTAAGATGACAGCCGACACGGCAAAGATGGGACTTGACTACATAAGCCTTACTCCCAACCCGCAGAAGGTTACCGCCGCCGACATTAAAACCGCCATGGAAAACAGAACAAAGTCAAACATTTTTGTCCTTGCTACCGACGCGGATTTTGCGCGGCTCAAAGAAAAATATTCGGATCGCTCCGACGAAAAACTCAACTCATATTTTGATTATGTAAAGCTCTGCGCCGACAAGCTTTTAACTGTCGAGCCGCACGGCTATATCCTCGACGACGAGGAGGACAGCATCCTCGAAACCGCGAGAGCGATTCTCGAAAGAATTATCTGTCTCGGCTTCATGTGGCGCGTTACGGGTGATCAGAAATACGCCCTGCGCTGTGAGCAGGAAATCACCAACGCCTGCAATTTTCCCGATTGGCACGAAGGTCATTTCCTTGACACCGCCGAGCTGACTTTTTCCGTCTCTCTCGGCACGAACTGGCTTTACGATTACCTTACAGAGGAGCAGGTGAAATTCTTTGCCGACTCGGTAAATGAAAAAGCGTTCAAGGTGTCGAAAGGCAAAATTCTTTCACAGAACTGGTGGAAGTGGTCGAAAACAAACTGGAACAGCGTAGGCTTCGGCGGCCTCGGTGTCGGCGCGATGGTATTTTACGATTACTGCAAGGATTTCGCCGTTGATTTTCTCGCCGAAACCTACAAAAAAATCGCCTATAATTTTGAAACCTTTACACCCGACGGCGTTTATGTTGAGGGCAGCGGCTACTGGGAATACTGCACCACTTACCTCACATATTTCCTCTCGACCTCCGACAACTTTTTCGGCACGGATTTCGGTCTGAGCGACATTGACGGGCTTCTCAAAGTCGGCTCTTTTCCGCTTTATATAACGGGCGCGACAAGCGTTTTCAACTACGGCGACAACAAGCCTGTTTCCGTCGGTGCGCCGTCTCTTTTCTGGTTCAGCAAAAAGACAAATGACCCCGCACTGGCTTACTATCAGGCGCGTGTTACTATTGACGGCGAGCTCGAAAACGGAAAAGGGGAGTATGAGCTCGCGCGTGAATGTGCCGTCGGCGCGCTGTGGTATGACGCTCAGCTTCTCGACGGACTTGACAGCGAAAACCTGCCCCTTTCGGTTTATCTCAAATCCGACTCGTCGCAGGAAATCGTCGCCATGCGAAGCGGATTTTTCAGCGAAAACGACACCTACGCCGCAATCAAGGGCGGCTATAACTACACAAACCACGGCGACCTCGACATCGGCACCTTTGTTTTTGACAGCATGGGCGAGCGCTGGGCGGAGGACTTAGGCCCTGCCGACTACGGCAACAGCGGCTATTTCGTTGGCATTATCGGCGGCGGACGCTGGAAGGTCTATGCCAAGCGCGCCGAGGGGCAGAACACCCTCGTTTTCAAGCCGAAAGCAATTTTGGAGGATCAGTACCCGTTCGCGAGGGCAGGCTTCACAAGCTTTGAGGAGGACAGACAGAACGGCGGCACGGCCGTGCTCGACATGACCGACGCCTACCGCCTTAAAGATGTTGAAAAGGCGGAGCGCACCTTTGAGCTTTACAATTCCCGCTCCTGCCTGCGCATTAAGGACGAGTTTTCCTGCAAAAAGAAAACCGATGCCTACTGGTTCATGCACACGAAAGCGGATATTGAAATTATCGACGCTCACCACGCCGTGCTTACCCTCAACGGCAAAAAAATGAACGCCGTCCTTTCAGCGGACAGCGTCGGTGAATTCAAGGTAATGGAAGCAAAATCGTTTAAAGATAATGTCGATAACCGCCTTAAAGGCAACTGGGACGGCATCAAAAAGCTTGCCGTCTGCGCCGAAAACACGAGCGGAGGAATGATTGAGGTTCGTTTAGAACCTGTTAAATAAAAAATTTGGGAGCGCATCAACCGCGCTCCCTTTTTTCATTTTATTTTTTCAGCTCAAACAAATATATCGTGAACTTTTCGGTCGTATTCGTGTATCTCTGATAAATCAGCTCAATATTTTCGGATAATACAAGCTCATAATCGGTTCTGAGCGTTCCGTTGTCTTTATAAACCGACTCAATATTGCCCTCTTTGCTTTTCGCTATAACATAATCAATGGAGTGAGAATTGATGTACCCGTTCTGAGCGTCGGTGTTGTCGGGGTAGTTTTCATAAGGTATATTCTGCTTTTCAAAATGCTTCGGCACTTCATAGTAATCATCAAGAAGATATACGCCAAGGTCGAGCGTGCCGTAGCAGAGAATCTTGCCGTCGGGATTATGAGAATTGATATAGTCTGAGATTTTTTTATTGTATGTTTTTTCGAGGTCTTTCTGAGTGAATATCGAGTTGCAGTGGAAAACAGCCGCGCACGAAACCGATGCGGCAACTATCGCCGCCGTAAGCACCCACGCGGTAATTTTCAGCGGTTTTTTCTCTGTGATTTTATTTGTCAGAGATAAAATCAGCATCGGAATGAACATCACAAACATCATAAGCGGAAGCATATAATATGTGAATGATGTTCCACCGAAAAACATAAAGAAAACACAGCTTGCGTAAGCAAACGGAACGGCAATTCTCGAAAGAAATTTCCCGTCTGTAAAGCGTTTGAAAATCATCGGAATAACAGCTCCAAGCACAGTTGCGCCTATGATAAACGGATGTTGTAAAAACCTTTTTCTATAATAATAAATAATGTCGAGAACCTTTGTAATAAAGCTGTTATGATTTCCGTATGCAGATGCATTGATAACAAAATAAACATCAATGAAATCCTTTAATGCTCCGTTGAGATAGAAATAAACAACCCACGGAATAACGGCGATGATAACGCCCGCAAAAAACGCCGCGACGGAGGTGAAAACCTTGACGATTTTTTTCTGTGAAAACAGCGTGTAAAGCATCAGAATCCCCATCCACGCGAACCAGAAGCCGATGAGCGTGAATTTTATCATCGCAACGCAGCCGACAAGGAAGCCAGTGAACATATAGTCGTTCCATTTCAGCTCGTTTTCATCGGGATTTTTGAAAAATCTGAGCATGTAATAAAGGCTCACCGCTATGAACGGAAGCACAAATTCCTCTGCGCTGTCGCCGACATAAAAGCAGAAAGACATTACTATAAACAGCAACGAAACGGCGGATACGATAACCGACTGCCACTTTTCCGTGTATAAGCGCGAAGTTTTATATATGAATGCTGCGGTAACCGCCGCGCTGACTGATTCTAAAATATATACGCCTGTAAACGATGTTCTGGAAATGAGATAAGCCAAAGCGTGGATAAGGTAAAGCAAAGGACCTTTCTGCTCAAAAACATCTCTGTAGGGAATCATTCCGTTCGCCATGGCTTTTCCCACAGTGAAAAACGCGTTTGCGTCGTTCCACGGATTAACCGCGTATCTGAAGCTTGACGCGGTGCAGAAATACATCATGATAAATGAAAAAATTGTAAAGAACGAAGCCGCAAAAAACAGTTCTTTTTTATCGGGTTTTTTGATTGATTTATCCATTTCATCACTCCTTTGTATCATAGTATCATTATCATAAAAAAAAATCAAGAAAAATCATAAAAAATCAAGAAAAATTTGTTTGTGATGAAAGAATGAAATTTTCCGTTCCTGTCGGCGGGGGCGGTTTTTATATTCGGGGCAGCACGGTTATTATTTTTAATATGCGAGGACGATGCGCAGAATTTGTCTTAATCTTTATCTCGGTATGCGCTCTGTCTGAAATTTGCCTGAAATCCACGGGTTGTCGGGGACGCCAACCCCTACAAATGAACATTTCAAACCGAGCTTGTAGGGGACGACGTCCTCGGCGTCCCGTATCCGATTTCCGAACAATTTTAGGGCTTTAGGGGAGCGCATCACGCTCCCGTTTTCTCGGGTTTTAACCCCGAGAAAAAATAATGTTCAAAAGCGAAGCATTTTCGAAAATTTTCATTATTCAATATTCATTAAAATGCAGTAGGGGCGATTATCAATCGCCCGTCTGAAAATAAAAAGGAACAGCCCCACAGACTTTACTTGCCGTGGTGCTGTTCCTGATAATAGTGTATTCAATTCCAATGAAAAATCAAGTGTTGAAAGACCGGACAATCTTTTTATTTTGCCTTGATAATTTTTAATTTGTGCAATGCTCTTGTCGCCGCCATATACAAAAACGGCTCGCTGCCGTCGGCGTAAAAATCATTTTTGCTGTCGCTGACGATTATAACATTGTCAAATTCAAGCCCTTTTGTGTAGGTTACCGACATCACGCCGATTTTATCCGAAAAAATCTTCTTCCTGTCGTCATAAATTTCAACGTCCGTGTCGGCAATAAGTCCGTTGTAAATCTCTCTTGCGAGCGCGGTGGTTTTGGTGATTATGCACGCCGAGCCCTCAATGCCCGCAAGGGATTTTTTTATTTCGGCAACTGCATCGTCTGTCTCGACGATTTTCGGCTCGTCGCCGTTTCTGTCAAAGGTCTCGTAATCCGCGTTTTTCAGAAGCGATTTTGCAAACGCGTTTATCTGCCTTGTGGAGCGGTAGCTCTTTTGGAGATCCATTATTTCCGCCGAGTAAATTTCCGCTATTTCGTTTATATTCGTGCTGTTGAGGTACGGGAAAATCGCCTGACGCGAATCGGTGAGAATGGTGAAATTCGCTTTCGGATAGAGATATTTTATCACCTTGTGCTGAATCGGCGCGAAGTCCTGCGCTTCGTCAATGAGCACATGGCGCACGTCCGTGTGAACGGCGATTTTGCCCAGCAGCGCCTTTATGTAGATTATCAGCAGAGCGTCCTCAAATGAAATAAATCCTCTGCCCGTGTCCTTTTTAAATTCCTTGCTCAGCTTCACGCCGCAGTCGTTCTGAGCCTCGAATTTTTCAAAAATTTCGCTGAGTGTCTGATAATCGTTGCCCTCAAGCTCTTTCTGAAGCTTCTGACGCGCCTGCTCCTTTATGTTGTCTCTTTTTTGACGAACTTCATCGGCTGTGTCGTCAAGAATGCTCGTCTCCTCATGGAGAATTTCATAAATTTTTTCGTAATTTTCCGAGAAATATTCTTCGATTCTTTCCTCGGCAAAGTCTCTCAGAATCTGAAGCTGGTCAGAGAATTTTCTGCTCTTCTTTTTTCTGCGCAAGGTCTCGGCAATCTCCGCGCCGCTATAGACCTCGTCGCCGTAAAGCGTGAAGCCGGAGAAGCCGTATTCCTTTTCCTTAATCTCTTTTTCGAGAAAAGCGATAAACTCTGCGGAATATTTTATCTTTGCCGCCGTTTCTCTTTTTTCGTTGCCGTTTAAAATATCCTCGGTCAGTGAGTAATAGTCGCTGAATTTCATTCCGCCGAGCTGACGGGACATCAGCCTGTAAAAATTGAAGTCGATTATCGGTGCTTCGCCGAGCTCGGGGATAATATCCGAAACATAGCTCGCAAAAATATCACTGCCCGTGAACATCACGATTTCCGCCGAGGAAAGATTTTCACGGTTGGTGTAGAGCAGGTAGGCGAGACGGTGGAAGCCGACGGAGGTTTTGCCCGAGCCTGCAGGGCCGCAGACGATGAGATTTTTATCTGAGCCGAAGCGGATAGCCTTGTTCTGCTCCTTCTGAATACTGCTGACTATAACCTTGAGCCTGTCCGTCGAGCTCTCGCTCAGAGCCTTCTGCAAAATAACATCGTCAACCTTGAGCTCACTTTCAAAGCACGAAATCAGCTCGCCTTTTTTGAATTTATATTGACAACGCTTGTCAATTTTGCCCTCAATTCTGCCCGAGGGCGCGTCGTAATAGGCTTTTTCGCCGTCAAAATCCTCATAAAACAGGGAGGAGACAGGCGCGCGCCAGTCATAAACATAAGGCGAAAGCTCTTTTTCGTCAAAGAGAGTTTTGATGCCAATGTAAAACTGCTCCGCGTCAAAGCCGTCCTCGGTGAAGTCAATTCTTGCAAAATACGGGTTGTTCCACAGTTTTTTAAGAAAATACGCGTCCTGCTTCGCGTTTTCACTGCGCTGAATTTTCCTTTCCATGCTGATATGGTGGTCGGTGAGAATGTTGCCGCCATAGACAGCCGCATAAGGATTGTCCAGCGAAAACTTCTGTCCCTCGTCCATAACCTTGTTTTCAAGCTCAACAGAAAGATTGCTCAGCTTTTCAGCCTCTGCGTCAATGAAGCACTGCACCTTGCGGGCGTAGTCCAGTTCTTTTTTGTCAATTTCCGCCATAAAAGCACCCTCCCGTAAAATCAAAGATTAAAATTTATTATCGCATATTTTTAAAAATTTTTCAATATAAAAACGAAAATCCGCTGACGAAATTATCATAAAGCCGCCCGTTTCATTTGTTTATTTTTGATATTGTAATTTTCACCCATATATGATATAATTATTACACTGAGTTTTTATATCATTAAACATACAGGAGATGTATAAAATGAGCAACGAAAAAGCAGAACTTTCAAAGAAAGACAATATTATTCAGGCGGTCAAATTCGCACTGTTTTCCGCGTCGGCAGGGCTTATTCAGATAGGCTCCTTCACCGCTCTTACGGAGCTTCCGCCAAAGCTTTTCGGCGTAACGCTTCCTTACTGGGCTTGCTATCTGCCCTCGCTTATCCTTTCGGTTATCTGGAATTTCACCTTCAACCGCAAGTTCACATTCAAATCCGCCAACAATGTTCCCGTTGCGATGCTCAAGGTTGCGGCGTATTACGCTGTGTTTACTCCGCTTTCAACTTACCTCGGCAATCTCGCCGCCAACGCGGGTGTCAATGAATACATTGTTGAAATCGTAACCATGCTCGCCAACTTCGTTACCGAGTTCATCTTTGACCGCTTTGTTGTTTTCCGCAATTCAATCAACACAAACGACATCGCTCAGAAAGAGAAAGAAAAAGCGGCTAAGGAGAGCGGCGGACAGCAGTAATTTACCACTTGCAAAACCGTACACGGTGTGGTATAATTCCTTGTATGAGATTATCTCACAATTATTTTCATTACCGCCCGACAGGGCAGAAATCATTTAAGGAGTGAAAAAAATGAAGAATTTTAAACGAATTATCGCGGTAATTCTCACAGCCGCAATGCTTGTGTGCAGCTTCTCATTCGTTCTTGCCAGCGCGGCAGACACAGCTGAAGAGCCTAAATATGTAGCGCGCATGACGATGGGCTACAGAGACGGCGCGAAGATGTTTGAGGGCCATTCTTTCCTGTATTTTGAAAATCTTACAGACGAAGAAATCATGGTCGGCGTTTATCCGCTTCCCGCAGGTGAAACCGTATCAGTCGGCTCATTCGGCTCAATGGTTGACGGTCCCGGACTCTACTACAATGTAGAAGCATACCGCTATACTTTCCTCAAGCTTACAGACTACATCAGCATTTCAAAGATGCTCACAGCGGAAGACCTTGAAGCAGTCAATGAAAAAATCAAAATCAGCGGCATGTGGAACAAGTTCTTCAACTGCACATATTTCGCAATCACCACATGGAACACAGTTCCCGGTCAGTATATGCTCTGGCTTATCTTCCCCGAGTTCTGCAATATGGAAATCAAATCATTCTCCAACCACGGCGGCTATTTCCCGATGGTAATGCCCTCAAAGGAGCAGGTTTATAAGCAGACAGGCGACGGCGCAACAGCAGCCCTCACCCCCGCCAGCTGGCATATGGAAGGCGATACAATTCAGTAACAAAATCCCCAACCTCCGTGTTCACGCACGGGGGTTATTTTTATGCCGCCGTTTACCCCCATTTATTTCCTAAACCTATTGACCGCACGATTTTTTTATCATATAATAATTATGGAAATTTGTACCACTCCAATAATTTGTAAAGGATGTTGCATATGATAGGAAGTTTCTTAGATGATCCCAAATATCTCGCACCACTTGATGATTCAGATGGAGCTGATAATTTTGAAGTTTTGATGAGCAAGGATGAATTGGAAAAAAAGACAAAAGAGATTGGTGAAGCAATTCACCATCCGGTTGCAATAATTGATGTTAATAGAATTGATATAGCTGAGTCGAAAAATATTCAAACAAATTCTTTTTCTGAATACTTTTCTTTGAGATATTCTTGTCGTTTGTTTCGTCATTGTGCAGGATCTGAAATGTGCCATAAGTGTGATTATGATCACGCAAAACAGTTTAAAAATTTTCTTATTGATTTTTACAAAATGTCTAAAGAAGACAGAAAGCTTCCGTATCTTACAGATTTTAAGAATGACAGAAATGAAAAACTTAGAATTTTTCAAGTAAAAGGTTTTTCAAGACCTGTTTGTGAGTACTATTGCAATATGTTAGGTTATAGAGAATTGCTTATACCTCTATATTTTCAAACGAAATTAGGAAAGTCCAGTGATTCTGACAAAGTGTTAGGTATTATTTTTATAGGTCAGTCTGTTGTTGAAAAAGAAAAAGATGTGGAATATGTAAAAAAAACCAAAGAAAAATTTTTCTTAAATAATGATTTAAATACTATTTTCAAAGATTATCCTAATCCAATTGTAATAAAGGATTGGATAATTAATGCTGATGAAAAATTTGAGGAATATGAAAATTTAATTAGAATGCCTAGTAGAGGTGGTGTGGGGTATTCTGAAGCTGTAACTATGAATTTCTCGGATATGGGAAAGTATATAGAATTTATTGAAGGAGCATGTAAAGAAATACGGAATATTGAAACTGAAATTAAAAGAATGAGCATTGAAAAAAAGAATCTTTTTTTTCAAGACAAAGGTAGAGAGATAGTAAGTAGTTATTTTGGTAATATTAGGCAAATAAAAAGTAGGCCTGAAGATCCTAATAATCCTAGAAGTGATCATTTTGAACTTGAAATTGCGTGGAGCGAACTTAGCAAAGAAAAATCTTTATTGAAAAAAAACTTTGGATTTAATCAGATTCATATATTTGGCGATGCAACAAACACGACAATGATACAAAATAATAAAAAAATAATTTATCCAGAGCCTACTAAAGAAAGCATATATCATAATTGGAAATATGATTATGGATTATTGAATTCTGAAGAGTTACAGAATGTTTGGTTCTATTCAAGCTTTGATTATCCCGATGTTTTAAACGGATTGCAGATAGGCAAAATTGATAATCAGTTTATGCTTGTGTTTTCAAATTTTGCTTTACTTTTTTGTGTAGATAATCTAAAAAATAATGAAGATACATATCGTGCATTAAATTATGCAATAGGGCAGCAGTTTATAAGAATACACTCGTATATCGGCTTGGTAACTGCTGATTTTATGCATAAAAAATTAATAACAACCTTAAGGATGAACAGACATGAAAATGCTCATATTTCAACGAGATTGAAGGATAATTTAGATGTGTATTTTGCAAATAAGGGACAACTATATACAAGACTCAGTTCAGAAAAACAAGAGCATATTGTCAGCGATATGCAAAATACTACAAAACTTTTATCTCATATGTCGAACACTATTGGGGTAATAACAGAATCTATAAATAAAGATAAACTTCGAGGAGAAATAAAAAGAGTTAATTTCAATGATTTAATATATAGATGGCAATCAATGTTTAAAGACAAAATCAAGAAACGCAATTTAAATTTTGAAGTCATAAAGGATTACAGTGATTCATACTCTTCATCTTCATCTGTTACTACTGTTCCATATTTATTTGAATTGATGATATATAATTTAATTGATAATGCAGTTAAGTATGCATACAGAGGAACAAATGTATATTTTTCATGGGCAAAAGATTCTGATGAGAGGTATAATGTATTTACTGCAATAAATTATGGACCTGAGATAAGGGAGGAAGAGAAAAAAAGAATATTTGATTTATATATTAGGGGGGCATCTACCAATAAATCAAGAAGAGTTGATGGAGATGGAATAGGCTTATATTTTGTTGATAAAATATGTGAATTATTACATTGCAAAGTTGAGTTTACCAATAATAAAGTTGCCGAATCAAATTTACCGTTAATCGAATGGTATGTTGATTATTTTAAAGATACTCAAAAAGAAAAAAGTGATATACTTGGTAAGTATTACAATGATTTTGACGAAAAGTTAAAAAAATCTATTATTAATACAAAAGAAGAAACGATGATTACCGATAAGTATATTTCTGAAGAGTATTTAGAAAGAAGAATTACTAATAAAATATGGAAAACAGTTTTTACAGTGAAAGTTCCAAGAGATTTGAGAGGGGAATAATTATGGAAAAAACAAAGATTTTATTTTTAGAAGACGATGCGGAAATGAATGAACATACAATGGAACTATTAAAAGATAGTTTAGATGAATTGTATGGGTCTATGTATGAAATAATTGAGTGTGATAGAATTGACCTAGCTAAAAAAGAATATTTGAAACATAAAGAAAAAATATGTTGCATAATTACAGATTTAAATATGGATGATGAGTGGATTGATGAAAAGTATATTGAAGAAACAAAAGGAGGTGTACTTTCCGGTTGGGTGTGGATATATCGTTGTGTTTATAAAGGTCAATTGGAAATAATAAATATCCCTACTATTATTTATTCAGGTTTCATTGATGAGCTTGAAGAAGAATTGAGCACTCCTTTGCCTGATATGGTATATAAAATACGTAAAGGAGGAGAGGATGATGATGGATTTACACCTTTGTTTCAAAAGTTAACAGAAATTTTAGAAAAAGAGCGAGGAAATATAGATGTTTAATAAAAAAAGAAAGAAAGACAATAGTAATGTTGAACATAATTTATATAATATTTTGCGTATTTTTGGCTTTATTTGTATCGGAGGTTTTATTTTAAGCATTGTTATTTTCGTCGTTAATCATGCAATTACATCATATATTTGCATGAAAGCAGTAAGTGAAATTACAAAATCAAACGAGTTAGTAAAACAATCTATTGATTTTCTTGAGAAAATTCAACTCATACAAGAATCAATAAAAACAAACGATGTTATGTCATTTATTTATAGTGCTGTTAGTAGTGCGTTGATTGGTCTAGGAGTTGGACTAGTTGCAAATATATATAAAAATTCGGAGATTGCAAAAGAATCAGCTAATAATGCAAAAAATGCAGCATCAAGCGCAACAGAGGCCGCAAATAGTTATAATGATTTTGTTTCTGATCAGGATATATTATATAAAACTCAGTCAGTTTATAATGAAATAACACTTGCTAGAGTATTATTGTTAAATAGAGATCAGTATGAAGCAAATGTTAAAATAAAACAAATAAAGAATAGAATTAAAACTATTGATTTCACATCAAAAAACAATGCTATCTATTTAAATCAATTAATAAAGGAACTAAAGTATTTAAAAAAAACAGTTAGTGTATATGAACATAGTGTTGTTAATGATGAAAATACAGAAGAAAAGAAAAAAATTTCTGCAAAAAATGCTGTAAAAAACTATAGTATGTGGATTGAAGAAGCTATTGCTCATTGTGAAAACAAGATAAAAAAGGACTGATACAATGAAAATAAAACCCGAATACAAGCTGAGGAAAGTGGGCGGAATGAACATAGTTGTTTCGACCGCGGGCATGAACTTCCAGGGCATGATTACCGTCAACAACACTGGCGAGTTTATCTGGCGTATGCTCGAAAGCTCCGCCGAGCCGACGGAAATCGTTAAGGCTCTCGCCGCCGAGTGTAATGTAGAAGAATCCGACATCGCCCCCGACGTTGACGAATTCATCTCCCGCCTCGCTCAGGCCGATATTCTCGAATAAATTTCCATTTGTCGGAGGAAGTCAAAATGCAGGACTGCTTTTCAAATATTATTGCTGCTGTGAAAACACAGTTTTTAACTCAGCTTAATTCATTTCATCCGAAGCTGAGATTGTCTGTTATCGTGCTTATTGCAGCGCTTAGCTTTCTTCTGCTCAGATTTATATTCTTTTCATTTTGTAAAAAACTTAAAACAAAGAGAATCCTGACAGGATATCAATGGCTTTTAATCGGTGTGTTTGCCTCGGCATTTTGTCTGTTTATAAAAGTCTGTCCTCCTTCCGACGGTTTTTTTACCAAGATTTCACAGTCTGCTGTCGACTCGTTAAGGCTGTTCACTCTTGAACTGAGACTGCCTGAGCTGAAAGAAATGATTTTTTCAGAGAATAAGGAGTTAGTAAAATTAGATACGTCCGCTTTTGAATTAACTCTGAATACAGTTAAGGAAGTTTTTAATTCTGAAAATTCAGAATGGCGAAGTGAAATTTATATTTCTTTCTTTGCTTTACTTGCGCCGCTGTGTACTGTTATTGCGGCAGTTTCACTTCTTTTCAACGATTGGTTGGTTCAGCTGAAATATTTGTTCCCAATTATGAGAGTATATGCTTTGTCAGAGCTTAATGAAAACTCCATTTGTCTTGCAAAGGATATCAGAAAAAATCATCCGTTTTCAATGATTATTTTCACAGGAGTTGTTAAGAATGACCTGGAAAACAGCTCTGATGATTTGCTCAGTCAGGTTAAGGTTATAAGTGCGAGTATTACCCAAAAATCCATTACCGATTTTCATTTTTTTCTTCATGCGAAACCTCATATTTATCTCATTGATAAAGAAGAAAAAAACAATGTTAAAAACGGTAAAGTTCTTTATGAAAAATACCGAATAAAAAAGATAATCATAAATGTATTTTCAACGCTTAAAAGTGCCGAAACTTTTATTGATAATATTGATAAAAATAATGCCAGAGCTGAAATAAATCTCATTGACCCCGCGCAGATAATTGCTTATGACCTTATGGCAAAAAATCCGATGTTTAAGGCTGCCGACGCTTGCGGAAGCGACACAATGAGCGTTCTTGTGGTTGGTGCGGGTTATATCGGTATGAAATGCGCCAAAGCGGCAATGTGGTGCGGATTGATGGATTCTATGGGTTTCAGAATACGTATTATTGACAGAGATGACCGTGAAAGCGCTTTTAATTTTCATGTCAGGGATTTTAAAACGAATCTGTTGAGTGTGGGGTGCGATATCAATTATGAATTTTGTTGCGCCGACGTAAGCAAACCTGAATTTATTCAACAGCTTGAAAGTTATCCTGAAGCAAACTATATAATTGTCAGCGTCGGTGACGATGAACTGACGATAAATACTTACAGAAAAATCAGACAGTTTTATATAAGAAAAGCAATAAATAATAACTGTTATGACCGGGAAAAAGAACCTGTAATCATTCCGATAATTAGAGGCGAAGTTTACAATGAACTTCTCAGGGAGAGTAAAAATGATAAACTCTATCCCGCCGGATGTAATTCGGAAGTTTTTAAAGAAAAAGTAATTGATGAATGGCTTATTGAAAAATCAGCATATCAGATTCACAAAAATTACCGCAAAAACGACAAAACAATACCCAAATATAAAAACATTTCACAGTCGCAGAAGCGTTCAAGCCGCGCGTGTGCCGTTCATTCATTTTATAAGCTCCGAGATATGGGTGTTTATCTTGAATTAAGTAAAAAACCGCAAATTCGCAGCGGAAGAAAAGAAATTAACGCGTATGCATTGGATGATTATTTAAACAGAATAGCCGATGAGTCAAATCCTGATTTCAAAGTCAAAGATTCCTTGCCTGCTGTTGAGCATAGCCGATGGTGTATATTTCAGCTTCTTGACGGCTGGACGGGAATTGATGTTGAACAGATAAAAAGAATAAATAATCCGGATAAAGACGGAAAATATTTTCATAAGTTTATTCCTGCAAAAATGCACGCATCAATAGTTGAAAATTCCGAACTTGACAGTATCGGACTTGATTTGCAGAAAGACAAAAATTATTTTAATAAAAATGATAGAAGCGTTACGGATTTTGTCGGTTCTCAGATGGTGAAAACGATACAGAAATATCTAAAAAAGACTAAATCCAAGAATAAAGTGCATATATATATTAACGAGGGTGAAAATAATGAACTACATTCCTGATCCTATTGACACAACTGATGTTGAATTAAGCGCCGAGCTCATGGAGCTTTGCGAGAAGCTTTCCGAAAACACTCACGAGGTGTGGGCGGCAGGCAGAGTATCACAGGGCTGGGTTTACGGCGAAGAGCGCAACGATGAAAAGAAAACAACACCTTGTCTTGTGCCTTATTCTGAGCTTACTGAGAGCGAAAAGGAGTACGACCGCAACACCGCAATGGAAACTCTTAAACTTATCGTGAAACTCGGCTTCAAAATTACAAAATAATATCTTTTAGGGAGCGTCCGCGAGGGCGCTCTTTTTCTTTTTATGCAACAATTCTGTTGACAAGCGAGCACATAATAGATTATAATTTATCTGTATTATTATATCAAAAGAGGAATTTTTATGGCGATTATTAAATGCACAATGTGCGGCGGCAACCTTATCCCGTCGGAGGACGGCTTCGGCGTGTGCGATTCCTGCGGACTCAGACAGCCGCTCGTTCAGCAGACGGCCGCTCCCGTGAGCAGCATTGAAAAATACATATCAACCAAATCGAGCGGAGAAAAACCTGTTGACCCTGCGATTGAGCCGATGATAAAGCGTGTTTTCCTGTTCCTTGAGGACGGCAAGTGGAGCAGCGCGGACGAATACTGCGAGAAAATTCTCGACCTCGACCCCGAATTTGCGCCTGCGTACCTCGGCAAGCTGATGCTTGAGTACCGCGTAACGAAGCCCGAATATCTCTCGGGGCTTTCCGTCGATTTCGGCAAAAGCGGCAGTTATCACAAGGCTGTCCGCTACGGCGACAATGAGCTGAAAAACGCCCTCGCGGGCTACTATAATCAGGCAAAAAACAACATAGAAAACCGCGCTTTGCAGGAAAAATTCACCGCCGCGGCGGCGAAGATGAACAGCGCGAAAACTCAGGCGGATTTCACACAGGCGGCGGAGCTTTTTAAGCAGGCGGGGGACTACGGCAACGCGGCAGGACTTGCGAAAAGCTGCAAGGAAAAAGCCGAGGAAAAACGCTGCGATGAAATCTACAAATCGGCTGTGAAATCGGCGTCAAAGAGCGACGCGGATTCCCTCGGCAAAGCTATCGAGGCTTTTAAGCAGATTCCCGATTACAAGGACTCCCTTGAGCGCGCCGACAAGTGCGAGAAAAAGCTGAAACGCTCGAAGTCAACGGGCTATGTCAAGGGCATAGTTCTCGCGGTGCTTCTTGTGATTTTCACGGCGATGAAGTTCACCTGCTCCGCGAAGTGGGCGTCGTATCTCGACATCTCGATTTTACAGGATGATATGGGCATAAAAGGCTGGCTCGAAACCCTCGGCCGCGTCATCAGCCTCATGGCAATTGAGGTTGTGCTCACCTCAGCCGTGAGCCTCGTTGCGTCAAGGTGCAAGTATAAAAAACTGCGTCTGGGCGAGCTGATAATGCTTGTCATCACGGTCTGCGAGAGCTTCATGATGTCAAAAATCAGCTGTCCCGATGTCGCGAGCGAGAAATTCCTGACAATTTTCGTTTTCTATCTGATTTTCTCAGTCGTCTGCAACTTTACACTCTATATTCTCATGCTTTTCGTCAACCGACTCATAAAAAAACTGACAGCATAAAAGAGGAATTTCAATGGCAATTTTCAAATGTAAAATGTGCGGAACTGAAATAGATTCCGGCAAACAAGGAACAAATAATGTCTGCGGAAAATGCGGCGCAAGGTACGCTCTGAAACCTGTGAATAAAGAGCTTGCCGATTTGTATGACCGTGCGGATGCTCTGCGCCGTGATTGTGAATTTGACAGCGCAGAAAGTATATACAGAGATATTATTTCCATTGACGAAAAGCAGGCAGACGCTTACTGGGGCGCTGTACTTTGTAAATACTGTGTAGGCTGTATCAATGACAGGGATACGCACACTCGCATTTCAATCTGCCGCGGCTTGTCCGCCGATTCGATAAAATCCGATGATGATTTTCTGCTCGCGGTTGAATACGGCGATAACGAGAAGAGAAGTGTTTATAATTCGGAAGCAGATGAAATTATCAGAACTCAGAAAGAAATTTTTGAGATAATGTCATCTGAAGAACCGTTTGATGTTTTCATCTGCTATAAGGAAATTGATGAAAACTACCACCGTACCCAAGACAGCTACATTGCCGAATCGATGTATAATCTGCTTGACGGAAGAGGATTAAATGTTTTCTATGCCCCCGTAACGCTCATGGGCGAAAATAAAATGGGCATAAAATATCTGACGAGCATTTTTGCGGCAGTGAACAGCGCAAAGGTTATGCTTGCTGTCGGCTCAAAGCCTGAGTATTTCAATGCTGAATGGGTAAAAAGCGAATGGTCAAGATTTTTAGAGCTTATGAAAATTGACAGCTCTAAAATACTTCTTCCGTGTTTTTTAGAAATGAAAGCGGGCGATCTGCCAAACGGTCTCGCACAGCTTCAGGCAGAGGATATAACATCCCGTGCCAATGAAGCAAAAACCGCTAATAAAGTAATTGATTACCTGCACTTTCAGAATAATTCAAACCCGACATTTACTGCATTGAAAGAACTTGGATATATGGCATTAGAAAAAGGCGAATGGCAGAAAGCCTCTGATTATTTTGAAAAAGTGCTTGATAAATATGACGCAACAGATGCCGAATGCTATCGCGGAAAGTTTATGATAGAACATAAAGTTCATAAGATTGAGGATTTGAAGGATCTCCGAAAATCAAAAGCTGATTATTATGCGTTCATCAGCTATAAGAGTGAGGAGTATGATAAAGCTAAGGCATTAAAAAAGATATTTAACGATAATGCTATAAATTGTTGGTTAGATAAAGATAACATTCCGCCAGGTGCAGATTGGGCATCTGAAGTAGTGAAAGCTATAAATAGTAAAAAATGTTTATGCGTTGTGCTGATTTTGACCGAATCGTCCCAAAGATCGCCTTTTGTTCTTAGTGAAGTTGATGAGGCTAAAAGAAGTGAAAAATGTATTATACCTATTCGTATCGGAGAATTTAAGCTAATTGAATCGGTACGCTTTCGTCTTGACGTAAATCAAATTGTTGACGTAAATCAAATTGAAAATGTTAATAGAATTGATGAAGATGAAAATGATAACGGAATACCAAAAGTGCTCCGAAAAGTAAAATATTTTACATACGCTGAATAAAGTAGTGCAGGGGCTTGCCTCTGCCACATAAACCTGCACAATCTTCCGTCCTCAGCGGTAGGGGCGATTATCAATCGCCCGTCTCAAAAACAACAACAATTTTACGGGGTGTCGGGGACGACAACCCATACACAATGCAATAAAACAACTTAACATAAATCCAAGGAGGAAAAAACATGGCACTTGCAAGTGTAATTAAATACGAGGGGGACAACACCACCTTTGTGTGGAAGCACCCCAAAGAGGACTTCAACGCGGGCACTCAGCTCGTCGTCCATGAGTCTCAGGAGGCAATCTTCTTCATGGACGGTCAGGCTCTCGACCTTTTCGGACCCGGCCGCCACACCCTCGAAACCGAAAATCTGCCCCTTGTCGGCAAGTATATCGACAAGAATTTTGACGAAAAAACTCCGTTCCACTGCGAGGTTTATTTCATCAACAAGGTTGAGCAGATGGCTATCCGCTGGGGCACGGACTCCAAAATTCAGTTCATGGACCCCACCTACAAATTTCCCATTCAGATTGGCGCGAGCGGCGAAATGAGCCTGCGCGCGGACAACTCCCGCAAGCTCCTTTTAAAGCTCCTCGGCACGGAAAAAACTCTCGACCAGCAGACGATTATCTCTTATTTCAGAGCGTTCCTCATGACGAAGGTCAAGTCCTGCCTTGCCGCCTCAATCAAAGAGAAAAACATCAGCATTTTCGAGATTGACGAGTACCTCGAGGCTCTTTCCGAAAGCCTGAGACTGAAGCTCTATGACGATTTCCTCGATTACGGCGTTGCCCTTGAAAGGCTGTTTATCACAACCGTTGTCAAGCCCGACGGCGACCCGCAGTATGAGCAGTTCAAGTCCCTGCATTTCCGTCAGTATGCCGATATTGCCGAGGCAAAGCTTCAGCAGCAGATGAGCATAATCGACGCCGAAACACAGGCGAAGAGAACGGTTATCGAGTCGCAGGCTATCGCTCAGAAGCGCGCGCAGGAGGGTTATACATATCAGCAGGAGCGCGGCTTTGACGTTGCTCAGGATGTTGCCAAAAACGAGGCGACAGGTCAGTTCACAAACATGGGCGTCGGTCTCGGCACAATGGCAGGCGTCGGAGGCGCAGTCGGCGGACTTGTCGGCAACGCGGTAGGCGGCGCGATTAACTCAGCTCCCGCGGCTCAGGGCGCAACCTGCGCAAACTGCGGCGCGGCACTTCCCGCAGGCGCGAAATTCTGCCTCCAGTGCGGCGAAAAGGTTGCCGCCGAGAGCAATATGGTCGTCTGCCCGTCATGCGGCAAAACTGTAATCAAGGGCAAGTTCTGCCCCGAGTGCGGTTACAAATTCGCTTCTGTCTGTCCGAAATGCGGCACAGCTGTTCCCGACGGCGCAAAATTCTGCCTTGAATGCGGCGAAAAATTCTGAGGAGGATAAATCATGAAAGTCAGCTTTAAAAAATACGCTATAATATGGGCGATTCTGCTCGTCATTTTCAACGCTCTGTGCTTCATTACGCCGTCAGAAATCAACGGCGAGTCAAAATACACCACAGCCTTCTGGATTGGCTATGCGTTCATCACCCTCGCGTTTATCGGTCAGCTTGCCTGCACCTATCTCGCGTTCAAATCGGGCAATATCAAGGACGCGGTTTATAACGCTTCTCTTATCAGAATCAGCACGGTCGGCCTTGTGCTCATGCTCATTGTCGGCGGTATTACAATGGTAGTTCCTAAAATTCCCGAGTGGCTTGGCGTGCTTGCGTGCCTTCTGATTCTCGCGTTCACCGCCATAACGGTTATCAAGGCTCAGTCCGCTGTTGATGCCGTTCAGCAGGTCGAGAAAAAGATTAAGACTCAGACGCTTTTCGTCCGCTCAATTTCCGCCGACGCGGAAGCTCTTATCTCCAAGGCTGAGAGCGACGAAATGAAAGCCGAGGCGCAGAAAGTTTTTGACACAATCCGCTTTTCCGACCCCATGTCGGACGACGCTCTTGCCGGCATCGAGTCTCAGATTGAGGGCGCGTTCAGGTCGTTCAAGGGCGCGGTTCTTGACGGCAACGCCGAGGCGGCAAAGTCAGCGTCAAAGATGATTGCTCAGCTCACCGACGAGCGCAACCTCAAATGCAGACTGCTTAAATAATTTATATTCGGGGCAACGCGGATATATTTTCAAGCTGTGAGGACGATGCGAAGGCTTCACAATAGTTTTTATCACGGTATGCACAAATTAAAAATCACCGAAAATCTTGCGGGCGACCAATGGTCGCCCGTTTTTATCGTCGGGATAACGCGGATATAATTTTATTATTGTGCGGACGATGTGGAGATTTTGCAATAATCTTTTCCACGGCATGTGTCCGATTTGAAAATTGCAGAAAAATAATCTTCCCTCCTTTGCGCAAGGAGGGCATTTTTTTTTGCCGCTTTGTTAATTTTTCATGTTAATTTTGCACCGTTCCTTTTATATTCTTTCTATTGATTTTTCCCGACATTTGTGATACAATAAAAAAGTATAAATTGGAATAATAAGGCGATTTTGCTTTGTTATCTGTTGAAACAGAGGATTATTATGATTTCTGTAGTTATTGCCGCCTATAACGGCAAACAATATATAAAGGAACAGCTCACATCTGTGCTCGCTCAGCTCGGTGAAAACGATGAGGTTGTTATCTCTGACGACCTGCCCGAGGGAAACACCTTCGCGGCAATTGAGGAGCTTATGAAAAAAGACAGCCGCATTGTCTATGTTGAAGGTCCGCGCAGGGGCGTTATCAAAAATTTTGAGAACGCGATAAAATGCGCAAAGGGCGATTACATCTTTCTTTGCGATCAGGACGATGTATGGCTCGACGGCAAGGTTGAGGCTGTTGTGAAAGAGCTTGAAAACGGCGCGCTTGTCGTTATGCACGACGCTTACATCACCGATGACGGGCTGAATATTAAAGAAAACTCGTTCTTTGTTTCTCACGGAAGCGGCACGGGCATTGTGAAAAATGTCATAAGGAATTCATATATCGGCTGCTGCATGGCGTTCAGCGCTCAGCTTAAGCCGTATATTCTCCCGTTTACCGACGATTTGCCGATGCACGACCAGTGGATAGGTCTCATGGGCGAAAAGGCGGGCAGGGTCAGCCTTATCAACAAGCAGTTCATTTACTGGCGCAGGCACGACGGCACGGCAACGGGCAGTAAAACTACGCTCAAACAGAAAATAAAATGGCGCATTTCCATAATAAAAGCGATTAAGGGAAAGCAGGTGGATTTGAAATGAATCCCAAAGTTACAGGATGTATAGTAACATATAACAATATGAAAACCATAAAAAAAGCGGTCGATACAATTCTCAAATACACCGACGAAAATTTCAGACTTTATGTGGTAGATAACAACTCAACCGATGACACACCGAAATTTATAAGAGAAAATTACCCCGAGGTCTGCGTTATTGAGACAGGCACCAATAGCGGCTTCGGCGCGGGGCATAACATCGTCCTCCCGATGCTCACCTCCGAGTATCACATCGTAATCAACCCCGACATTGTAATCAATGAAAACGCAATCGAAAAAATCATTGATTTCATGGACGCAAACCCCGATATCGGTCTTCTTTCCCCGAAAATCTGCTTCCCCGACGGCAGAGAGCAGATTTTAGGCAAGCGCAATCCGCGCCTTAAGTATCTTATCGCCAGCCGTATGCGCGACGAAAACAACCCGTCAAAGCTCCTGCGTGAGTATGCTATGCAAGACTGCAATCTTTCCGATGTTACGGATATTGAAAACACAACGGGCTGCTTCATGGTGTTCAGAACCTCTGTTTTCAAGGAGCTCAAAGGTTTTGACGAAGGATATTTCATGTATTTTGAGGACGCCGATATTGCCCGCAGAGCAAAGGGAATTTCGAGGGTTGTCTATTATCCTCACGCCACCATTCTCCACGAGTGGGGGAGAGAGAGCAAGCGCAACTTCAAGCTGATGCTTATTCACATTCAGTCGATGTTCAGATATTTTTTCAAATGGAAAACCATATGAGGTGTAAAAATGAGCGAAAAAGTTAAAGCTAAAAAAGAAAGAATCACTTTGAAGCAGTATTTTAAAAACGCATACAAATACCGCTATCTGATGAATGAAATTGTAAGAAAAAATGTTAAACTGCAATACAGAGACTCGTTCCTCGGTATGCTGTGGACTTTCCTCCAGCCGCTTTTCACAATGATTGTTCTTGTGTTCATCTTCGGCAATATTTTCGGTAAGTCCAATAAGGGCGTTGTCTGCTATCCTGTTTATCTTCTTACT
Source organism: Acutalibacteraceae bacterium (assembly GCA_045640865.1). Taxonomy (GTDB): domain Bacteria; phylum Bacillota; class Clostridia; order Oscillospirales; family Acutalibacteraceae; genus CAG-488. The sequence continues at coordinate 1,494 of JAZUFU010000087.1, read as the reverse complement.
GGTAGATTACTTTTTGAGTTCTACACTCAATCAACAAAGCGAGCCATGCGTTCAATCAGAAACAGCGCGTCCGTGCTCAAAAAGGTGTATGTTCCGAAATACATCTATCCGCTTTCAAATGTTCTTTCAAACTTCGTAACATTTGTAATTTCCCTTTCCGTTCTTATCGTTGTTATGGGTTATTTCCTTATAAAGAACGGTCTTGCGGGCGGCACGATTTACCCCGACCTGCACCTTTCATGGTACATTCTTCTGTGCTTCGTTCCGATTCTGATTCTCTGCGTTTTCTGCCTCGGCGTGGGACTTCTCCTTTCAGTCCTCAATGTTTTCTTCAAGGATATTGAGTATATTTACGATGTTGTCTGCACAATGCTTTTCTACGCAACGCCGATTATGTACAAGCTCGAAACTCTCGGCAGCTCGGGCGCGGTAACAAGTGTTCTGAAACTGAATCCGCTTTACAGCATAATCGAAATGTTCCGCTGCTGCGTGCTTTATTGCAGGCTCTGGGACTGGAACCATTTCTACTATGCACTCGGCGCGGCAATCGTTGTGCTTTTAATCGGTATATGGGCATTTTATAAGAATCAGGATAAATTTATCCTTCATATTTAAGGAGGGAGAGCATTGAGTAAACCCGCAGTTGAAGTAAAAGATGTCAGTATTTTGTTCAATCTGAACAAAGAGAAAGTTGACAATATTAAAGAGTATTTCGTAAAGCTCGTTACAAAAAAGCTGATGTTTACGGAATTCTGGGCACTTAAAGATATTTCATTCACCGTTGAAAAAGGCGAGAGACTCGGTATCCTCGGCTTTAACGGAGCAGGCAAAAGTACACTGCTTAAAACCGTCGCGGGCGTTCTGAAGCCCACAAAGGGAACTGTCAAGGTGCAGGGCATAATCGCTCCTCTGCTCGAGCTCGGCGCAGGCTTTGACAGCAACTATTCGGGCAAAGAAAATATTTTCCTTTACGGCGCGACAATGGGATATTCAAGAAAATATATCGAAAGCAAATACGATGAAATCGTAGAGTTTTCCGAGCTTAAGGATTTCATTGATGTTCCGATAAAGAACTATTCATCGGGTATGCGCGCGCGTCTCGGCTTCGCGATAGCCACGGCTGTTGAGCCCGAGGTGCTTATCCTTGACGAGGTTCTTTCAGTCGGCGATGCTAAATTCAGAAACAAGAGTGAAGCCAAGGTTCAGTCCATGATTGACAAGGGCGTAACCGTGCTTTTCGTTTCACATAATACAGAGCAGGTCAGACGACTTTGCGACAAGGCGATTATCCTTGAAAAGGGTACAATGATTGCCAGCGGAGAGGTCAACGAGGTCTGTGATATATACGACAGATTAGTCGGGAAGAAATGAGGTAAAAATTATGGTAATAGCAGCAGTTTTCGCAGGCGGCAAGGGCAGCAGAATGGGCAACACCGAAACACCCAAGCAGTATATGATGCTCGGCAACAAGCCCATCATCGTCCACACAATCGA
>JAZUFU010000086.1:0-5074 GCA_045640865.1 Acutalibacteraceae bacterium | reverse complement strand
TTTTGTCGGTGGGGGTTTCTTAAAGTAAGATGTAATAGTGAATAGTGGAGAATTGAAAGAAGCTCCGCTTTTGAACATTTTTATTCGGGACGCCGAGGACGTCGTCCCCTACAATCTCAGATTGAGCAGTGCGGTTGTAGGGGGTTGGCGTCCCTGCCGCTTTCAATTTCCGCGCATTCTTCTGCCCTCGTCGGTAGGGGCGATTATCAATCGCCCGTTTCTCGGGGATAATCCCAAAAAAGCTCCCTTGTGCAAAGGGAGCGTATGTGAGAATGAGGGATCCGACAACTTATTTCGCGTTCTCAAAGGGTGTCAGGAATGAATGTCCGTCTTCGCCGCTTATCTGAATTGCATAGTAGTAAGTCTTTCCGCTCAGGGATTCAAACGAAACCGCAAGGAACGGCAGCGTTTCGCCTGCATCGCCCATGAGTATAACTTCTTCGCCGCCCGCTACATAATTGAGCGAGCCGTATTCCTTTTCGGGCGTACCCGTCAGAGTGTTGCTTTCCTCATTGTAGGTCATGTTCGCCTTGAAAAAGCGGAAATTCTTTATATCCTTGTCCGCGTGGAAAACAACGTGAGCGGCGTATTCGCTGTCCTCGCCGAGCGTCGGCGCGGTACCGAGAGGCCCTTCAAGATTATCGACAGCCGCAATCGGCTCATCCGGAAGCTTTGTCGCGGGCTCGACGTCGGGCACGGTTGTGTGTTCGTCTTCGGGTTCGGGGTCAGGCTGAGGCTTCGGCTCGTCTGATACTCTCCATTCAGCATATAACTCTTTTATCGAAATAATGCAGATTACTCTTTCATCGCCTTTTTCAAAAATATATCCCGAGCCCAGCTGGTCAACGAAATCCCAGCCGTCATTTTTCATGTATTCAACAAAATCTTCAGAGGAGTCTTTGGCGCATCTGTAGGTGTCATCGCCGACCTTGATTACAGGCGAATCGGAAAAAGCAAAATGAGCGTAAATGTTATCGCCGTAATAATGCTCAACAGGCAGCACAACAGCCGCCAAAACCGCAAGAATTATTAAAACCGTCAGAATTTTTTTCATAAAAATCATCTCCTTAATTTATTGATTTAATTGTATCGTATTTCCGCAAAAAAATCAATCAGTTCTGCCATGTTTTGTTTGAACAAAAAAGCACAGAGAACAGTTGAACGCTGAACTCTGTGCTTTGATTATTCAGTTATTATTTCATTGCTTTAACTTCTTCAAATGTATCTCTGATTTTTTTGTCAGGCTTGCCTGTGATAAGGCTTACAACTACGATTGCGATAAGTCCGCAGATGAAAGCGGGAAGAAGCTCGTAAATCTCAAATACGCCACCGAGCTTTGCGATGCCGTATTTCCAGATGAAAATCATCGCGCCGCCTGTGAGCATGCCTGCGATTGCGCCGTACTTGTTAGTACGCTTCCAGAAGAGAGCCGCGAGAACAACGGGGCCGAATGATGCGCCGAAGCCGCCCCACGCGAACTGAACGATATCGAAAACAGCGTTTTCCTTACGCGCCCAGATCATGCCCGCGATTGCGATTGCGAGAATTGTAAGACGGGCAAAAATCATGGCTGTCTTTTCTTTGATTTTGAGCTTGAATACATCGCGGAGAATGTTCTGCGAAAAGCTCGAAGCCGCCGCGAGAAGCTGAGAGTCAGCCGTTGACATTGTAGCCGCAAGGATACCTGCGAGGATTACGCCCGCGATAACCGCGAAGAATGCGCCGTACTTGCTGATAATTTTTGCAAATTCAATGATGATTCTCTGACCGTCTGCAAGAGCGATGTCAACGCCGCCGTTCTTAACTGCCGCGCAGCCGATAACGCCGATGAAGATTGCGATTGCCATTGAGATGAATACCCATACGGTTGCGATGCGGCGTGAAGTTTTGAGCTTCTTAACATCTTCAATTGCCATGAAGCGGAGGAGAATGTGGGGCATGCCGCAGTAGCCGAGTCCCCATGCGAGGGTTGAAGCGATTGTCAGCGCGCCGTAAGGCTTGGGCTGACCGACCGTGTAGTCGAATGTGCTTGTGAAGTTGAGGTAGCTGGGAATGTTCTTTGCGTTTTCAACAACAGCGTCATAGCCGCCTGCTGTCTTGATGCCGAAAACAACAACAACAACGAGCGCGATTGTCATAACGATTGACTGAATAAGGTCGGTTGTGGATGCCGCAAGGAATCCGCCGAGTGCAGTGTAGCCTACAATAACGAGAGCACTGATTATCATTGCTGTGAAATACGGAATCTTTCCGCCTGAAAGGCTGTTGAAAAGAGTGCCGCAGGCGTTGAAGCCCGATGCTGTGTAGGGAACAAAGAATACAATAATAACGATTGCCGCAACGAATGTGATGATGCCTTTGTCATCACCGAAACGCTTTGCGAAGAAATCGGGAATTGTGAAAGCGTTGATTTTCTGTGAGTAGTTTCTGATTCTCTTTGATACAACAAGCCAGTTGATGTATGTACCTATTCCGAGACCGATTGCCGTCCATGAAGCCTCCGCAAGACCGTATGCGAGAGCAACGCCGGGAAGTCCCATAAGAAGCCAGCCGCTCATGTCGGAAGCCTCCGCGCTCATAGCCGTAACAAGGGGGCCTAATTTACGGCCGCCGAGATAGAAGTCGTCCGAGCTGGCGCCGCTTGTCTTGGAAAACTTGAATCCGACAAGAAGCATGCACATAAGATAGACAAAGATAGTGCCTAAAATGATTATCATCGTGGTGTTCATATAATCCCTCCGAAAAAAATTTGTATAATTATAGCATAGATTTGATGTTGCGGCAAGTGTTATTCATAAAATAATAGGAACATATCGGAAAATTTGACTTTATTCAACACTTCGTTTCAATCTGTATATGGACTTTTTTCTAAAAAGATGATAAAATGCACTCGGTGATATTTATGAAAAAGAAAAAGAAAGAAAAAATCAAAAAAACTCCGAAGCAGAAATTCAAGATTTTCTGCAAGGTTATTCTCAGCATTGTCCTCGTCATTGCGGTTATCACGGGTGTTGCCGCCTGCCTCAATTATTTTATGAATAAGCCGAACAACGAGTTTATCCGCAACTCCGTAAAGCAGGTGGAATATGACGCACAGCTCTCCCCCGCCCTCGACGAAAACGGTGATTTCACATTCACGACCGACCGCGATTTCAGAATAATGCATCTGACGGATGTTCATCTCGGCGGCGGCTTTCTCAGCGCAAAAAAAGACGGCATGACGCTCGACGCGGTTTATGCCATGGTTAAAGCCGAGAAACCCGACCTTGTTGTGGTTACGGGCGATGTCGGTTTCCCTGTTCCGTATGTGGCAGGCACATTCAATAACAAAACTCCTGCCGTGATGTTTGCGGATTTAATGGAAAAAACTGGCGTTTACTGGTGCATGGCATACGGAAATCACGACACCGAGGCGTATTCATTTTTCAGCCGTGAGCAGATTTCGGAAATTTACGAAAACAGAGAAAAATATCCGCACTGTCTTTTCCGGAGAGGTCCCGAAGACATAGACGGATGCGGAAACTATGTTATCAATGTTAAAAATTCCGAGGGCAAAATCACGCAGAGCCTGTTCATGATTGACTCTCACTCCTATGTTGACCACGACTATTTCGGAATTCTGTGGAGATATGACTGTCCGCACAAGAACCAGGTTGAGTGGTACGAGAAGAAACTCGACGAGCTGACCGCGCAGAACGGCGGAGAAACGCCGAAATCGCTGATGTTCTACCACATTCCTCCGCTTGAAATGCAGAAAGCGTACTATGAATACAGAGACAACGGCTTCAAAAACACGGCTGATGTTGAGTATGTCGCGGGTGAAATGGGCGAAGTAGATAAAACTGTCTATAGCAGTAACTACAACTACGGGCTGTTTGACGCGTGCTTAAAGCACGGCTCAACGCAGGGTATGTTTTTCGGGCACGACCACCTCAACAACATGAGCCTCAAATACAAGGGAATCACGCTCAGCTACGGCTACACGGTTGACTACCTTGCCTACAAAAAAATCGAGACCTACGGCCGTCAGCGCGGCTGCACGATGATTACCGCCTCGCCCGACGGCACTTTCGGCGTTGAAAAAGAAAACTATTACCAGGAGAAATATGCTCCCGTCGGCGCAAAAGAAGAGGTAACGATGGAGAAGTATTACACGGAATAAAACTGAAAAGTAAATAAAAAAGATGGCTTTGAACGGTAATTTATCCTTTCAGAACCATCTTTTTATTATTTAATTATTGCGTTGAATGAGATAGTCCCACCACTGATTATTCCCAGGTTTTCCATATATCGGGGCAGTAGCCGACTGTCGCCTGCTTGCCGTTTCTGACAATGGGAGTTTTGAAGATAATCTGATTTTCGAGGAGCTTTTCCTCCTTTGCCTCCTGCGAGGCGAGGTACTCAATGAAGCTGTCCTGATACGCCTTGCAGGTTTTGTCAAGCAGAGCGTCGAAGCTGCCGACGGCGCGGAGAATGTTTTTGTATTCGCCGCTGCTCATGCCGAATTTTGCAAGGTCGATGAACTGATATTTTATGCGTCTTTCCTTGAAATATCTTTCCGCTTTTTTAGTGTCAAAGCATTTTGCTTTGCCGTAAATCTGTATATTCATAATAATCACCTTGATTATTATACCATAAAGTGATAATATTGTAAATACAAAGGAGGTGGTTATGTGAATATTTCTCTGCCGGCGTATGTCAGCACCGCGCTGGATTTGCTTCACGGCGCAGGATATGAGGCGTATATCGTCGGCGGCTGTGTCCGCGACGCGTTTTTAAACAAAACGCCTTATGACTGGGATATCACCACCTCAGCGAAGCCGCAGGAAATCTGCGAAGTTTTTTCGTCTTTCAGAACGGTTGAAACAGGGCTTAAGCACGGCACGCTGACGGTGATTATTGAGGGCAATCCGCTTGAAATCACCACAATGCGTGTTGACGGCGAATATTCCGACAACCGCCACCCCGACAGCGTTTCTTTCACCGACAGCATCACACTCGACCTCTCGCGGCGTGATTTCACCGTGAACGCCATGGCTTACGCGCCCGAGACGGGGCTTGTTGACCCGTTCGG
>JAZUFU010000085.1:0-35067 GCA_045640865.1 Acutalibacteraceae bacterium | reverse complement strand
AGGATACTTTTGTTTTTGACGGATAATTTTCCCGAATACTGCATCAAATCCGCATCCGAATACGCCAGTATGCGTGATGCGGATTTTCTTTGTCTTCAGAAAAATTCTCTCATCAAAAACTGCTTCGCACCTTAAAATGATGAATTTTGCCCGATTTGTGTTCTTTTGCGACGATGTTATACTGACGTATTACAAGGAGCAAAGGGACGCAAGGCGGGTGAAAGGTGCATTTTAAGGAAAAGTAGCCTTGCGAGTCTGTGCCTAAGCGCAGATCGAAAAGTAAAATATAAAACAAATGAAACAGCAATTCTGAGATAACGGAAAATAAATTCCAAATTTCAGAATTGCTGATTTTTATGATAATTCAGTTGATTATTATTTTACTTTTCTAAGCGCTTTTTCGCCCTCTCGCGGTATCGCATACAGCTTCGGAGCGAAGAAAACGCTTTCTGCATCTAAATTCAACAGCCCCTTATTTTTATTTCTTTTTTCTGAGGGCTCTTTCCTGCGCCTCGGCTTTTCTGCGCGCGGCTTTAGTTTCTTCCTCAGCGCGCTCGTTTTCACGCTTCTGACTGAGTCTCGCGGCGGCTTCGGCGTAATCAGCCGTGAAGCTGTCAATGCCGTCATAGCCCTCGGCGAGAGTTACAATGCGCTCGGCGAAAATATACGGCTTCATGACCTTGCCGTAGGCGTTTCGCTCAGCCTTTGCCTTTTTAACGGCGGCACGCTTCAATTCGCGCTGTTTCTTTGTCTCCTCGGGCAAATCAAACGCCGTCTCAAAGTCCGCCGGGCTGAATTCCTTAAGCCCGTCGGGGTAATATTTTTTAATGTAGCCTGCCGCTTTTTTAACAGCGCGGGCATTTTTTATTGCGTCGGAGCGGTTGACACGCTCCTCCTTGGTCGCTCCCTGCGGAAGGCTCAGAGCCGCGGAAAGAATCTCGTCGGCGTGATTTGCGAAATCTTCTTTGCCAAAACTCGTGAAATACTCACAGAATTCGCGGAACTTCACGCCGAAATCAGTCTTGAAGCGGTCAAGCTCATTTTTGACGAACTGAGCAATTTCAACTTCCTCATTGTAGGCTTTCGCTTCCTTAATCTGATTTTTGTCAGCCGTTTTTCTGTCGGACTTCGGGATTTTCTCTTTTCCGAGGTAATCCTTTGCCTTTTCCACAGCCTCGCACGCTTCGCAGTAAAGCTCGTCGGTGAGAACGCCAGCTTTCCTGTCCTCAACCGCGCTGCGTATTCTTATCGCTCTGATGACGGATTTCTGCTGAGTGTCCGTCAAATCGTAGAAGAACCACGGGATAACGTCGATTGCCGCGCCGACGAGTGAAATCAGCATCAGCCTGTCAAGCAGAGTGTAAAGCACGCTGTTCGGATTTTTCGTCTGAGCGGAAAGCGGCTTTTTGTCGTCATAATTTTTATAGACCTCGAGGACAGAATAATCCGTGCCGTCAAAGCCGTTGCGCTTATAAACCCACGGCACAAAAAGATTTGTCGCCGCGCCGATTGCGCCGCCGACATAGGTTTCGATAACGCCGAACGCGCCGTCTATGCGCTCGCCGCTGATGTACTGCTGATAGTCGCGGATATCCGACTCAATCGAGCGGTCAATAACCTCGGTTGTCTCCCAGAATCTGTTGAGGAAATAGAAAATTCCGATAAGCCACACGCTCTTTTTGTAGGTGAGCGCAAGACCGAGAGTAATGAAAATCTGCGAAATATTTTTAACGAGCTTGAAGCCGCGCTTGCCCATTTTGTCTATCATCCACGGGGAGAAAAGCATCGCCCACATCGAGGAGTTATACGATACCGTGTCGATAATTCCGTAAAGCGTCATTGAGCCTGCTTTGCCGTAATAGAAAACCCACTGGAGCAGAATGTTTTTGCAGTCCTCCATGAAGTTGTTCCAGCTGTCGGCGCACTTTATCCAGAAAAGCTTGTTGCGCGAAACTGCGCTCAGCGCGTCGGTGAGCCTTACGCCCGTAACCTGCGAGCGCGGCTGAACAATGCGTTCCTCAACGCCGAAGTAAGCCGTCATGCTCATTACAACGCCGATAATTATAATCGCGGGATAGACCATTCTGTATGTTTTTACATTGTAAAGGTCGCCGTTTGCGAAAACATCGCTGAGCACGGGAATGAGTATGCCCGTAAGGCTCGGCGCGAAGTTGTGCACAAGGCTTGACACCATCATTATCTTAACTCGTTCCTGCGAGTTCGGCGAGATAACATAAACGAGGTTGCTAACACCCGTGTTGTACCACTGCTGAACATAACCCTGAATCTGACCGATTACAAAAAGCGAAATTACCATCGGCCAGTAGCTCATTTTTTCGTAGGGGTAGAACAGCGCGAACAGCGAAAGAATGCCCGCAGGTACGGCTAATTTGATATAGACCTTGTATTTTCCCGCGCGGCTTCTGAGGTTGTCGATAATGTAGGCGTTCAGCGGCGCGAGAGCGTAGCCGATTGCCGTGCAAATGTAGCCGAAAAGAAGCAAGTCCTTGTGAGTCATTTTCAGCGTCATGGCGGTGAACGGGTCGTTGACGCCGAAGCTGATGCCGAAAACCGTCGCAAGCCTCATGCCCAGCCATCCGACAGAGAGCATGAGATACTCCTTGTAGGCAACATAATCGCCCGTGGCAGGCGTGCGCCAGTAGGCTTTGATTTCTTTTATGAAGTCCTGCACCTTGTTAACGAGTGTCATGTCAACCCTCCATTACAAATGTAGTTACGCTTCGGGGCGTAACGGTGAATTTTCCGTCAAATTCGTGCTCAGTGAGCGACAGATTTTTATCGGTGATATAAGCCGTGCCCGAGCCGTCAAACTCAAGCTCATTTTCATTCTGCGAAAGGTTGATGGCAATTACAACCGTTTCATTTTTCTGCCTGAATGCAATCAGCTTTAAATCGTCCGTGCCGCCGTCGGCTTCAACTCTGACCGCGCCGTTTTTTATGAATTTTGAGAAGTTGCCGAAAGCGTAATAACGCTTCGTGATTTCATAGCTCCTGTCGGGATTTATGTAGATAAGCCCGTCGCAGTAATCAACATCGCTGACGGCAATCCAGTGCTGCCACGAAACAGCGTTCAGCACGGTAAGGTCCTCATACATCACCCTTGCCTGCACAAGCGCGGAGTCCATTCCGCTGTCCCTGCCGCCCTGCATGTGAGTCCATTCGCTGACGCGCACCTTTGCGTAAGGGTATTTTCTGTCAAGGTAACGCCTCCACCGCGCCATGAATTTAAGGCGGTTGTTGATTTTCGGCAAAATGTGATCATTGAGAAAATATGAGTGAACATCAACGCCGTCAGCGTGGCTTTTTATCTTTTTATCGCCGAGCATGATGCGCGAATAGGTCTTGTTGAACCACCTTATGTCGCCGTTCTCCGCGCCTGAAATCACAACATTATTCGCTTTGAGCTTTTCGCTTTTGTCGATTTCATCAGCCAGCGCGCGTAAAACTCCGCACACACCCCGCGGTCTGTAATGGCAGCCCTCCTGCCCGTTTTTTTCTGTCCATATCCACACAGGCTCGTTGACAGGGGAGATTGCCGTTACGGGAATACCCTCATCTATGAAATGCTCAGCGCACTTGACGCAGTAAGCCGCAAAATTTTTGTAATTTTTCTTCGCAAGGTTTGTGCGAAGCGGTTTGTCAAGGCAGGATTTGTGATTTTTTGTGTAAAGCTCGGGCGGCGAATTCACAAAAAGCACAACGCTTTTACAGCCGTTTTTCACAGCGGCTCTGAGCATATAGACAGCGTTTGCGTCGCGGCTGAAATCATAAGTGCCGTCATTTTTGAGAAAGCACTCAGCCATGCGGTTTTTGTTGTGAAAATCCGATGAGCCCGAGTTCTTCGAGCCGCCGCCTAAATTGTAGCGGTAGCAGTCAATGCCGATGCCTTTTTCTTTTGAAAAAAGCAGCCCGGCGATTTCATCACGCACGCCGTCAAAGCCGCCGACATCCTGCGCCCACCACGCGCCGCTCGCGCCGAAATTTTCCATGGTCTGAAAACTCTGAGTTCCGATTTTTATTTTAATCATAATCATCACCACAAAAAATATAGCACAACATCATGACAATGTAAATGAAATTTATTTAAAAATATTGCGTATCAAAACAAAAACGCCCGAACGGAATTCCGCAGGACGTTTTTATATGTTTTTTCGTTTTCAGATTTCTTTCATTTGTTTTGCGATGCTTTCCTCGCAGGCTTTCATTGCTTCAAGAGTTTTTCCAGCAGTATGTAACATCTCCGAGAAGTTCAGTTATATTATACAGCAACAATTTCAAAAGCAATATGAGATAAAATTTTTTACTGTCCGTTATTTACAAACACAATTGCATCATTGTGATGCCTTACGTACACGCTGAAAAATCTGCCCGAAACCTCGCCGGAGTTTATGTTTTTCACAAATAATTCAAGCGACTCATCGTTACGTTCTTCAATGCTGTAAGCACGGCTTTCAAGGTCGCAGTCGTCGCCCGCTTCTATGAGCATCGGAACGCGTGTGCTGTAAATTTTTATAATGCGCCCGTCCTCCGCTTCAATCCACACGCGGTAAATCAGAGGCTGACTTTCAGAAAAATTCTTTTTGTTTTTATCGTCAATACAGTTGAACAGGCTCTGATATTCCTCTTTTTCATTTGGAGTGATAATCTGCGCGCGCAGCACACAGCTCTTGTGGAATGTATCGTCCGTGTTGTCAATGCCAATCCATACCGAGTGAGCACCCTTTTCGTCGGTATATTCCTCGTTCAGAAAGGTGATGCCGCCGCTGACCATCTGCGTGCTTGTAACACCGTCAGCGTCAACATACATCCTTATGCCGTTTTTTTCGATAACGCTTCCGTAGCTGCCCGCCGCGATTGCCGAACCTACCGCCGCCGAACCTGAAATATCATTCTTTTTAAACACATTGAACAGGGTAATGATTATGATTATTGCGGCAAGCACGCACAGAACTATGAAGCGTGATTTGTTGGTTTTGTAAAGTCTCTGAGACTCTGTTTCCATAGATTTCTCCCCCGATTTCAAATATCTTCCATTTGTTTTGCGATGCTTTCCTCGCAGGCTTTCATTGCTTCAAGAGTTTTTTCGAGCAGCTCGTCAAGAGTCCAACCTAACATATCCGCGCCCTGCTGAATTACATCACGCGAACAGCCTGCGGCAAATTTTTTGTCCTTGAATTTCTTTTTAAGGCTTTTCAGCTCCATGTCCTGCGTGCTTTTTGACGGGCGCATGAGAGCCGCCGCCCAGATAAGTCCAGTAAGCTCGTCCGCGGCAAAAAGAACCTTTTCCATTTCGTGCTTCGGCTCAACATCACAGCACTGACCGTAGCCGTGCGAGCAGACGGAGTAAATCATGTCTTCGCCGACGCCGCCATCGCGCAGAAGCTCGGGAGCTTTTTTGCAGTGCTCCTCGGGGTAAAGCTCAAAGTCAATGTCATGCAGAAGCCCGACAATGCTCCAGTATTCTCTGTCGTCCGCAAAGCCGAGATTTTCCGCGTACCAGCCCATTACGCCCTCAACCGTGAGCGCGTGCTGAATGTGAAAGCTTTCTTTGTTGTATTTTTTCAGAAGCTCAAACGCTTCCGTGCGTGTAATATTACTTTTCATAAAATCTACCTCATAAGCTGATGAACAGTGCCTTTATCGCATTGTAGAACATTGCGATAATTTTCTCCGCCGCGAGGGACGGCACAAATTTAAGAATAAGGCTCAGCAGGCAGTCATACTGCGGTTTGTTGCTGATTTCGGGAGCTGACTTGTCAAACTCCGCTTTTTCGCCGTTGTCGATTGTGAAAGAGAGTGTTCTTGAGCCGAACGGCGTTACGGAGCCTACCTGAATGAAGTTGAGCGTTACATGAGAAAGCGCACTGCTGACGGCAGGAACTTCGCCCGTGAAGCCGACCTCGAGCTTGCCGCCGACGGGGATTTTCTTCATGAATTCGTTGTCAAATTTCAGCTCCATGCCGTCGCATGAAACGGAAACGAGAAGCATGTCGTATTTCTTTGAGCAGTTTTCGATAACAAGCTTTGTGTCGTCGGAGGAAACATAGCCCTCAACGCTGTTGTTGAAATATGCCGTCGCGGACTGACAGCGGTTTGTGTCCGCGTGGAACTGCGGAAATTCCTTGTAGGTGTGAACATCAACAAGCTCATCGTTGAACATAAGCTCGGTGATAAGTGCCTCGCCGTAGTCGCTCTTTAAGGTCATGCCATGATAAAGTCCGTCGATGTACCATGTCTGCTCGGGCAGATACGCCGCGGAAGCGTCAATCTCCATGTCGGGCGAAACGTGGTTGTGAGTTTTGTTGTCGCACTGTGTGCAGAGCGGCTCATAGCCGTCGTTGAAACGCTTGCCGAACTCCGCACAAACCGCACCCGTTGAGGAATCCGTGGGGATAATCGAGTCGGAATTTATATTGTAGCCTGCAATATCCTTTGTGCCGCAGCCTGCGATTATATAGACATTTATGCCAGCGTCAATGCACTCCTGAAGATTTGTCCACATCTTCGGGTAAACCTCATAGTGGTAATAGTCGGATTTTTCAATGAGCTTCGCCGACTTTACGGGGTCAAGGCATTTCGCCTTCATGTTTTCGTATTCTTTCGCGGGTATGAAGTCCCACATGCTTCCCCAGTAGCCCATGATCTCAGCGCAATAGGGGATAAAATACTGAAGCAGGCTGTCAAGAAAGTCGAGGTTTTCCTCCGCAAAGAGCCAGTGGAGGTCAGTTTCCCACATCATGCCGTTCTCAATGAATTTCAGCAGGCTTTCCTCGTCAAAGCTGAAATCGCCGTTGAAGAAGTCGAACGCGATGCCTGCTCCGCCGATTGCGGGGATAGTGAGAATAACATTGTTGAGCTTTGCGGCATCCTCTTTGCCGTAGATGTTAAGATAAGTCGAGGCAACCTGTCCGCCGTGGCTTACGCAGTAAAGGTTGACTTTTTCTGCTCCTGTATATTCAAGAACATCGTCAACATATTTGTCGAGGTCGGCGGCGCAGTCGGTAACGCTCTGACGGAAATCTGTGTTGAAGTTGAAGATATAATCCATCCAGTTGTCGCCGATGTATGAGCCGTACATCGCCATGATTTCGGGCTCAAATGTATATTGACCGTCCTCGTATTCGTAAAGATATGTATAGTTTGAGTCGGCGGCGGTGTTGCAGTATTTGCGTACATCATAAACGCTCGTCCCGTCGGGATTACAGCGAAGCCCCTCAAACATTTTCACAAATTCGCCGCCCACAACGTCGGCAACATATTTCGCGTCGCCCTTTGTCAGCTTGCCAAGACCAATCGCAAGGTCGGCAATGCGCACAAGAACACGCTTTAAAATAAGATTCATGTCAATGCCCCACGCGTGAGTCTGAGTGCCGTCCTCGTTCTGCACGTACTCAGCCGCCGCGCCGTAGCCTGCGACAATGATAATCGGGTAGAATTCTTCTCTTTCTTTCGGATTGACCGCAAGAACCTGAACGCTGACGCTCAGAGCGATAATCACCGCAAGAATAACGCATAAAATCTTTTTCAATGTAACCACCTCATTACTGTGATGTGAAGATTATACCACGAAAAACCGCATCTTTCAACAGAAATGTTTTTGAGGGAAATATCGTAAATTTTTTTGACCTCGATTGTAGGGCAGGAATCGCCCCTGCTGCGTTCAAATTAAACTGAATTTATCGTTTACAGGAGTAGGGGAGTGCAATGCGCTCCCGCGTTTCATTTCCGCTCAATTTTTCTTTCCTCGGTCGTAGGGCTGCGGGCTTGCCCCAGCCGTTTTAGAATTCCGTACAAATTTATACCCTCGGCGGTAGGGGCGATTATCAATCGCCCGTCGGTTCACCTCAGGATTTCTACAGATTTGTGCGGGGTACGGCTTTTGCCGTACCCCGCACACCGTTATGAACCGTTCATTCCTGCGTATATTTCATATATTCCTCGACCGCCATTTTATCACAGCGTTCGTTTTCGGGATGCCCCGCGTGCCCTTTGAGCCATATAAACTCAACCTCATTCCTTTTCAGCAGGGGCAGGAGCTGTTCCCACAAATCTACATTCAGTGCAGGCTTTTTATCCGCTTTTTTCCAGCCCTTTGCCTGCCACGAATAAACCCACCGCTGGTTAACAGCGTCGCACACATACTTTGAATCCGTAAAAAGCGAAACCTCGCACGGCTCTTTGAGAGCTTCAAGCGCCATTATAACCGCCGTCAGCTCCATGCGGTTGTTGGTGGTCTCCTTTTCACTGCCCGAAAGCTCTTTTTCTGTGCCCTTGTATCTCAGAATTGCCGCCCAGCCGCCGGGGCCCGGATTTCCCGAGCACGCGCCGTCGGTGAAAATTTCAATATGCTTCATAAATCGCTCCGTTTATTCCTTAATATAGCTTCTCGCATCGAATTTCGCGCCAACCGAGGCGGCGATTTCGGCGCATTTTTTGATTTCATCTTCTTTGAGAATATCGACAACCGTCATTCTCGCGCTTATGCCGTTTTCAACGCACTTTTTCGTGAAGTCGAGCATCGCGCCGAACGAGCCTTCGCCGAAAACATTTCGCGTGATTTTAAGATATTTTTCCTCATCGGGAGCGTTGAGGCTGACGGAAACCGAGTCGATACAGCTTTTGAGCTCATCGACAATATCTCTGCCGTTGTAAAGGCTTCCGAGCCCGTTCGTGTTGAGCCTGATTTTAATGCCGTACTTTTCCTTTATATATTTCGCCGTTTTAACGAGATTGTCAATTTCGCAGGTCGGCTCGCCGTAACCGCAGAAAACAACTGAGCTGTAATCAGCAATTTCCGATGAGTCAACCGCCGCCTTGATTTCCTCAATGGTCGGCGTTTTTTCGTGCCACATATCTGTGCCCGTGCCCATTGTGTCCTTAATATCCCTCACGCAGAAAACGCATCTGCACGGACATTCGTTGGTTATGTTGAGGTAAAGGCTTCCTCCGAATTCATATACAATATCAGCCATTTTTAATCATCCTTATCAATAGAAATGTGCGAGACGGGGAGCGTCTCAAAAATTAAATATATCACCGCGCCGAGTAAAGCCTGCACGGCGTTTGCGGGCAAGTCCGCAAGTGAAGCGGCAAAGCTGCCGTAAATTACGCGCGACGCAAGAAAGTACATTCCGCAGGTTATTATTCCCGAAAAAACGCAGGCAAAAATATTCGCCGCGCTGATTTTTTTTGTGCTTTTTCTGTATCTTTTCGCGATTACGAACGGTATCACATTTAAAGCCTTGATAACCGCCGTGAACGGAATCCATATAAAATAGCCCGACAGCAAATCGCCCATTGCTCCGCCGAGAGCCGCCGCCGCGGCGCAGTAGGGGAACGGGAGCACGGACGCAGCGATGTAGAGTATTCCGTCGCCTAAATGAGCGTAGCCCTGCGAGCTGAAAAGGGGCAGGTGAAGCATCTCCGCCGCCGTGATAAGAGCCGCAAAAACCGCGGCGAGGGTGATGCACTTTATCTTTCTGTTTCTCATAACAGCTTCAAAAACGGCTCAAAGCAGATGCCGTCCTCCGTCCGCGTGCATTCCGTAACGGTGGCTTTCAGCGCGATTTCAATAAATTTCACAGCCTTGCTCACCGCCGTGAAAATATCGCTGCCCTTCACCGTTTCACCGCACACGATTGAGGCAAAAATATCCCCCGTGCCCGAAAAGCTCCCGTGAAAGCTCTCAGCCGAAACGGTCTGAATCCCGTCTTCGCTTATTATGCAGTTGGAAATTTTCCCCTCGTAAATTCTCACGCCCGTAACAATTATATATTTAACGCCCTTTGAGAGCACAGGCTTTGCGCTTTCTTCGAGAAGCGAAAGCAGACTTTCTTTGTAAAGCTCTTTTTCGATTTCAGCAAAATCAATGCCCACTATCAGCGCAAATTCCGTAAGATTCGGCGTGATTATGTCCGCCGAGAGCGCAAGAGCGGTTATTTTTTCGCATAATGACGGCGAAAAGGTCGGATAGACCGCTCCGTTGTCCGCCATGACAGGGTCAACCATCAGAAGCGTGTCTTTCTTTCTGAAAGCGCGGCAGAAATCCCTTATAATGTCAATCTGCTTTTCGGACGAAATAAATCCCGTGAGAATTCCGTCAAACTCAGCGTCGAGCTTCTGCCAGTTTTTAATAAACTCCGGCATGCTCTCGGTTAAATCCTTGCAATAGTATTCCTCATATCCCGTCTGATTGCTCAGCACCGCCGTGGGCAGGGGACACGCCTGAACGCCCTGAACGCTGAGAACGGGTATTGCCGCCGTCAGCGAGCATTTGCCGAAGCCTGACAGGTCATTTATAACAGCAACTTTTTTCAAAAAATCGCCCTCTTTTCTTACATTATAACACATATATTCCATTTTAAAAATAAAAATCTGTAATTATAAGTACAGTTTATCATATAATTGCCGCAACTGCAACAAAATATGACAAATCTATTGACGAATACCAACATTTGTATTATTATTTTAATGAAGTAATCAGCCCTGTTATTCGTATGAAAACAGCTGTATTGTCTGTGTATTATTATAATAGTAGGGGCGATTATCAATCGCCCGCAAATCTGTGCAGACTCTTGCCGTGCAAGGCTGATGAAATTTATGTAAGGATAAGTACGGAGGTTTTTATGAAAGGTATTATTCTCGCAGGCGGCTCGGGCACACGCCTTTATCCGCTGACTATGGTTACAAGCAAGCAGCTTCTTCCCGTTTATGACAAGCCGATGATTTATTATCCGCTTTCAACTCTCATGCTTGCAGGAATAAGAGAAATTCTCATTATTTCAACCCCTACCGACACTCCGAAATTTGAATCTCTTTTAGGCGACGGCAGCAAATTCGGTCTTAAGCTTTCCTACGCTGTTCAGGCAAAACCCGAGGGACTTGCACAGGCGTGTATTATCGGTGAAGATTTTATAGGCGACGACAGCGTTGCCATGGTTCTCGGCGACAATATTTTCTACGGCAGCGGTCTTGGTCATATTCTCCGCCAGGCGGCAAAGACAACCGGCAGTGCAACAATTTTCGGCTACTATGTTGAGAATCCCACGGCTTTCGGCGTTGTTGAGTTTGACAAGGACGGCAGAGCGGTTTCAATTGAAGAAAAACCCGCTGTTCCGAAGTCAAATTACGCCGTAACAGGTCTTTATTTCTATGACAACAAGGTTGTTGAATATGCAAAAAATCTTAAGCCCTCCGCGCGCGGCGAGCTTGAAATAACCGACATCAACAAGATTTATCTTGAAAACGGCAACCTTGACATCAAGCTCATGGGGAGGGGTTATGCGTGGCTCGACACGGGCACGGTTGACTCTCTTACCGAGGCTTCAAATTTCGTAAAGACAATCGAGACACTCCAGGGGATTATCATTTCCGCTCCCGAGGAGATTGCGTACAACAATTCGTGGATAACGAAGGAAGACCTGCTTGACTCGGCAAACAAGTACGGCAAATCTACATACGGCAGGCATCTTCAGCGCGTTGCGGACGGCAAAATCATGTATTCCTCAATGCCCGGTCAGAGACCTCACTGGGGCGGCGACAATACAGAAGAATATAAAGGTGAATAAAAATGGAACTTGAAAAAACGCAGATAGACGGCGCGGTTGTGCTCACGCCCAAGGTTCACGGCGACAACCGCGGCTGGTTTATGGAATCGTATAATAAACAGACTCTCGCCGAGCTCGGCATAACCGACGATTTCATTCAGGACAACCGCTCGTTTTCAGCGGAAAAAGGCACTCTCAGAGGGCTTCACTGCCAGACGGACCCCATGGCGCAGGTTAAGCTTCTCACCTGCCTTAAGGGCGAAATCATGGATGTTGCTGTGGATATAAGAGAAGGCTCTCCCACATACAAAAAATGGGTTGCAGTCAGGCTCACCGCCGAAAACAAAAAGGCTTTTTACATTCCCGCAGGCTGTCTCCACGGCTTCGTAACCCTCACGGACGATGTTGAGGTTATGTATAAGGTAGATAAATATTACGCCCCCGAAAATGACCGAAGCGTTAAGTTCGACGACCCCGAGCTGGGCGTTGAATGGGAAATCGAAAATCCGATTCTTTCTCAGAAAGACAAAAACGCGCCGCTTCTTAAGGACAGCGACGTAAAATTCACTTACAAAGGATAATTCAATATGAAAATACTCGTTACAGGTTATAACGGGCAGTTGGGTTTTGATGTTGTAAAGGAGCTTGAAATCCGCAATATTCAGTGCAAAGGCGTGGATATGGCGGATTTTGAAATTACAGACGAAAACGCAGTTGCCGATTATGTTAAGAATTACGCTCCCGACGCTGTTGTTCACTGCGCCGCATATACCGCTGTTGACAGAGCGGAGGACGACCGCGAAAAATGCGAAGCTGTCAATGTTAAGGGCAGTGAAAATCTCGCGCGCGTCTGCGGTGAAATCGGAGCGAAAATGGTTTATATCAGCACTGATTATGTCTATGGCGGCAGGGGAGAGACACCCTTTGAGCCGACGGACGAAACCGCGCCGTGTAATACTTACGGCGAAACAAAGCTCGCGGGCGAGCAGGCTGTGAAAAAATACTGCGAAAAGTATTTCATCATCCGCACCTCTTGGGTGTTCGGCATAAACGGCGGCAATTTTGTCAAGACAATGCTCCGCCTTGCTGAAACGCACGACACGCTCACGGTTGTTGCCGACCAGATTGGCTCACCGACCTACACGCCCGACCTCGCAAAACTTATATGCGATATGGTCGTTACCGAGAAGTACGGCACATACCACGGCACGAACGAAAACTACTGCTCGTGGTGCGAATTCGCGCAGGCGATAATGAAAGCGGCAGGAAAGAGCACGGTCGTTCTTCCCACCACCACCGCCGAATACGGCGCAAAAGCTCAGCGGCCGCTCAACTCGCGCCTTTCTAAAAAATGCCTTGACGATGCAGGCTTTGACCGCCTGCCCACATGGCAGAACGCCCTCGAACGCTACATTCCTCAGCTTTGTGAATGAGCTGATTGCAGGAGGATAAAAGATGGAAGATACCCGAAAAAAGAGAAAACTGAAGCTGAGCGGAATTTTTGCCGATGATAAATTTGCCCTGTCAAACAAAAACAGAGCTTTTTTCTACATCGCCCTTTCAGCTCTGAGCTTTGTTTTCTGCCTTCTGTTTTTTTACTGCACCTCGCCGCTTTCAACCTATTGCGGTGCTGATTCGGGATTTTTCCTTGCCGTCGGGCAGGGAATGACCAAGGGCTTTCTGCCCTACAGAGATTATTTCGATATGAAAGGCCCGTACCTTTTCTTTATTGAGTATCTCGGTCAGCTGATAAGCTACGGCAGATGGGGAATTTTCCTTGTTGAGTGGCTCAATCTGTCAATCGTTTATATTCTCATCAGCAGAATTATCGAAAACAGCGGCACGAAGAATATACTTACGGCTGTTCTTATGTTTGTACCTGTTGTCTGGTTTTCCGTTCCGTTTATGGGCGGCGGCAATCTCACCGAGGAATATTCGCTGATTCCGCTTTTCATGTGCCTTTTGCTTTATATGAAATACTGCAAAAGCGAAAACGAAGAGCATAACATTTTTTACGGCGCGGTTTACGGCTTCTGCTTCGGCTTTATTGCGCTTATCAGAGTAACAAACGCCGCGCTTATCTGCGCGATAGTTCTGTGCGTAACCGTTGACCTAATAAAAAACGGAAAATGGAAAAATCTTTTTGCCAACGGCAGTATGTTTATTCTGGGCGTCGCCGCCGCGTTTGCGCCGATGCTTGTCTATTATCAGAGCAAAGGTCTGCTTTCTGAAATGCTCAATGATGTTTTCATTTTCGGTTTCAGATATTCCTCAGAAAAAGGACTTGTTCAGCACATTATCGAAACAGTTAAAACGCCTGCCCGTTCGCTTCTTGCGGCAGTGCCAGTGCTTACGGTGCTGCTTGATAAAAACAGGGATTATAAAAAGGTGCTTTTTGCGGTTTTCGGCTCACTCGGAACGATTCTTGCCATATCCATGGGCAATAACTATTTCCATTATTACACTCTGATTATACCAATGATAGTTTTCACCGAGGTTATTATTGTTGAGGATATTCTGAAATCCGATAACAGAGTGAGCATAAAGAGTGCGGTTCTGGTTATTCTTGCCGTTTCAATGCTGGCTCAATGGGGGCGTTTCAGTCTGATTGTCAATCACTCAGATCTGTTCGTCCTGCAGAAAGACAGCAGTCATGCTTCACGCTCTTTAGATATATCCTCGCGCATTCCCGAAGATGAGCTTGACAGCGTTTACTGTTACGATGTTTTGCCTGTATGGTACGCATACACGGATACTGTTCCGTATATTAAATACTGCGGCTGGCAGAGCCATTATATCAGCCTCGTGCCCGAAATCGGGGAAGAAATCGAAGAAGTTTTCAACACGAATCCGCCGCGCTGGCTTGTGCTTTCAAAAGAAAGAGGCGAGCTTGCGGATTTCCTTGAAGAAAGTCTAAAAAACGATTATAAATTCATCTTTTCAAACGAAAAATACAGCCTTTATTCATTAAAATAAAACCACTTTTATATTCGGGGCAACACGGTTTTATTTTTTAATATGTAAGGACGATGCGGAGGTTTTGTCTTATTCTTTATCACGGCATCCGCACAATTTTCCTTTCTCGGTCGTAGGGCAGGGGCTTGCCCCTGCCGTGTTGGATTTCCGTATAATCTTCCGTCTTCGGTCGTAGGGGCGATTATCAATCGCCCGTTTTTCGCTTTTGCTCGATTATCCCCTCAGTCAGCTTTGCTGACAGCTCCCCAAAGGGGCGCCTTTTAGCCTCCCTCGGGGGAGGTGGCAAAATCTCTGATTTTGTCGGTGGGGGTTTCTTAAAGTAAGATGTAATAGTGAATAGTGGAGAATTGAAAGAACTATCAATCTCCATTTTTATATTCCTTTTCAGCCGCTTTTCATTCCCTTTTCGGCTTTTTTACAGAATAATATGTTATCATTCTTTAAAAAGCGAAAAGGGTGAGTCCGATGTTTTTTACGCGCGAAAAAGCAACATAAAATCAGACAATGTTCATTATTAAAAAATGCTTGTTTTGCTATTGTCTTTTTGATTTTTTTGTGCTATTATGTTATTATCCAAATTAGGAGGTATAAAAATGAAAAAAATTATTTCAGTAGTTCTTTGCATTGCGCTGCTCGTTTCAGCTATTGCAATTCCCTCTTTTGCGGCTAAGAATGACGCAAAGAGCGGCACGCTCGAATCAGCATTTGCAGAGGGCAAAGACAGCCTTATCGTTTTCGTAACAGGTATCGGTCAGTCCCGTTCCTATTCCTTTGACGAGAAATACACCGAGGACGGCGCGTTCGCAAAGGGTACTCTTCAGGACTACGAAAACTATGCTCCCCTTGTTGCCAACGGCGACTTCCTTGACCGCTGGAATCTTTTCGAGCCGTCATTTGACGCAAAGGCAATCGTAAGCATCGTTCTTCTTCTTGCCGAGATGGTATTCTCACGCATCACAGGCATCAGAATTATTTCTGACTGCACAATTTCTTCCGTTATCACAAGCATCTTCAAGTATAACATCTGCGACGAAAACGGCAATCTTCCCGCAAATGTTGTTACTCCCAGATATGCAATGCCCGTTTCCGAGTATCCCGGAATCACAGAGGCTGACGGTACTTTCTTCAGCGAAGCAAAGGCTCGCTTCTATTCATCAATTCCCTGTGAGGAAATAGCAAAAGAGAAGTTCGGCGAGGATTACGAAGACCATATCTACTGCTTCAACTTCGCTACATTCTCATACCTTCAGAAGAATGTTGCTGACCTCCACGAGTTCATCGAAACAATCCTTAAAGAAAACAAGCTCGGCGCAACTGATGTTGTTCTTGTTCCCATGAGCATGGGTGCTTCCGTTGTAAGCCAGTATCTTGCTACATATCCCACCAAGGCTGAGAACCATGTTCTCCGCGTAGTCAGCATCGTTGGCTGCTGGAACGGCAGTGATGTTGTTTCCGACCTTCTGAGACTTCACTATGTTGACAATTCTCCCGAAGAATTCTACGGCGGACTCATGGGCGAAGTTTTCAACAGCTTCCTTAGCATGGATCCCCTCGGCGACATTATCATTCTTATCCTCAGACTTCTTCCCAAGGCAGACATAAGACAGTTCCTTGACCAGGCTCTCGGTATCTTCGGTCAGAAGATGCTCCTCGGCGCGTCATCTCTTACAGTTCTTATCCCGTCATACGATTATGACGAGCTTAAAGACCTCATCACAATTGAGTCAGTTGCGAAAGAGACTGAGATTTATCACAAGGCACAGAGCACAATCAAAGAACGCTTTGAGAAGCTCGACAAGGAAGAGGGCATCAAGTTCTCATTCATTTCAGGTTACGGCCTTGCTTTCGGTGAGCAGACAGGCGACTACATGGGCTTCGGCTTCATGAACAGTGCTCCCAAGACAAACAGCGACGAAGTTATCAACATCGACTCCACCGCACCCGGCACTCAGTATGTAACACCCGGCACAACCTTCGATTCAACAGACGGCAGAGTTCTCTCTCCCGACGGAAGCATCGACATTTCCACAACATATTACAAGGATTCTTCATGGTTCTTCTACAAGCAGAAGCATGAGCTTGAATATGACAACACAGCTATTTCTCTTGCTATCGAGCTTGCTCTCGGCAGAATCAAGACAATTGCTGACTGCGACAACGCTGATGAAGACGCTTTCTACTTCCCGCAGTTCAACGGCGCGAGAAACCTCAAGAAGTTCAACGGCTATGTTGAGGAGCTCGACAATTACTGCAAGGAGACAGGCTATAAGCTCACAGCTGAGCAGCAGAAGGTTTATGACGACGCAATGGCCATGAAGGCAAGCACAGTCAACGATTTCGATAAGGACAACGCTCTTATCGCTGATTTCCGCGCTATCCTCGTTGACCTCGGCATCGAAGCTGACGACACACCCACAACAGCAGAGGGCGTTTTCGCCACAATCGGCGATGTTCTCACAGGCGTTGCGATGTTCATCTTCGGACCTAAAGGCTATTTCGACTGGGCAAAAACCTTATAATCCTTAATTCAATAACCAACGGATTCTGATTTAACCGTCAGAATCCGTTTTTTTGTTCAGTAAAAATTATGCTGTTTGAAGAAATTGTGAATTTTCGCTTATTATTTTTTAATTCTGTTGAAATTTCTGCGCCGTTATGCTAAAATATAAATGTTAAAAATTTTTTATTTAGGGTGATAATTTTGGCAGATAAATACTTAATAATCAACGCAGACGATTTCGGAATGTGCCAGGCGGCTAACGACGCCGTTATGGATCTTTTCAAGAGCGGCGGAATCAAATCCTCCACAATCATGATGCCCTGCAAATTTGCGGCGGACGCGGTTAAATTCTCAATCGAAAATCCGCAGTACGCTATCGGCGTTCATCTTACGCTCACAAGCGAATGGGGCAGATACAACTGGGGTCCTCTCACCGACGGCAAGAGCCTTATAAACGAAAAAGGCTTCATGTGGCCTGAGAGCGATGATTTTGCTCAGCACGCTGACCTTGAAGAGACAAGACTTGAAATAATCGCTCAGATTCAGTCGGCTCTCGACATGGGCATGAAGCCCTCTCATGTTGATAACCACATGGGTTCGCTTTACGGCCTTGAGGGCAACATCCGTCTTCTCCCCACAACTCTTAAGGTTTGCCGCGATTTCGGCTATGCTTTCAGAATGTGCACGAAGCCTCTCAAGTCTCAGTGCCCCGAGGGAACACCTTACTGGCTTTATGCGGCTGCCTGCCGTGTATGCGGACTTCTGAGCAAAAAGTATAATGTTCCGATGCCCGATTACCTCATCTTTCCCGAGTGGAACGACGACATGAGAACGAGCTTTGAAAGATACAGAGAAATCTTCCTTGAGAACATCGTTAAAATCCCGAACGGCATCAGCGAAACATACGTTCATCCGTCAATGGAGAGCGACGAGCTTAAATTCATAACCTCACGCTGGAGAGACAGAGTGTGGGAGTATCAGCTCATGAAAGACCCGAAGACCGAGCAGCACCTCAACGCTCACGGCATCGAGCTCATCAGCTACAGAGAGCTTGTTAAAATGAAGGGCAAGAAATAATAAACACGTAGGGCTGGGGCTTGCCCCAGCCGCGTTTCAATTTCCGCATATTTTATTCCGTAGGTGCGATTATCAATCGCCCGAAAATTACGACAATCTGCGGGTTGTCGGGGACGCCAACCCCTACAACTGCACGGCTCAATTTGAGCTTGTAGGGGACGACCTCCCGGGCGTCCCGATATAAAAATTCTGCACAATTCGTAGGGGCGATTATCAATCGCCCGAAAACCATTATAATATTCACACAGATTATAAGAAAGGCGAGTGTTTTTATGGCTGAAATCATCAGCGGTAAGGAAGTATCTGCTTTCATAAAGCAAAAGGCGGCAGCGCGCGTCAGCGAGCTTAAAGAACAGGGCATCAGCGTTTCCCTTGCGGTTATTCTTGTCGGCGAGGACCCTGCCTCAAAGGTCTATGTCGGCAACAAAAAGAAAGCCTGCGAGGCGTGCGGCATCGAGTCGCTTGAATATCTCCTGCCCGAAAACACAACTCAGCAGGAGCTTCTGGAGCTTGTTGAAAAGCTCAATAATGACGAAAAGGTCAACGGCATTCTCTGCCAGCTTCCGCTCCCGTCTCACCTTGACGAAACTCTGGTTATCAACTCCATTAAACCCGAAAAAGATGTTGACTGCTTCCACCCCGAGAATGTCGGCAGGCTTCACATCGGCAACGGACTTTTAAAGCCCTGCACACCTGCGGGTGTCATGGAAATGCTCAAATATGCGGGCGTTGAGATTGAGGGCAAAAACTGCGTTGTTGTCGGCAGAAGCAACATTGTCGGCAAGCCCATGGGCGCGCTTCTTATGGCGGAGAACGGCACGGTTACAACCTGCCATTCGAGGACAAAAAATCTCCCCGCCGTTACAAAGGAAGCCGATATCCTCGTTGTCGCAATGAACAAGCCCAGATTCGTAACAGGCGATATGGTCAAGGACGGCGCGGTTGTTGTTGATGTCGGTATTCACCGCATGGATAACGGCAAGCTCTGCGGCGATGTCGATTTTGACTCCGTTGAGCCGAAAGCCTCTTTCATCACTCCCGTTCCCGGCGGCGTAGGCCCCATGACCATCGCAATTCTTATGCAGAACACCGTTACGGCGGCTGAAATTCAGAATAAACTCATTTGAGGTGATTTTTATGAAAAAAATAATCGCTCTGCTTTCTGCGGGTCTCCTTGCACTGAGCCTTACAGCCTGCTCCGCGTCAAAATCAGAAAAAGCGGATAAAAAAGACGAAACAGGGGAGTCAATGACCTTCACCCTTGAGGATTCAGACAAAAACGGCAAAGATGACAAAAAGGATTCCTCAAAGGATTCGGGCAAGCCCACCGCGCTCGTTGACCATTCAAAGGTTCTCAAAGAGCTTAACGGCAAAAAGAAGAAGCTCGTTGATACCTTCGGCGAAAGCGAAAGAGATAAAAAAATCGTCGCCTTTTTCGGCAGTGAGCTTGAAACTCAGTTCGTTGTTGTCGAGTTCAAGGACGGCAAGGTTTCCGATGCTAAAAACTACCGTTTCTTCAATAAAGAAAATGCCTTTAACGGCTACAAAAAAATGTCTTCGAGTCAGAGGATGAGCATTGTTATCCACGAGGACGAAAAGTGCGTTGAGCTTTCCGAAAAAAGAAAGTACAGCGGAAAGACCTATGACGAAATGGTTGCGCTTCTTTCCAGATACGACTTTAAATAAGAGGTGTTTTTATGGTATTCTCACCTGAAATCAAAAAGAATTTCGGCTTCGGCTGTATGCGCCTTAAAAATGAAGACAATGTAGTTGACCTTGACGAGTTCAACAAAATGGTTGACCTGTTTATGGAAAGCGGCTTCAATTATTTTGACACCGCCCACGGCTACCTCAACGGCAACAGCGAAACCGCCGTCAGGGAGTGCCTTGCGAAGCGTTACGACAGGAGCAGGTTTATCCTCACCGACAAGCTTTCAGACGGCTTCTTCGAGAAAGAGGAGGATATAAAGCCGCTGTTTTCCGCTCAGCTTGAGGCCTGCGGCGTTGAGTATTTCGATTTTTACCTTTTCCACGCCGTCAACGGCAGGAATTATGAGAAATACAAGGCGACCAACGCTTTCGGCGTTGCGCAGGAGCTTAAAAAAGAGGGCAAAATAAAGCACGTCGGTATGTCTTTCCACGACAACGCCCGTGTGCTCGATAAAATCCTTTCCGAACAGCCGACAATCGAGGTCGTTCAGCTTCAGTTTAACTATCTTGATTATGATTCGCCCGTGGTTGAGAGCCGCGAGTGCTATGAGGTCTGCAAAAAGCACGGCAAGCCCGTTATAGTCATGGAGCCTGTCCGCGGCGGCAAGCTTGTGAGACTTCCCGACGAAGCGAAAGAGGTTTTCGATGCTCTGGGCGGCACATACGCAGGCTACGCAATCAGATACTGCGCCTCGTTTGACAATATTTTCATGGTGCTTTCGGGCATGGAAACAGTCGATATGGTCGCTGAAAATGTGAATGTAATGAAAGATTTTCAGCCGCTTTCGGCAGAGGAAAACGAAGCCGTCGATAAGGTAAGAGCCATACTTAAAAAGCAGAATGAAATTCCCTGCACCGCCTGCCGCTACTGCACGGACGGCTGCCCTGCGGAGATTCCGATTCCCGATATTATCGCCTGCTATAACTCCAAAACGGCTCATCAGAACTGGGACGGCAAGTGGTTCTATAATGACCGCACGGACGGCAAGGGCAAAGCCTCCGACTGCATTCAGTGCGGTCAGTGTGAGTATATATGCCCTCAGCACCTCAACATTCGTGAAGTGCTCGGGAACGCGGCACAGGTGTTTGACAATGACTGATATTGAAAAAGCAAAAGAAATGTTGATAAACGGCGATTACTCCTGCGTTCTGTGCAGGGGTAACGCTGTTTTTGCTTCAAAGGAGCGCGGCATAAAGCCCCTTGTTGAGCTTTGCCGAAGCGGCGAAAATCTCAACGGATTTTCCGCGGCGGATAAAATCGTCGGCAAAGCGGCGGCGTTCCTTTACGCGTATATGGGCGTGCGGGAAGTCCATGCTCAGACCATGAGCAGGGGAGGCGAGCAGGTGCTCAAAACTTATTCAATAAAATATTCCTGCGACACCCTCTGTGATGAAATAATCAACCGAAAGGGCACCGATGTCTGCCCGATGGAAAAAGCTGTCAGAGATATCGACAACTTCACCGACGCTTATAAGGTGCTGTGCGGCGCGGTTGATGATTTGGATAACCGAATTCATTAAATGCGGTAGGGGCGATTCACGAATCGCCCGTTTTGTTTTTTCGCATTATCCCGATTTTTACCCGTCCTGCCCCGACTAAAAAAATTGTCGTTTTTTTATGAAAAATATTGACATTTGAAATTTTTTATTATACTATCATCTTAATACTTTAAAGCGGTGCCGCGCTATTGAATTCTACGGCATTTCTTTAAAGATTAAACGCCTTATATGGCAAAGAGAGGGGCTGCATAATTGGAAAAGAATTCTATTGTAATCGAGCTTAAAAACATCTCGATCCGGTTTGGCGAGGAGCAGGTGCTTAAAGACCTGAACCTCAGTATTCGCGACAAGGAGTTTATCACTTTGCTCGGGCCTTCGGGCTGCGGCAAAACGACAACTCTGCGTGTAATAGCAGGTTTTTTGGAACCCGACGGCGGCGAGGTCATATTCAACGGAAAGAAGATGAACGGTGTACCGCCTCACAAGAGACAGGTTAACACCGTTTTTCAGCGTTATGCGCTGTTTCCTAACCTCAATGTTTATGAAAACATAGCTTTCGGTCTTCGCCTAAAAAAAATGAAAGACGGCGAGATACAGAAAAAAGTAAAAGAAATGCTCGCACTTGTAAACCTTAACGGTTTTGAACGACGACAGGTTGACTCCCTGTCGGGCGGTCAGCAGCAGCGTGTAGCAATAGCGAGAGCGCTTGCGGTTGACCCGAAGGTACTTCTTCTTGACGAGCCGCTTGGCGCGCTCGACCTTAAACTGCGTAAGGATATGCAGGTAGAGCTTAAGAATATACAGCAGCGTCTGGGTATCACATTCATTTATGTTACCCATGACCAGGAGGAGGCTCTCTCCATGTCTGACACCGTTGTTGTCATGGACGGCGGCGACATTCAGCAGATGGGCACTCCGGAGGATATTTACAACGAGCCGAAAAACGCCTTTGTTGCGGACTTCATCGGCGAGAGCAATATCCTTGACGGCACAATGCTTGAGGACTTCAAGTGCGAATTCTCAGGCGCGAAATTTGAATGTCTTGACAAGGGCTTTGACGCGGGCGAAGCGGTTGATGTTGTTGTCCGCCCCGAGGATGTTGACATTGTTCCCGTTGAGCAGGGCATGCTCACGGGCGTTGTAACCTCCGTAACCTTCAAGGGCGTTCATTTTGAGATAATTGTTGATATAGGCGGCTTTAAGTGGATGATTCAGACCACCGACTACGAGGCGGTGGGCAACAAAATCGGTCTGTTTATCGAGCCTGACGCAATACATATTATGAAAAAGTCAAAATACTCAGGTATGTTTGGCGATTACAGCTCTTTCAGTGATGAAATTGAACATCTTTCAGACATCGTTGAGGAGGAGTAAAAATGAATAAAAAGTATGCTTTTTATCAGAAGCTCTGCGCCTCACCCCATATTGTCTGGTCAGCCATTTTCATCGTTGTTCCGCTGATTATGGTTGCGTATTACTCATTCACCGACGCGCAGGGCAATTTCACAATGGAAAATATCTACCGTCTTTCGGATTATACGGATACATTCCTGCGCTCATTATGGTACGGCATTATCGCAACGCTTATCTGCCTTGTGCTTGCCTACCCGATAGCATATATCATTTCTCAGTCAAAGGCGAAGGCTCAGACGACAATGATTATGCTTGTCATGATTCCCATGTGGATGAACTTCCTTATCCGTACCTATGCGTGGATGAATATTCTCGAGGACTCGGGCGTTATCAACAAGCTGTTTTCTCTGCTTCATCTGCCGCAGGTTCACATGATTAACACCCCCGGTGCGGTAATTCTTGGCATGGTTTATAACTTCCTGCCATACATGATTCTGCCTATCTATTCCGTTCTTACAAAGCTTGACAGAAGCCTTGTCGAGGCGGCGCAGGATTTAGGCGCGGGCAAAACAAACGTATTCCTCAAGGTTATTTTCCCGATGTCCGTTTCGGGCATTGTTTCGGGCATAACAATGGTGTTCGTTCCGAGCGTCAGCACATTTTACATCTCTCAGAAGCTCGGCGGCGGCACATTTGCCCTTATAGGCGATATTATCGAAATGCAGTTCCAGGTTTCCAATAACTTCAACTTCGGCGCTGCGCTTTCACTCGTTCTCATGGTTCTTATTCTTATCTGCATGGCGTTTATGAATAAGTTTTCCGACACTGAGGACGCAGGGGGAGGAGGCGTTGCGATATGAAGAAAAAGAGCGCATTTTCGAGCATTTACACCTTCCTCATTTTTGCGTTTCTGTATGTCCCGATACTGATTATCTGCGTGTTCTCATTCAACAGCTCCAACAGTACGGGCGTTATGGCAGGCTTTTCACTTAAATGGTATGCCGAGCTTTTCAAGGACAAGGCGACCATTACAGCCTGCTACAACACAATTATACTTGCGATAACCTCATCTGTAACGGCTACTGTCATCGGAACTCTCGCGGCTCTCGGCATTGATAAAATGAAAAAGAGCTGGAGACGCTCCGCACTCATGACCGTTACCGACATTCCCATGATGAATCCCGAAATCGTTACGGGCGTTTCAATGATGCTCCTTTTCGTGTTCATCGGCACACTTCTTAAAATCAACGGCGTTTTAGGCTTCTGGACGCTCTTTATTGCCCATGTAACCTTCAGCCTGCCGTATGTTATTCTCAACATACTTCCGAAGCTCAAGCAGACCGATCCCAACCTTGCGGAGGCGGCGCAGGATTTAGGCTGTACCCACGCGGGAGCTATAAGAAAAGTTATTCTCCCCGCAATCAAACCTGGTATCATCTCGGGCTTCCTCATGGCGTTCACACTGTCGCTTGACGATTTCATCATCAGCTATTTTGTCAGCGGACCTAAATTCCAGACACTTCCGATAAGAATTTACTCCATGACCAAAAAGAGAGTTACACCCGATATGTATGCTCTTTCGACAATCATCTTCGTTGTAATTCTCGTCATGCTCATAATCGTCAACCTTTCCGACTTAAAGGGCGGCTCAAAGAAGCAGAAAAAGGAGGCAGATGTATGAAAAAGTTTGCCTGTATAATCTTTTCTCTGATTCTTGCGCTTTCCTGCACGGTTCCCGCTTTTGCGGCGAATGAGGAAAAGAGCTATGAGCACCTCAGAGGAACTGAGATAAATGTCTATAACTGGGGCGAGTACATCTCCGACGGCGCGGACGACACAATGGATGTCAACGCTCAGTTTGAGGAGGAAACGGGAATCAAGGTCAACTACACAACCTTTGACTCAAACGAAAATATGTATAACAAGCTCAAGGGCGGCGGAGCGAACTATGACATCGTCATTCCCTCCGACTATATGATAGCCCGTCTCATTGAGGAAGGCTTGGTTCAGAAAATTGACTTCTCCAATATTCCCAACTACGCGAATATTATGGATAAGTACAAAGACCTCTACTTCGACCCGACCAATGAGTATTCCGTGCCCTATAATGTTGGTATGGTAGGTGTTATCTACAACACCAAAATGGTTGAGGGTACGCCCGACAGCTGGGATTTGCTCTGGGACGAGAAATATTCGGGGCAGATTATGAACTTCAACAATCCCCGTGATGCTTTCGCCGTTGCGCAGTTCAAGCTCGGCATCAGCATCAACACCACCGACGCCAACGAGTGGGAGCGCGCCTATGACGAACTGAAAAAGCAGAAACCGCTTGTTCAGTCCTATGTTATGGACGAGGTTTTCAATAAAATGGAAAGCGGCGAGGCGGCAATCGCGCCGTACTATGCGGGCGACTTCCTCACGATGTACGACAATAACCCCGACCTCGGATTTTTCTATCCGAAAGAGGGCATGAACATTTTTGTTGACTCAATCTGCATTCCCACAAGTGCTCAGAACAAGGAAGCGGCGGAGCTTTACATCAACTTCCTCACCCGTGAAGATGTTGCGCTTGCAAATGCTGAGTACATCTGCTACGCAACGCCCAACAAAAAGGTGCTTGAAAACGAGGATTATTCCCTCAGAGACGAGGAAATTCTCTATCCTGCCAATCAGGACGAGCTGATAACGGAGTATTTCCACAATCTCGACCCTCAGACGCAGTTTATCATGACCTCGCTGTGGGATAACCTTAAAATCGACGGCAACGAGATAACAAGCGTGTATGTCGGACTCATCGTCTTTGCGGCGATAGTCGTCCTGCTTGTCATAATCTCCACCGTCAGAAGAAAACGCCGCGCATCATATTACGATTAAACAGAAAGCTCTCCTTTCACGAGGAGAGCTTTTTTATCGTCGGGGTATCACGGTTGATAATTCGCAATTGTGTGCTCGATGCGGAAGATTTGTCTTATTCTTTCTCACGGTATTCGCACAATTTTTCGTCTTCATCGGTAGGGGAGCGCTCTTGTGTTCAATTTTTGCACAGTCTTCCGTCTTCGCTTGCAGGGCTGTGGGCTTGCCCCGGCCGTGTTTAAATCAGCACAATCTTCCGTCCTCGGTCGTTTTTTATATTCGAGGTAACACGGTTGAATATTTATAACCGTGTGCCCGATGCGGAAAAATCACCGTGAATCCGCGGGTTGTCGGGGACGCCAACCCCTACAAAATGCACGGATTAAACCATGCTGTAGGGGACGTCGTCCTCGGCGACCCGTTGTCCGATTTCCGCATAATCTTCTTTTATTATCGGTATATTCGATTATCAATCGCCTGTGCCCCATTTCTACCCCAAAATTCTGACAATTTAATTTCTTCTATTGAAAAAACTCATCATCGGTGATATAATATTAAATTATTATTGTATCAAGGTGGTTTTTAAATGTTTTCTTTCATGAATGTTATCCGCACAATGCTTGCGAAACTCATCGCGTTCCTTTACACGCTGATTTCCGTTTTCTGCGGCGGCTTCGGATATAAGCAGGAGCTTCCCGAATGTCCCGACGATTTCACTCCCGTTGTCCGCTTCGCTGTTTGCAGTGATGTTCACCTCAACGGCGACGAAAATCAGCAGGAGGTCGCGCGTTTCAGACAGCTTTTTGATACTGTCTATGCCTACTCCGAAACGCAGGAATACAAAAACTTCGACGCAATCGTCATGGCAGGCGATATTGCCACCTCGGGCAGACCTGTCGAGTATCAGATGATAAACAAAATCCTCGACGAAAAAGTCCGCGAGGGCACAAAGGTTCTCACCTGCTGCGGCAACCACGAATACATAGCCTACAGAGATGTTGACGCTTCCGAGGGCACAAGAACCTTTGAGCGTGAAATGAACCGCGAGGACTGCGAGCACGCCGTAATCAACGGCTACCATTTCATCATTTCATCTTATGACGAAACAGGCAGAACATTCGTTAAAAAATCCGCGTGGATTGACAAAGAGCTTAAGGCGGCTGTTAAGGACACAGGGGACAAGCCCGTGTTCGTTTTCCAGCATCCCGCGCCGTTTGCGACCGTCTATGGCAGTATTTCATGGGGCGACCCCTCGCTTCCGCTTGTGTTTATGAAATATCCGCAGGTTATCGACTTCTCAGGTCATTCGCATTATCCCGTCAACGACCCGCGCTCAATCTGGCAGGGCGGCTACACCGCTTTCGGCTGCGGAACGCTCAGCTATTATGAAACCGACCTTGACGGAATTTCGGGCAACTTCCCGTATGAACCGTCTCAGGCGGCTCAGTTCTATATCGTTGAGGCTGACGCTCAGGGCAATGTCCATGTTATGCCGTACGATCTGATTACCGAGCAGTTCTTTGACAACGACTATTACCTCACCGACCTTGCAAAGAGAAATTATGAATATTCATTCCTTAAAATGAGACTCCGCGATAAGAAGCCCGTTTTTGAAAACAACGGCAACATCAAAACAAGCCTTAACGAGGCAGGGGAGACGGTGCTCACCTTTGACGGCGCGAAGGATAATTTCATTACGGAAAGCTACAAGCTGAGCGTCGCGAAAAACGGAATTATCCCCGTGTTCTCCGATAATTTCTCGGGCAAATATATGTACCTGTATATGGAGGATAATTACGAGGTCAACCTCGGAAAGCTCGAAAGCGGCGAGAAATACACAGTTTCAATCACCGCGCTGAACGCCTACACCGAGCTTTCAAAGCCGCTCAGATATACATTCACAGCAGAATAAAAAACAAGCACGGGGAGCATCGTTCCCCGTGCTTTTGCATAATCTTCCACCTTAAATAATCCGTTTCTCGGGGTTTAACCCCGAGAAAAAATATGGCTCCCTTGTGTAAAGGGAGCTGTCGAGCGTATGCGAGACTGAGGGATTGTCTTTTGAATTTACGCAGAATTTCCTGCCCTCGGTCGGTAGGGGCGATTCACGAATCGCCCGTCAATTTACCGCAGATTTTGACGGTGCACTTGTAGGGGACGACCTCCCGGGCGTCCCGTTTTTTTACTCGGGCTGCCACGGATAAAAAACTATCATTTCGTGGACGATGCGGAAAATTTGTTATATTCTTTCTCACAGTATCCGTTTATCCATTCTCGCATTATCTCTCCCTCAGTCAGCTGCGCTGACAGCTCCCCGAAGGGGCGCCTTATTGCCTCCCTCGGGGGAGGTGGCAAAATCTCTGATTTTGACGGTGGGGGTTGAAATGGATAATAGATAGTGAAGTACAATATGATTTGACGGGTTGCCGGGGACGCCATTTCATACAAAATGCCCTGTCAATCCGTGCTTGTAGGGGACGACCTCCCGGGCGTCCCGTTTTTTTACTCGGGCTGCCACGGATAAAAAACTATCATTTCGTGGTCGATGCGGAGGTTTTGCGATTATTTTTCTCACGGTATCCGCCCAATCTTCCGCCGTCAATCCCTCGAAATATACGCCTCAAGTCGATATATCGGCTGCCCCATTGAGGCAAAACGGTTTTCGTACTCGGTAACGATATTGCCCTCAAAATCGCTGTTGTGCAAATCGAGCGAAACATTTTTGAGCGCAAAGCCGTTCTCGGTGAATGACTGTATCGAAAACTCAAAAAAGTGCATATTGTCGGTCTTCTGATGTATCTCCGCGCCCTGCGCCATAAGCGGCTTGTAAATGTCAAGGAATCTCTTGTGCGTCAGCCTGTGCGGGGCGTATTTTCCCTTGGGGAACGGGCACGAAAAATTGAGGTAAATCCGCTCAATCGAGCCGTCGGGGATATACTTCGGCAGATATTCCGCCATGCCCTTTATGAAATAAAGATTTTTTATCTCCTGCTCTTTAGCCTTTTCGCACGCCTGAACAATTACATTGCCGAATTTTTCTACCGCGATTACATTGTATTCGGGGTGCGCCTTTGCAAATTCGCACGCGAACTGCCCTTTGCCGCATCCGATTTCAAGAATAAGCGGATTATTATTGCCGAAAATCTGCTCAAAGTTGAGGTATTCTTTCTTTTTCGCCGCCTCAACGAAGTTAAGCTCGTCCGAAACTATTGTAAAAAGATTGTCCGCACAGCCGTCAAGACGCTTTTCAAGATTCTTTTTTCTTCTCATTCTCATAAATAAAACCTCTTAACATATTGAAAAATAACACTATCAATGATAAAATATATAAAAATTCAGCGAAAAAGTCAAGAGCCGGAGGCACGGTTATGCTTTTTAAAAGTAAAAAAATCAAAAAAACTGAAATTCTTGAAAAAATCCCGGGCATTGAACCCGAATGTGTGGAATATCTGAGGGAGCTCGGCTACACAAGCGTAAGCCAGCTCAAAAAGAAAGACGCGGAGGAAATGTACTATAAACTGTGCATTGACCGCGGCGCGCCTGTGGAAAAATCGCTGCTCTATCAGTTCCGCTGCGCGATTTATTACGCGACGGTCAAGCAGGCAGACCCGAAAAAGCTCCACTGGTGGTACTGGAAAGACTCCAACGCCAACCGCTCCGTTATAAGCGACGAGGAGCTTATAAAAATCTATGAGGAGAACAGTTAATTTATTTTATGGAAAGATATGTAAAGCTTTACAG
The DNA here is from genome assembly GCA_045640865.1 of Acutalibacteraceae bacterium. Taxonomy (GTDB): domain Bacteria; phylum Bacillota; class Clostridia; order Oscillospirales; family Acutalibacteraceae; genus CAG-488. The sequence continues at coordinate 5,790 of JAZUFU010000085.1, read as the reverse complement.
AGACATCGAGGACATCAGGGATATATGGGAAAGCCTGTACTCGGGCGGAAACGAAATGATGCCGTTTCAGTCTTACGAATGGAACAGAAACATGGCTGAGTGCTATAAATCCAACACTTACACTTTTCTTAATTTCTCCGTGAGATATTTTGTCTGCTTTGAGGACACACAGCCCCTTGTTATCGCGCCTGTCGCTCTGCCGAGAAACATTATCAAGGCGGGCGAAATTCAGATTTTAGGTCAGTATATGGGACTTGGCGGACTTAATTTCATCTACGGCAACGAAGCGTCCGACGAGGATTTCCGCTTCATTATCGAGTACATCACCTGCACCTACCGCTGTGAAATGCACCTGAGCGGACTGAAAGATTCCTCGAAGCTCAGTCAGTTCCTTTCAACTTATGAACACGCCGAAAAAACGAGCGGCGAAACGAGATTTATGTGCGCCGTTCCCGCGTCGTCTGAAGAAAACAGAAGCCTTCTCAACGATAAAGCAAGGGAGACCGCCGACAAAATAAAGAGCGGAGAAATCAAGGCAAACGCCGAGATTTATTACGGCTACAAATTCGGAAAATCAGAGCTTGAAAGAATCAGAGAGCTTAAAGAAAAAATCGCGGGCGAGCCCGAAAGCAAAGCACCGAAAGCGGTTAAGAACGGACTGAAAACCGTCAAAAAAATTCAGAGAAAAGTTTTTCAGAATAAAGATCCGCTTATCAATTTTTCAGGCAGTGAAAATTTTGTTTATGTCAGATATATGGTTGACGGCAGTTTCGCTGGCTTCCTTTACGGAGTTACCGATTTGAAAGGGCAGTGCGCCGTTGGCAATGTTGCCGCCGACCCCGATTACAGCGATTTATGCCCCGAAAGCATGATGCTTTATGAGCTGACGGAGAGCGGAATTGAAAACGAAAATCTGAGCGTAATTGAGTTTTCAAGGCAGTGCGAAAGCCTTGACACGGGCGAAGCAAAAAATATCGAAAAATTCCCCGTGAGCGATTATGTAATCGAAGCGGTACTGCCGCAGATGTTTGAAGAAGAAAATATAAAAGAAACTGAAAAAACAGAGTGAATAATGCGGACTGTCGCATTTAGCGCAGACCGAAAAGTAAGATTCAACATAACAATAATAACAAAAAAGATGGTTTTGAAAAGCAGCTTTTGCTTTCAGAACCATCTTTTAAAATTTTATCTGATTTTTGCTTAAATGAGGCAGCCCTTAGCAGGTATTAAAACTGGAAATATATAAACGGATTGCTTCCTGTGTTGGCAAAGCCGAGAACCGCCATAATCAGAATCGCCATAAGCGTCAGCCCCCACACCTTGTCAAGCGGAAGCGACGGATATGACGCTTCAATTTTTGTGAGCTCTTTCTTTCTGCTCTTTACCGCGCCGATAACAGCCTCCGCGATAACAAATCCGATGCCCGCAAACGCCCAGAAGAACGGATGCTCAACACCCTTCTGCATGGTGAATATCGCCTTGATTACGCTCCACGCCGTGCCGAATGTGTCCGCGCGGAAGAAAATCCACCCGAAGCACACATACAGGAATGTGAAAACCGTGCTGACTGCGTTTGAAACGGGATTGCCTTTGAAATTTTTATCTCTGCCGAGAAGCTTCATGTAGAGCTTGTGAACGCACAGCCCCGCGCCGTGAAAAAATCCCCACGCAACAAATGTCCAGCTCGCGCCGTGCCATAAGCCGCCGAGAAGCATTGTTATGAGCAGGTTGAGATATGTGCGCGCTTCGCCCTTGCGGTTGCCGCCGAGCGGGATATACAGGTACTCCATGAGCCATGTCGAAAGGCTGATGTGCCACCTTTTCCAGAATTCGCTGACGTTTCTCGAAATATAAGGCAGATTGAAGTTGCGCTTGATGTCGAAGCCGATACATTTTGCGCTGCCTATCGCCATGTCGGAATAGCCCGCAAAGTCGCAGTAAATCTGCACGGCGTAGGCGAAAACTGAGAGCAGAACGGTCAGACCGCCGAACTGAGTCGGGTTGCCGAAAACCTCATCGACAAAAACGGAAATTCTGTCGGCGATAACAACCTTTTTGAGCATGCCGATAAAGAAAATCTGTATGCCGCTTTCAAGGTTTTTGAGCGAAATGCTTCTGTCCTCGTCAAGCTGAGGGATAAAATCGTCCGCTTTTACAATCGGGCCTGCCACAAGCTGAGGGAAGAACGAAACATAAAGCGCGAGCTTTAAAAAGCTTTTCTGCGCGGGCAGTCTGCCTCGGCTGACATCAATTGTATAGCTCAGCGACTGGAAAGTGTAAAACGAAATGCCCACGGGCAGAATTATCGAAAGCGTACGCACCGAGCCTATGCCGAAAGCGGCGGCGAATGAATCAACAAAAAAGTTGAAATATTTGAAAATGCCGAGGACGATAAGCGGAACAGCCACGCCCAGTACAAGCGAAATTTTGCGGAAGCGGTTGTTTTTCGCCACCTCAAGGGCGGTGAAATACGCCGTCAGCGTCAGCGCAAGCATTAAAAAGCAGAAGCGGTAATCCCACCAGCCGTAAAAAATGTAGCTCGCGAGAAGCAGGAACGAATGGCGCGCCGTCTGCGTTTTTGAAAAGCCGAGCTTGGGTTTGAGAATGTTTGTCAGCGCCATGAAAAGGCACACAACTGTGAAAAATACAAGATATGTTACGCTCGAAAAACTCATTTTGCCGCCTCCATATCTTTTATTTCCGCAAAAATCCTCTTTGCGAGCAGCTCATGCCCGTAAGCATTCATGTGCCCCGTGCCAATCTGCGTGTTTGAAAATCCGTAGGGGATTTTGTGCTCATTTTTGTAAGCGTTCACAAAATCGCTTTCAAGGCTTGCGAATTTTATGCCCTGTTCGGCGCACAGATTTGTGAAAAGCTCCACGGTTTTTTCGTTATGAAGCATCGTGATTTTACCCTCGGAATCAACCGAAAAATGCGGATGATAAACTATCAGCACAGTTACATTATGCCTGTCAGCGGTGCTTTTGATTTTTTCAAGCATCGCGTTCATCGCGTCGGCGTATTCCTTGTCGGGGACCGTCATTTCGGCTGACGCTTCTTCACTTTCGCCGTTTTTCGCCTGAATGTTGGAAAGCTGTAAATAAATAAGACGCAGATACGGAATTTTCTGCATCATGCCCACAATTCCGCCGCTGCTCGATTTCAGATGCTCAAGCGTGCCGTCAACCGCGTCTGTCATGTTATTTATTTTCGGTTCAACGGACTGACACTCGATAATCACATATTTTCTCGGCTTGTAAAAGCTCAGCGCGTCGTCGAGATTCTTGCATATATATGGCAGGTTGTGGCTCGAAGTCGCGATGTTATAAGTGAACATTTCGCCGTCAAACATTTGGTTGAGCCTTGTAACGCAGTTCTTTTTCTGCGAAACATTGTAGCCCTCAACATGGGACGAGCCTGTGAAAAGAATATCGACATTTCTGCCGCCGATTTCCTCCAGATTGTTGAAGCCGTCGCTGTCCGTCCTGCCGAGAGCGAAGCCCTCCGTGCCTCGGGAATAAAACTTCGACTTTTCCCATTTGTAGTCCGTCGCGCCTGTTTCATTGTCGTAGTGAACGGGCACATTGTAGTAAAGCAGGCACACGCCCGACATGACCGCCAGCGCGATAACGCAGGCAGCCGCCGCTTTTATTGCCCATTTAAAAAACTTTTTCAGCCTCAAAATTTTTCCTCCGTAAAGGGAATTACTCAGCCGCTTTCACGCCGTAAAGGTGGATAATATTCATATCCTCCTCCATGTCAAGACCGTGCGAGCCGCTGCCGCTGTCAACATCATGACAGCCGTGGTCGGGCATAAAGCCGTAAAGAACATCGTGATTTTTCCACTCGGTTTTAATTTTCTTCACAAGCTGAGTGTAAAACGCTATGTTCTGCTCCAGCGCGGCAAGAGCCTCGGGGGATTCCGTACCCTCGCGGTGCATAGTGCCGTCGTAATTGCCGTTGTAGATAACTATAAGGTCGTGCCTGTCCTCGTCAATAAGGCTGAGGGCTTTTTCATTTACCTCCTCGATTGAGTCGTAGATGAAATAATCCATTTCTCTTTCAAGGAAAATTTTGGAAATGCTGTCGCCCTCGGTCGAGACTATCGCAGGTCTTTTGCCTGCCTTGATGAACATATCAAAAACCGTCTCGATTTTAAGCACGGGTTTTACATATTTTCTTATGCCGTGGATTTCGGGCATGACTCCCGAATACATTGAGCCGAAGCAGACGGGCGTTACGCTCGGCATGACCGAAAGCATGGGAAGCGCGAGGTCTGACTCAAGCAGGGCAGGGGTGAATTTTTCGGTGTATCGCTGATAAAGCCACAGCGCAACCGCGTCGGGATTGTAGAGCACCGCTCTGTCGGCTTTTCTGCCGTTCAGTTTTTTATCCGCAAGCGCGGTTACAATCGGGTTCGCGCTCTCGAATTTCGCGTCCTTTTCAACGCCCATTATGTCGCACACCGTTGCGGCAGCGCTTGTTATGCGGATTGAATCGTATAAATCAGGCATAGTGCATCTCCTTAATAAATCTGTTTTATCTGACCGCCCGAAACATAGCAGGCGTACATATTATTTATCTTTTCCCCGCCCGTTTTTGCGGCGATTTTAAGCACAATGTTTTTGCCTCTTATCGGCGGGAAGGTGCAAATCATCTTATGACCTATTGTGTAGCCGCGGTAAATCGGAACATTGACCGACTGATTTGTGGTTTCGGATATGCAGATGTCAAACGCCTCAATGTGTCCGCCGTCGGAAATATCCTCCTCAATAACCACATGGTCAACGAGCGAGTATTCGTCAAAGCGGATGAAATAGTTTTCGCCGTCGCGGAGCACCTCGGAGGAGGGGATTCTGCACTCGGTAAGTCTGCGGTTCATTTCCTTTGTCATGTAAGCTAAAAGCTCAAGGTTGCTTTCGGGCAGAAGTCCGCGTCTGTCGGGGCCGATGTCAATGAGCAGGTTCGCGCCCTTACCGATTGTGTGGTAGTAGATGCCGAGAATTTCTTCGGAAGTTCTGACACATTCCTTATGAGTTTCATTGTAGAACCAGAAGTTTTCCCACTGATTTCTGACAACACAGCAATCACATTCGCCGGGGTAAAAGCCTGCCTTGCCCGCTTTTCTGTTCTGATTGTTGAGGTTGATTACGCCCCATTCGTTGCCCGACCAGCGTATGTCGTCGCCCCACGAGCCGTTGACAATAATCTCGGGCTGGAGCGTTCTGACGGTTTTCTCAATTCTTTCATTATCGAACTGATGCCCCTCGCTTCCGCAGCCGTCAAACCACAGGTAGTCAATTTTGCCGTAGTTTGAAAGAAGCTCCGTGAGTTGAGCGACAACAAAATCATCGTATTCCGTGCCCGTTCTCGTCTCGGTGTCAAACTGAGAGCAGGAGTAGTAAATTCCGCAGAACATACCGAACTCATGACAGGCGTCAACATATTCCTTTATAACGTCGCCCTTGCCGTCTTTGTAGGGCGTGTTTTTAACACTGAACTCGGTCTGCTCGGTCTGCCACAGGGCAAAGCCGTCGTGGTGCTTCGAGGTCAGCACGGTGTATTTGACGCCGATGTTTTTAAGTTCTTTAATCCACTTGCGGCAGTTCTGCTCCGAGGGGTTGAAGGTGCTCAGCTCCATGGGCTTCATGTCCCAGTCGCGGTGCACCTCATTGAATGTCCTTATTCCGTAATGAAGAAAAACGCCGAGCTCCATGTTGATAAAATCGAGCTGTTTTGGCGTCGGTGTAAAATCGTTCATAGTATCACTCCTTAAAGAGAATTTTAATC
>JAZUFU010000084.1:0-29261 GCA_045640865.1 Acutalibacteraceae bacterium | reverse complement strand
CGCTTTACCTTTTCTGTTTTCGTCGGCGAGGCTTTCGGCGTAAATCTCTCTATACGCTTTCATCTCGTCCATCATTTCGCTGTCGGCGAACCAGCCGCCCCACATATCAAACCACCACAGAGCGTTGCCCTTGATAAGCTGGCGGCAGAACGCCTTGCGGATATTCGCGATTGACTCCTCCTTTGTGTCGGGACCTTTCCATATTGATGCGGTGTAAACCCTGTTCGGGTCAAGCTCGGGATTTTTTTCACAGATAAGTTGAGTGAGATTTGTCCTTATGTCGCACTCCTGAAAGCACATTTTGCCGTGAAGCCTTACGCTGTCCGCAGGGAACATCTCCGTCCAGTCAGAGTCGGCGTCTCTTGAGCCGATATAGGAGCAGGGCGAGCAGATAAAGTCGATATTTTTATCGTCAAGAAGCACTTTCAGCGCGTGAGTTCCGTTAAGCGGCGTCGTAACTTCCAGAGAATAGCCGTAGAATGTGCCGACAACAACATTCGCGCCTGTTTCCTCCTTGACAACCGAGGCAAAATAAGTTATCGCGTCGGCAATCGCAAAGCTCGCGTATTCAAGAAAGCGGGCAAGATGCTCGTCCTTGTGATAATTTCCCGCTTTTTTGAGCTTGCTTATATCGGGCAGACCGCTGAAATCGAAATCGGGATAATACTCCTTGAGAAATTCATTGAAGCCTTTTTCAGCGTTTTTGCAATAGCCTGCGTTCGCGTCAAAATGGAACCATTCCTCCGTGTTGCCGCCTGCTATCTGATAGCCGACGATATGCGGCGCATATTTTGAAGTGTTCACATAATTCACAAATTCTCTGAGCATTTCGGCGGTGTCCTCGCGCCATTTTGAGGAATACATCGACTCGCGGCAGGTTGTGCCGTCAGATTTTATATTCACATCATCGGGGTTTTCCTTTTCCCACCACTCGGGCATGCTGATGTTTACCCTCGGAAAAATCAGAGCCTCGGGGCAGACGGCAAGGATTTTTTCGACAGCTTCGTCAAAAAGAGAAAAATCGGGCGAGCCTTTAACGTCAAAAATTCCTTTTTTAAACGGCGGAGTGTCAGCTGAGGCGTTAATCCACCTGCCCGAAAAAAGAACGGGAACAGAGAAAAATGAATAGCCTGCATTTGCGAAATTTTCGTAATCATTGAACTGCTCAAAATATGTCATGTACGCGACGGACGGATAAGCCTTACCGTTGACAAAAAGTGTCGGCACTCCGCCGCAATCCTTAACCTCAGAATATATACCCGCGTATTTTTCCATGTTTCTTTTGACCTCCTCACGGGGCGAATGTTCCGCTTCACTCAAAGTCTTTTTGCAGTTGAAGCTGTAACCGAAAAGCGTGGTGAAAACAAGAAACCAGCTTATAATTTTTCTTATAAACATTCTCAGCACCTCCGCAGAAATAATATCACACGCAAAGAGAGTTTTCAACGGGTTTTCAGTTGAATTTTTTCGCGCTGTATGGTATTCTTTTTTTATAAAGAGTTGAGGAGGCTTACTATATGAAGAAAATTTTATCGCTTATAATGGCGGCAGTTCTGATTTTATCTTCCGTTCTGTTCGCCTTTGCTTCGGACGGTATGTATCTGAATGTTTCTGAACTTGTGCCGCCGAACACGGGCAAAGATGTTTCTGCGGATATTCAGAAAATCATTGACGAAAATCCCAACAGAGCACTTGCCTTTGCGGATGGTGAATATCTCATTTCAAAGCCGATTCTCACCCCTGCCGATCCCGAAAAGAGTGTGTCGCTTCACCTCTCTGATTTTGCGGTTTTCAAAGCGACAGGCGACTGGGCAAAGGGCGAGGCAATTGTTCAGCTCGGCGGCAAAAATCCTGCCAACAACACAAGCAAGCCCGGCAGCAATTACTCCTTCGAGGGCGGAATCATTGACGGCAGCGGTGTTGCGGACGGCATTTCCATAAACAGCGGACGCGAAACCATGATACGCAATGTGTCAATCAAAAATACCGTCTGCGGAATCCATATTCTTTACGGCGCAAACAGCGGCTCGTCTGACGCGGACATCAGCGGCATAAACATTATCGGAACGGGTACGACCGAGAGCGTCGGAATTCTTGTTGAGGGCTTTGACAACACCTTTACAAACATCCGCATAGGCAATGTTTTCACGGGCGTTCACCTTAAATCCGCAGGCAATATGCTTCGCAACATTCATCCGCTTTATTATTCCGATTACACCGATTACGAAAACAGTTGCGGTTTTCTTATCGAAAGCGGCACAAACTGGTTTGATTTCTGCTACTCCGATCAGTTCGGTATCGGCTTCCGCACAACGGGCAACAATGAGAATGTTATGAACGACTGCTTCTGCTTCTGGTACTCTGACCGCGGAACGGTTCACACCGCTTTCAAGGCAGATAAAAAATTCCGCTCTGTTCTTACAAATTTCAGAGCCGACTTCCCCGACAGAGTTGAAAATTACTATGTTTCAATCGGCAATTTAGGTGGAAACGGAACGATAATAAATCCGATTGTCGATACCGAAAGGCTGTCTTCACATTCGTATCTTATGTATGACGACGACGCGTTTCTTGTTGTAAAATTTTTCGGATTTATCACATGGCTTTTTGAAAAAATATTCTGATAAAAGGAGATATAATTATGCTCAATGTTGTTACCCTTTCTTCCCTTTGCAAGGTGTTTTTTGACGAAGCACCGAAGGACGAAAATTTCAAATCTTTTTCACTTCTTCAGAATGAATACGGCGCGTTTCAGCTCGCTTTAAAAAGCGACGAAAAAATAAAACTCAGCGTTAAGATTGAGTCAGAGCTGAATGTTGCCTGCTGTGAAGTCAAGAATATTCCCGCACAGAAGGTTTGCAGTAAAGGCGACGATTATTATCTGCGCAAAGAGCCCGGACTCTTTCCCGACCTGCTTTGCGAATGTGATGAAATTGAAGCGGACGTTGACTGGAAAAGTCTTCGCTTTGAAATAAAAACAGAGGACGAAAAGGCGGGAGTTTATCCTGTAAAAGTTATGCTCTCCGATGGTGAAAAATCTGTCTGCGAAAAAACGGTTGAGGTTGAAGTTATCGGCGCGCGTCTTCCCGAGCAGAAGCTCATCTGCACCAACTGGTTCCACACGGACTGTATTCATACCTATTACGATGTTCCCGTTTTCAGCGAGGAATACTGGCGCATTACAGAGAACTTTGCCCGCGCCGCGGCTGAGCACGGAGTAAACTTTTTGCTGACTCCGCTTTTCACGCCTCCGCTTGATACGGCTGTCGGCAAGGAGCGTCCCACCGTTCAGCTTGTTGATGTAAGCCTTGAAGACGGTAAATATACTTTTGGCTTCTCAAAGCTCCACAGGTGGATAGAAATGTGCCGCAGAAGCGGAATAAAATACTTTGAAATGTCGCACCTTTTCACTCAGTGGGGAGCGATGCACACGCCGAAAATCATGGCGAATGTTGACGGAAAATACAAGCAGCTTTTTGGCTGGAAAACATGGGCGGCAAGCAAAAAATACACGGAATTTCTCCGCGCTTTTGCAAAGGAGCTTATCCCGTTCCTCAAAAAAGAGGGTGTTGACAAGCAGTGCTTCTTCCACGTTTCTGATGAGCCGTCAATGGAAAGACTTCGCGATTACGGCAAGAGAAGCGCGCTCATAAAAGAGCTTTTCGGTGAATTCCCGATAATCGACGCGCTTTCCGATTTTGAATTCTACAAAAAGGGAATAATCAAAAATCCCATTCCGTGCATAAACCATGCTGAGGAATTTTACGGCAATGTTCCCGAGCTGTGGACTTATTACTGCTGCGGTCCCGACAGCGGTCATTACCCCAACAGATTTTTCGGTATGCCGCTTCAGAGAATGAGAGTTCTCGGCTATCAGCTTTATAAATACGACATCAAGGGCTTTTTGCAGTGGGGACTTAATTTCTGGTATTCCCAGCTTTCCGATCACCCGATTGATCCGTTTAAGACAAGCGATTCCGACGGAGCTTTCCCCGCGGGCGACGCGTTTGTGCTTTACCCCGGCGAGGGCGGCAAGCCCCTTGCTTCAATAAGATTTAAGGCGTTCAGAGAGGCTTTGCAGGATCAGCGCGCGTTACAGCTTCTCGAAAGTCTCACAGGCAGAGAAAAGGCTCTTTCTGTTCTTGAAAGCGACGGCGAAATAAAATTCAACGAGTACCCGATGTGCTCAGAGTGGCAGCTTAAAAAGCGCGAAGAAATCAACAGCGCAATTAAAAACGCTCTTTGCTGTGAGGTGAAATAAAATGGTTGTTCTTCCGTGGATTTATAAAAGAATCGTCAGCGCGTTTCTTGCGGTTATGCTGTTTTTCACAGGCGGACTCTGGAAAGATGTCGTAGCGAATCCGACAGAAAAAATTGCCGAGGGCGCGGATATCCGCGTTGTAACCTTCAACCTCAGATACACGGGCTCGGGCAAAACTTCAATTGCTTACCGCGCTCCGCTTATGGCGGCTCAACTCAAAGAGATTGACGCTGACTCAATGGGATTTCAGGAGGCAACGCTCCGCTGGATGATTTACCTTGAAAAGCACCTTGACGGTTACGATTATGTAGGCGTTTCAAGGCAGGACGGTATTCAGATAGGCGAATTTAGCCCGATTTTTTATAAAAAAGACAAGTACACCGCCGTTGACAGCGGCACATTCTGGCTTTCCAAAACTCCCGAAAAGGCAGGCTCGAAGGACTGGGACTCGAACAATGTAAGAATCTGCACATGGGCTCTGCTTGAAAACAAGGAGACGGGCGAAAGATATGTTCACCTCAACACTCACCTTGACCACATCAGCGGCGAGGCAAGAGAAAATCAGATGAGGGTTCTGCTCACAAAGGTCAATGAATTTGTCGGCGAATATCCGATTGTACTGACGGGCGATTTCAATGATGTAACAGGCTCGTCAATGTATAAGCTCGCGACGGAGGTTCTCAGGGATTCAAGCATTGTTTCACCTGTTACCGACGACAAATACACCTATCACGCATACGGCGAAGCGGCGTCAAAGATAGATTTCATCTTCATTTCGCAGGACACCGAGCCGCTTGTTTATCATGTAATCGACGACAAGATTGACGACACATACCTCTCCGACCACTATGGAATTTATGTTGACTTAAAGTTTGCGGATAAGTCAGATGAAGAAGTCCAGACGGATCCGGATATAATTCTCTGATTTAAGCAGGAGATGTAAATACATAAAAAAACGGAGCATCAAAGATTTCGATCAATGATGCTCCGTTAAATTATTGCTTAATAAGTCTGATTTTATTACTGTTTCGCGCCTGCGTCAAACATCTCAAGTGCCTTAACTGTTGCCGCGTAGCAGTCTGCAAGACCGTCGATGCTCATGTTGTCATAGCTGTCCTTGCGTGTGTGATAGTATGACTCAAGCTTGTGGTTAAGACCTGTAACGCCTGTTGCTCTGAAGCCTGCCTGTGCAAATGCTGCTGAGTCAGTTGCGCCGCCCATCGGGGGAACCATGCCCTTATTGACTGTGATGTCAAGCTCTTTCGCCGCTTCATAGAAGAGGTCGGAAACGTCCTTGTCAGCCTTTACTGTGCCGTTAAGGTCGCGGTAGTTTACAAGGAGATATTTGGGGTCATGGATTGTGTCGTATGAGAAAATGAATGTGGGAACATCGTCGAACTCACCCTTGTGAGCTTCGCACCATGCCTTCGCGCCGCGGAGACCTGCTTCCTCAGAGCCTGTAAGAACAACGCCGAGCTCGGTGTTTTCAAACTCGATGCCTTCGTCCTTGAGAGCCTTGAGAAGAGCGATACCCATGTAGCAGCCTGAAAGGTTGTCGTTTGCACCGTCAACAACGCGCTTGTAGTTAACCATGAAGTAGAGGCCGATAAGGAAAGGAACAAATGCAAGACCGCCGAGAGCCCATTTGAAAAGAGGAGAATCAGCTGTGATGCCTGTGAAGCCCTGAGTGCAGAGCTGAGCGATTGCGATTGCAAGATAATAGAACGCGCCTGCAAAGCCGATGATTGCGTGAGCCTCAAAGCCAACTCCGCCGAGAGCGTAGTTTACGGGCCATTCCCATGCAGCGTCGGGATGTCCGTTGAAGATAAGGCGGCGTTTTGTTTCGCCTGTGCACTTTTTGATAGCTGTTACGTTATGACCTGTTTTCTTGGGGAAAATCTTGTCAACAGTCTTTTTGTAAAGACCGAATTCAAGAAGCGCAAGAGCGATGCCGAGAATAACGAGGATAATTGACGCAACGGGCAGGAAGAAGAGAAGAACGAATGCCGCAAGAGCAAAGGTAAGGGTGAAGAACATCCAGCCGTAGAATGAGCCGGGGTTTTCGTCGAAAGCTTCAACGTCCGCTCTTTCGCAGCCGCAGTCCTCTTTAAGAACCTTAGCCATGTACTCGCAGGCTTTTTTCTCGCCCTCTGAGCCGGGGTCGCGTTTGCCGAGGTTTTTGCAGATATATGTGATTTCGTCAACCATATACTGCGCAGCCTGTGTTTTTTTGTCTATGAGTGATTTCAGATCCATAAGAATCCCTCCCGAAAAAATTTCACATATATTGTAGCAACCTTGTAATATAATGTCAAGAAAAAAGGTTAAAAAATGGCAAAACTGTTTAAACTACACAAAAATGACGCGGTACCTTCGTCAAAGAAGATACCGCGTTTTTATATTCGGGCTACCATGGTTGAATTTTTATAATTGTGTGGTCGATACGGAGACTTTGATATAATTTTTATCACGGGTCATTTGCGAATGGCCACTGCAAACCGATTATTAAAGCGTTTTATTTTAAATGAAGCTTAAAACGGGAACCAGAAGAAGAATCGGCTGAATATATCCCTGATAAACCCGAAGAACCACGGAAGAACAACGATTGTATATTCATTGCTCGCGCCTTTCGCGTCGGTTATTGTTATTGTTGATTTGCCGATTTTGTCGGCTGATACATATACCGTATCTTCATCTTTGTCAAGCTCTGTCGAAATCACCTTCGGATTGGAGACAGATACGCTTACATCCGCATAAGGAGATGCACCCGTAGGAACAACAGAAAGGAAATAAAAATCGTCGTCGCCTTTGCACAGGATTATTTTCTGGCCGTCCTCATAATACTCAAAGCCGATTTTTTCAACATCAATCTTCTTGTTATAAGAAATTGTAAAGCTGTAGCCTTTGGTCGGCTCACTTTCAAAGTCAGCGGAATAGTTATCGCATACAACAGCATAAGCTTTTCCCTTTTTCAGGCTGACTGTAAGGTCAAAGTTCATGTCGTTCTCATAGCCGTTATCATTGTTATAGTTTATGTATCCGTTTACATCGTATATTTCAATATCGGGGTCAAGTGTTTTGTCGGCTGATGAGCGGAAGTTGTATTTGCCGTCCTTATCGGGAACGAAAAGGAAAGTACTTCCGTCTTTTGAAACGGTATTTTTACCGACCTTTGCCGCTGTGGCACTGTATTTCGATATTGTTATTTCAACCTTTGCGGTTTTTTCGGAAACAGAATCTTCCCAATAATCGTTTCCGACGCTTATTTTAAAAGATGAGCCTTTATCGGCGCAGAAAAGCATTTCGCATTTTTCGCATGAAGAATCATCCGCATCCTTATAAATGCCGCAGTAGTCAATGAAGTTGTCGTCATGTTCGATTTGGGCATAAGCGTAGCTGTTATTCAGAATTTTTGCGGTCATCTTGTATATGCCCTGCGAGGGAGCTTTGAAGCTGTATGTTTTTTCTTCGTCCTGTTTTAATGTTACGGTTATTTTTTTGTCAACGGAGATTGCTTCCGTCGCGGCAAAGGCGGTTACGGAAATCGAAAACGCCGTGATGATTGCCAGCAAGACGCTTAATAGTTTTTTCATTTATTATTTCTCCTTAAAAGTTTGTGTTATTTTTGCACTGGTTTGTCATTGTTCTTGTCAATCACTTCCTCTTGCTTACTGATTTCATTATATATCATCCTCAGCTTTTAGTCAACATAAATTACACAAGTGTGTAATAATTGCACAGAATTAGACAGATATTAAAGCTGAGTACAATATAATTCAATAATTTTATAAATTGAATTATTTTCATTATAGGTCAATTTCACCCTATTGTCAATAGGTCAAACGGGCATATTTTATATAGAGGTGAGTGAGATGTCAGATTCAAGACTCAGAGATTTAAGAAAAAAGCGCGGATATACTCAGATAAAAATGCAGATGCTTACAGGAATTGATCAGAGCGATTACTCAAAAATAGAAAGCGGAAAAAGATATTACACTTTTGAGCAGTGCAAGCGGATTGCGGCTGCGCTCAACACAAGCATGGATTATCTTGCGGGACTGACTGACTGCGAAGAGCCGTACCCACCTGCTGAATCCTGAAAAAATCAATCAAATAATTTACGGTGAATGAACATAATGTTTTTTCACCGTTTTTATTTGCCTTTTTCTGTTAAACAAAATAAATGCGGAAGTTTGTAACAAACTATACAAACAGCACTAAAGAAGTCGGATGAATTTTTGAATATAATAGTCAAAAACTATTGAATAAAGATTTTTTATTTGATATAATATATTCTGTATAAAAGCGTGAAAGGGTGTGAGTCTGATGCGGAATAATCTGTCTGAGAGCTACCGTGTGCCAACCTATCTGTTCCACCAGGGAACAAATGCCAGAGCCTACGACTTTTTAGGCGCTCACCGCACTGAGGACGGCAGAACCGTTTTCCGCGTCTGGGCGCCCGACGCGCAGGGAATCAGCGTCTGCGGCGACTTCAACAGCTGGAGCGAAACCGCCGACAGAATGACTCGCATAACCGACGGCGGCATATGGGAATGCTTCTCAGAAAATGTAAACACTTTTGACAACTACAAATACCGTGTTGAAACCCGCGACGGGCGCGTGCTCATGAAGGCTGACCCTTACGGCTTTCACACCGAAACAAGACCTGCCACCGCCTCAAAAATCTATGATATTGACAGCTATAAGTGGAATGATAATGAATGGATGAAAAAACGCAGAAATTCATCTGTTTATGACAGCCCCGTCAATATTTACGAGGTTCACGCAGGCTCGTGGAAGCTCAATGAGGACGGCAGCTTTTACTCCTACCGTCAGCTTGCCGACGAGCTTTGCGACTATGTTAAAGAGATGGGCTACACCCACGTTGAGTTTCTGCCTCTGAGTGAATATCCGTTTGACGGCTCGTGGGGTTATCAGGTTACGGGATATTTCGCCCCTACATCGCGCTACGGCGAGCCCGACGATTTCAAATATCTCATTGACCGCTTTCATAATAACGGAATCGGTGTAATTCTCGACTGGGTACCTGCCCACTTCCCGAAGGACGCTCACGGACTTTATGAGTTTGACGGTCAGCCGTGCTATGAATATGCCGACATGAAAAAGGGCGAGCATCTTCAGTGGGGCACAAGAGTTTTTGACTACGGCAAAAATGAGGTCAGATCGTTCCTTATGTCAAGCGCGCTTTTCTGGATTGAGAAGTACCACATTGACGGTCTGAGGGTTGACGCGGTTGCCTCCATGCTTTACCTTGATTACTGCCGCGAAAACGGTCAGTGGTCGCCGAATAAATATGGCGGAAACGAAAACCTCGAAGCGATTGAATTCATCAAAAAGCTCAACACCGTGCTTTTCACGGAGCACGACGACATAATGATGATTGCGGAGGAAAGTACCGCGTGGCCGATGGTGTCAAAGCCTGTCAGCGACGGCGGTCTCGGCTTCAACTTCAAGTGGAACATGGGCTGGATGAATGACTGCCTTAAATATTTCTCACTTGACGGATATTTCAGAAAATTCAATCATAATAATCTTACGTTCTCGTTCTTCTATGCTTTTTCTGAGAATTTTGTTCTGCCGATTTCTCACGATGAGGTTGTTCACGGCAAATGCTCGCTGATAAATAAAATGCCCGGCACTTACGAAGAAAAATTTGCAGGCGTGCGCTCGTTTATGTGCTACCTTATGGCGCACCCCGGCAAGAAGCTCACGTTCATGGGCACGGAGTTCGGTCAGTTCATTGAGTGGAATTACAAGCAGGGGCTTGACTGGCTGCTGCTCGATTACGAAAAGCACTCTCAGCTCAAGGATTTTGTAAAGGAGCTGAACGGATTTTATAAAGAAAATCCCGCGCTTTGGCAGAATGATTTTTCGTGGGAGGGCTTCCAGTGGATTGTCAGCGATGACAAGGATAACTCGGTTATCGCTTTCAGACGCAAGGATAAAAAGCAGAATGAGCTGATAACCGTCTGCAATTTCACTCCTGTCAGACGGAACGGTTACAGAATCGGCGTTCCCTGCGAGGGAGAATATGAGATAGTCTTTGACTCCGACGAAAAACGCTTCGGCGGCGACGGGGAGTGCAGAAAAACCGCAATAAAAAGCGAAAAAATACCGATGCACGCCCAGCAGGACAGCATTGAAATCGACCTTAACGGTCTGAGCGCGGTTTATATAAAGCTCAGAAATAAAAATACAGACAAATAATATTTTTATATAAAGGAGGTTACGGAAAATGTCCCGTAAACATGAATGTATTGCCATGCTCCTTGCAGGAGGACAGGGAAGCAGACTGGGAATACTCACAAAAAACATCGCTAAGCCTGCCGTTCCCTACGGCGGAAAATATCGTATTATCGACTTTCCTCTTTCAAACTGTGTAAATTCAGGTATTTACACAGTAGGCGTTCTTACTCAGTATCAGCCCCTTGAGCTGAACGATTATATCGGCAATGGCCACGCGTGGGATTTAGACAGAGCCGACGGCGGCGTGCATATCCTTTCACCCTATCAGCAGATAATGGGAACTGAATGGTACAAGGGCACGGCGAACGCGATTTATCAGAACATCAATTTCATTGACCGCTACGACCCCGAGTATGTTGCCGTTCTTTCGGGCGACCATATCTACAAAATGGACTACTCCAAAATGCTCTCTTTCCATAAGGAAAAGAACGCTGACTGCACAATCGCCATGCTTGAGGTGCCGTGGGAGGAGGCTTCGCGCTTCGGTCTTATGTTTGTAAATGACGAGGGCGAAATCACGGATTTTGAAGAAAAACCGAAAAATCCGAGAAGCAACAAGGCATCCATGGGCGTTTATATGTTCACCTGGAAAAAGCTTCGCAAGTATCTGCTTGACGACGAAGCCAATGAAAAATCAAGCAACGATTTCGGCAAAGATGTTATCCCTGCCATGCACAACGCGGGCGAGCGTCTTTTCGCCTTCCCGTTTGACGGCTACTGGAAGGATGTAGGAACAATTGACAGCCTGTGGGAGGCCAACCTCGACCTGCTCAATGCCAAGGTTGACCTTGACCTTACTGATTCTTCATGGAAGATTTATTCAAAGAACCGCTCATCAACACCTCACTATGTTTCTGACACGGCAACCGTTCAGAACTCAATGATAACCGAGGGCTGTGAGGTTTATGGCGAGGTCGATTTCTCCGTTCTGTTCTCTGATGTTACTGTTGAGGAGGGTGCGATTGTAAGAGACTCAATCATCATGCCCGGCACGGTAGTTAAAAGCGGCGCTGTTGTTCAGTACGCGATTGTTGCCGAGGACGCGGTTATCGAAAATGACGCTGTGGTAGGCAGACGCCCTGAGGACATGGAAAATGTTGATGAATGGGGCGTTTCGGTTGTCGGCGCAGGCGTTAAGATAGGCAAGGGCGCTGTTGTTGCGCCTAAAGAAATGATAGGTGAAGATGTAAAGGGGGAGAATGACAAATGAGAGGAAACAATGTTCTCGGTATAATATTCCCGAATGCGGGCGATGAATCTCTCGGCGAGCTTACATCTCTGCGCTCAATGGGCTCTGTTCCGTTCGGCGGAAGATACAGACTTATCGACTTCCCGCTTTCGTCAATGGTTGACTGCGGAATGAGCAAAATCGGCATCATCACAAAGGGCAACTATCAGTCCCTCATGGACCATGTAGGCTCAGGCCGCACGTGGGACCTTTCGCGCAAAAACGGCGGTCTTATGATAATTCCTCCGTTCAACACCGCTGAGGCAGGCATGCACAGTACACGCATGGAGGCTCTCAGAGGAGCAATGGACTTTATCCGCCACTGCGACGAGGAGTTTGTGCTTCTGACCGACTGCAATTTTGTTTGCAACATCGACTACGAAAAGATTTTTGATTTCCATGTAAAAAACAACGCGGACATTACCGCTGTTTATACCAACGGCTGCGCTCCTGCGGCAAAGTGTCTCGGCTTTACGCTTGACGGCGGCAGAGTAACAGAAGCCGGCTTCGTCAGCGAGGAGGAAGCGAACTATTCCATCAGCATTTATTTCATGAGAAAAGCTCTGCTTGAGCGCTTTGTAAATGAATCCGCAAGAACTGGCGAAAACGATTTTGAGAAGCTGATTATCATGGACAATACTGCTTCTCTTAAAATCATGGGCTTCGAGTTTGACGGCTTTGTAAGAGCGCAGGATAATCTCCAGAGCTATTTTGACACAAACATGTCGCTTCTTAAAAGCGAAAACAGAAAAGCTCTCTTTGATAAGGAAAGACCTGTCTATACAAAGGTTCGTGATGAGGTTCCCGCAATCTACGGTCTCGGCTCGTCAGTTAAGAATTCGCTTGTAACCGACGGCTGCGTTATCAACGGTACGGTTGAAAACTGCGTGCTTTCCCACGGCGTTCACATCGGCAAGGGTGCTGTTGTTAAAAACTGTATCCTCATGAACAACACCTATATCGGCGACGGAGTTCACCTCGACTGTGTAATTGCTGACAAGGAAGTAGTTATAAAGCCTAACAAACACCTTGCGGGCGACGCTTCATTCCCCGTGTTCATAGGCAAAATGATAGTTATATAAAGGAGTCCTGAAAATGCTGGCGAAGATACTGTTTATGGCTGTAACCGTCGGGTTTGTTGTGATGTTTTTCGCTTATTATTTCGCGGGCTGGTTTTTTGACGACAGCTTCAGACTGACCTTGAGAAAAACGAAAATCTCATCTGCTCAGAAGATTTTTCTTCATTTCAGAGGAACGGGCGAAGATAAAGACAGAGGACACGCGATTATATGCGTAAGGCTGGAAAAGCTTTCGTTTGTCAATATTCCTCTGGCGATTGCTGTCTTTGTTTTATCAAGGGTAATAGGCGGCAAGTTCGTTTTTATCGGATTTGCGCTGATTCTGATTATGTCAATCGGCTTTTTGCTGTTCCTGCTTTCACAGAATTTAACCAAGCACATGGACAGGAAGCAGATGCTTGACAGAATGGACGAAACAGGACTTGCGGATTATAAAAGCGATGAAAAGCCGAGCCCTGTTTCCTACAGCGTGGCTGTGCCCTCAATGACAGATAACAACAATGCTCCCGACACACGTCTTACCGATAAAATAAAAGAGGTTAAGAGCAAGGGACTTCTTGACGATGATATTTTTTTACCGTTTGTTACAGATGTTACAAGTAAATTCCGCGGAGTAAAAACCGAGTCGGAATTTGCAGAGGGAACGAGCATAGCCGAGGGCAAGGAAGCCCTTAAAAATCTCGCTGAAAAACAGCTTAAAGCAGAGTCGTTTTCGGGTGTTAACCATTTTGAAAAAAAAGAAAACGCTTATTCAGCGAAGGCAGACGGAGAAGAAAACTCTTTACGCAGTGTAATTGATCAGCGCAAGCAGGAGCTTGACCCGGGATTTCAGATGAGAGGCGTTAATAAAAACAATAAGCCTGTCGGAAAGGATGATACACAATGAAGGTTTTATATGCAGCAGGAGAGGCTATGCCTTTCATGGCAAGCGGCGGCTTAGGCGATGTTGCAGGCTCACTCCCGCAGGCGTTGAGAAAAAGGCTCATCGGCTGCCGTGTTGTAATGCCGCTTTATGACAGCATTAAGCAGGAATATAAAGACAATATGCGTTTTATAACTCACATTTCCGTGCCCGTTGCGTGGCGCAGGCAGTACTGCGGCATTTTTGAGGCAAGAGCGGGCGGAGTTATATATTATCTGCTTGATAATCAGTATTATTTCAAGCGCGATACAATCTACGGTCAGTATGACGACGCGGAGAGATTTGCGTTCTTCTCACGCGCCGTGCTTGAAATGATTCCCTATATCGACTGGAAGCCCGATGTTATTCACTGCAACGACTGGCAGACTGCTCTGACGCCCGTTTATTATTCCACAATGTACGCCCAGAGACAGGGCTATGAAAACATAAAAACCGTTTTCACCATTCACAACATTCAGTATCAGGGCATTTACGGCAAAGAGGTGCTCGGCGATGTTCTCGGCTTCGGTCAGGAGCATGAAAGTCTGCTCGATTACGACAACTGCGTCAACCTCATGAAGGGCGCGATTGAGTGCGCCGACAAGGTTTCCACCGTCAGCCCGTCATACGCAAATGAAATTCTCGACCCGTGGTATTCTCACGGCCTTGACTCAATCCTTTCTCAGAGAAGAAGCAAACTGTGCGGTATTCTCAACGGAATTGATGTTATCAACTACAACCCCGAAACAGACCCCGCTCTCTGGAAAAATTACAGCGCGGCTGATTTCACGGGCAAAAAAGAAAACAAGGCTCAGCTTCAGGAGCTTATGGGACTCCCCGTCAGAGACGATGTTCCCGTTATCGCCATGGTAACGCGACTTGTTTCTCATAAAGGTCTTGATTTAGTCAAGGCTGTTGCCGATGAGCTTCTCAGAGACGACAATGTTCAGCTTGTTGTTCTCGGCTCGGGCGACTGGCAGTATGAAAACTTCTTCAAGGAGCTTCAGGGCAGATACCCCGAAAAGGTCGGCTTAAGGCTCGGCTTCGTACCCGATTTAGCTCATAAAATCTATGCGGGCGCGGATATATTCCTTATGCCCTCCAAGAGTGAGCCCTGCGGACTTTCGCAGATGGTAGCTCTGAGATACGGCACTATCCCCGTTGTAAGAGAAACAGGCGGTCTGCGTGATTCAATCAAGGACAGCGGAGACGGCGAAGGCAACGGCTTCACATTCGCGAACTATAACGCTCACGAAATGCTTCACACTATCCGCAGAGCTGTTGAGGGCTTCAAAAATGAGGACGGCTGGAAGATTCTTGTTCAGCGCGCGCTTGACAGCGATTTCAGCTGGGGACGCTCGGCAAACGAATATATAAGACTTTACAAGGAGCTTACCAGATAAAATGAAATCCTACTATATTTATCTTATACGCCACGGGCTGACAGAGGGCAACACCGAGGCTAAATACATAGGACACACGGACGAGCCTCTTTCGCAGGAGGGTATCGCTCAGATAAACGAGATGAAAAACAACTATGACTACCCTTATGCGCCCGTTGTTTTTTCAAGCCCTTTAAAAAGATGCCTTGAAACGGCAAAAATAATTTATCCTGCCGCCAATCCCATAGAGCTTGAGGGGCTGATTGAGTATAACTTCGGCGAGTTCGAGGGCAAAACCGCTGCCGAGCTTGAAAATCACCCTGTATTTGCCGACTGGCTTGCGGGCAAACCGGGCGTTGCGGCTCCGTTCGGCGAAAGCAACGAGGAGTTTGCGAAAAGAATCGCTCAGACCTTCATTAAAATTGTTGACAGTATGCTCACAACAGGCACGCAGAAATGCGCTGTTGTAACCCACGGCGGCGTCATGAACGCTCTGCTGAGCTTCTTCGGTCTCCCCGAAGCTCCGATGCACGAGTGGGCGACGGCAGGCGGCTGCGGCTATACGCTGAGAATCACACCGTCTTTATGGTCGCAGGGCAGGAAGCTCGAGGTTGTCAATCAGATTCCGCTTATCCCGGGTGAGGACGAGGCGTCGAGCTTTGACATTGACGACGGCTTCAATGTTGAAGATTATCTTTACGATTAAAAAGCAGGAAATATAAAGGAGAAACATGATGAAAAAATACAGAAATTGCTGCACGGTAGGGCCTTTCGAGCAGTTCACAAGAAAGGTCTATACAACAGAAGAGGGACTCCCCTCAAATCAGGCGACGGCTCTTGCCTTTGACAAAAAAGGCGTGCTTTATGTCGGCACAAAAAGCGGACTTTCCTGCTTTGACGGCAAAACTTTCCGCGAGATTGACTTAGGCTCTCAGGACGCAATCAATATGCTTTACTGTGCGCCCAACGGCAGTGTTTTTGCAGGCGCGGGCAACACTCTTTTTGAGCTCAGCGGCAAAAAGAAAGTCAGCGAGGAATCATTCAGCACTAAAATTGTTGACATGAAAATCGACGGCGACGGCGCACAGTGGATTCTCACGGAAAATATTCTTTTCAAAAGAGCGGCAGGCTCAAAGAAAAACGAAATCGAAATCGGCGTTCCCGGCGACGGCACAAAACTTGCGGTGCTTAACAATAACAAGGTTTATGTAGGCACAAACGGCGGCGGACTTCACGCTCTCGCGGGCAAACGCTGGCACTGGTCAGAGCTTATGGAGGACATGACAGGTCTTATCAGCAACACCGTTACCTGCGTTGAGTTTGACGGAGCGGGTAATGTATGGGTAGGCACGGACAAGGGAGTCTGCGTTTATGACGACAAGAGCTGCTGGCTTGACTGCTTCGGTACGTATTCTCTTCCCGACGCGTCCATAACAGGCATGGCGTTTGACAGAAACAGCG
The DNA here is from genome assembly GCA_045640865.1 of Acutalibacteraceae bacterium. Lineage (GTDB taxonomy): Bacteria > Bacillota > Clostridia > Oscillospirales > Acutalibacteraceae > CAG-488. The sequence goes on along the minus strand of JAZUFU010000084.1, from coordinate 12,682 downwards.
GAGACAAATATTTCTCGACCACAACAGGTCTTGTTCATCTTCATAACGGCAAGCTTTCCTATTACGGCTATAAACGCTGGCTTCCCTCACCCGAGGCGACAGATGTTGTACTTTCCGCTGACGGTAAGAAAATCTGCGTTGCGACAGCCGACGGTATCAGCGTTATCGAAAAGAAAACAATGACTCTTGAGGAAAAAGCCGCATTCTTCCGTGAGCAGGCGGAAAAATTCAATGTCCGCAAGGACGGCTTCAGCCTCGGCAGAACTCTTGCGCGCCGCGGTGTGCTTGATGAAAACGAAGGTTATGTAGGCACGAGCGACAATGACGGACTCTGGACAGGTCTTTATCTTGTAGGTCTTTGCTACGAATACGCTGTAACAAAAGACGAAAAAATCCTTGAAATGGCACGCCGCTCCCTTAAAGCGATGATTAAGCTGACCACTATCACGGGCAAAGAGGGCTTCACCGCAAGAGCAATAAGATATTCCGATGAGAAGCATTTCGGCGAATACAAAACCAATCCCGAATGGAGACTTATCCCCGACGGAACAATTGAGTGGCTCGGCGAAACCTCATCTGACGAAATGACAGGTCATTTCTTTGCCTACTCAACCTACTATGACCTGTGCGCCAACGAGGAGGAAAAGGCACTCATCAGAGAGACCGTCAGAAAGATAATGGATCACATTATCGAAAACGATTTCAGACTTATCGACATTGACGGCAAGCCGACAACATGGGCGAACTGGAACCCGAACGACCTCAACAACGACCACAAATGGATTTACGAAAAAGGCACAAATTCGCTCGAAATTCTCGCTTTCTTAAAGACAGCCGAGCACATGACAGGCGATGAGAAATACGCAAAGGTATTTGACGAGCTTGCGGATAAAAATCATTACAGCATGAACATAATGCAGTATAAGATTCCCGACGGTCATCTGCTTCACATTGACGACCAGCTCGACTTCATTAACATTATGACGTTTATGGCAAATACGGACGATCCCGCAATCCGCTCCCTTGCGGCAATGGGACTTGCCCACCACTGGAACGATGAACGCGTTGAGAAAAACGCATGGTTCAATGTTATCTACGGTGCGGTTACAAACGAAAACTGCGACCTTGATGTTATAGTTGACGAGCTTGTTGACTTCCCGCTTGACACTGTTTCATGGGAAGTGTATAATAGCCACCGTACTGACCTTGAGTGGGATCACTCACCCGAGGCACTCGGAATGTGTCCGCAGCTTTTCAGCCCTCTTGAGGCTCACGAAAGAAGAATCTGCAACAGCGACTGCAACCGTTTTGTATGCGACTGCGGCTGTGAGGATTTACTTGACGCTCACGAGGACGACGCTCCCAGTGCGCGCCCGATGTTCCCCGGCGTAAGCTGCAGCAAGGGCATGGACCTTGAGGTTGCCAACAATTTCTTCCTCCCCTACTGGATGGGAAGATATTACGGAATGATAAAATAATATAAAGTTGTTTTAATTTGAAAGGAGAGATTCTTTTATGGAAGACGGCCCCGGCGGTCTAATACTCAAAATAGCGATACTGTTTATACTTATTCTTGTCAACGCGTTTTTTGCAATGAGCGAGCTGGCGGTTATATCGCTTAACGACAACAAAATTGAAAAAATGGCAGAGGAAGGCAACAAAAAAGCCAAAAAAATTGTGAAGCTCACAGAGAATTCGTCAAAGTTCCTCTCAACCATTCAGATTGGCGTTACCCTTGCGGGATTCCTGACATCTGCTTCGGCATCGACAACCTTTGCTCAGATGATAACGGACAGGCTTATGCAGACGCCCGTTAAGGCGGTCGGCGCGAGCGTTATCAGCGGCTTTTCGGTTGTGGCGGTTACAATAATCATGTCATATTTCTCACTTGTTTTAGGTGAGCTTGTGCCTAAAAAAATCGCCATGCAGATTCCCGAAAAAATCTCATTCAAAATCGTGAACATTCTGCTGTTCTTTTCAAAGGTTTTCAGCCCTCTTGTCAAGGTGCTTGCCCTTTCAACCAACGCGGTTGTAAGGATTCTCGGCTTTAACCCCCACGCGGACGAAGAAACCGTTACCGAGGAGGAAATCCGAATGATGGTTGATGTCGGCGGCGAAAAGGGCGTTATTGAAGACGTGCAGAAAGAAATGATAAACAATATCTTTGAGTTTGACGACCTTGACGCAGGCGATATCATGACTCACAGAACAGACATGGTTGCTCTTGAGGTCAACGATTCCCTTGACGAGGTTGTGGAAAAGGCCATAGAGGACGGTTATTCGAGAATTCCTGTTTTTGAGGATGACCAGGACAATATAATCGGAATTATCTATGTTAAGGATTTGCTTGAATATGTCGGCAAGGAGCTGCCCGAAAAGACTCTGCGCGATATTATGCGCGAGCCGATGTATGTTCCCGAGTCCAAAATATGCGGCGACCTGTTTAAAGAAATGACCGCGTGCCACACTCAGATGGCTGTTGTTGTTGATGAATACGGCGGTACGGCAGGCATTGTTACCCTTGAAGATGTTGTTGAGGCGATTATGGGCAATATTCAGGACGAATATGACGATGAGGAGGACGAAATCTCCAAAATCAACGAAACCACATTCACCATTGACGGCATAACCAACATTGAGGAGATAAACGAGCTGACAGGCGTTGACCTGCCCGAGGGAAGCTACGACACCCTTGCGGGCTTCATCATCAAAGAGCTCGGCTTCCTCCCCAAAGAGGGCGAAACATACGAGGTGGAATATAAAAATCTCAAGTTTACCGTTATCAGCGTAGATGAAAGACGAATAGAAAAGGTCAAGGTTGAGATTCTTCCCGTTCCTGAGGACGAGGAAGACGAGGACGAATAAAATAAAATGATGTTAAACACGGTATAATTAAATTTATGCCGTGTTTTTTGTTTAAACCCCTTGTAAATTATTTTGTTTTTTTGTAAAATAATAAAGATAATATATGGAAAGGTGTTTTCACTATGGTAAGTAAAGCAAAACTCGCGTATTACAGAGCGTATCAGAAAGCTTTTATGATTGCCGAATGTTTCTTTGACTGGAGCGAACCTCAGCTTCTCAAAGGCGCAGGCGCAGTTAAAGAGCTTCCCGCACTCGTAAAATCAAAGGGCATCAACAATGTTCTTGTTGTAACAGATAAAGGCCTTACAGGTCTTCATCTTCTTGACGGAATGTTTGAGGCTCTTGACGCGCAGGAAATTAAATACACTGTATATGACGGTGTTCAGCCCAACCCCACAATCGACAATATTGAGGAAGCACGCAGACTTTACCTCAAGAACGGCTGTGAAGGCATTATCGCTTTCGGCGGCGGCTCACCCATGGACTGCGCAAAGGCGGCAGGCGCAAGAGTTTCCAACCCCAACAAGCAGGTTGTCGATATGAGAGGTCAGCTTAAAATCCGTCATAAGCTTCCCCCGTTCTTTGCTGTTCCCACAACAGCGGGCACAGGCTCAGAGACCACCCTTGCGGCGGTTGTTTCAAACCCCGAAACTCACGAGAAAAACGCTATCAACGACCCGAAGCTCCGCCCGAAGTACGCTGTACTCGACCCCGAGCTTACATTAGGTCTTCCCCCTCACATTACCTCAACAACAGGTATGGACGCTCTTACTCATGCGGTTGAAGCATACATCGGTCTTTCAAATGTTGCCGCAACTGAGAAGTACGCTGAGGACGCGACAAAGCTCATCTTTGAAAACCTCGAAAAGGTTTATGAAAACGGCAAGGATGTTGAAGGCAGACTCAATATGCTCGTTGCGTCATACTACGCAGGCATGGCTTTCACAAGAGCTTATGTAGGTTATGTTCACGCAATCGCCCACAATCTCGGCGGTATGTACGGCACACCTCACGGCCTTGCGAACGCAGTTATTCTTCCCTATGTTCTTGAATATTTCGGCGAGAGCGCATACGTTCGTCTCGCTCAGCTTGCTGACAAGGCAGGTATTACCACCGCAGGTCAGTCAACCGAGGAAAAGGCAAAGCTTTTCATCGCAAAGGTTAAAGAGATGAATAAGAACATGAATATTCCTGAGCATTTCGATTTCATCAAGGATGAGGATATCCCCACTCTTGTTGAAAGAGCACTCAAAGAGGGCAATCCCCTTTATCCCGTTCCGAAGGTCATGGATGAAAAGGACTGCAAGGAAGTTATCCTCAAAATCCGCGGTTTTTAAAGTCGGGCTACCACGGTTGGAATTTTGAAGCTGTGAGGACGATGCGAAAACTTTGAGATTGTCTTAATCACGGCATCTGCACATCTTTAATCAGAGATATTACGGTTAGAAAATTAAGGCTGTGTACTCGATGCGGAAGTTTTGAAAAAATTTAATCATTGTAGTGCCGGGGCTTGTCCCCGGTCTTTTTTCTGCGCTGATTCCATAGCGGGACGCCGGGGGGGGCGTCCCCTACAAGCTGAATTTGAAAATAGTTCATATTTTGTTGTAGTACCTTGTAACAGTTAAAAGTTTATAAAAAGGCGCAAGTATGATTTTGTCAGGCAAGGCTGACGACGCCGACGGGCTGACGCCCTTCAAGGAGGAAAACGCAGCATGGCGAAATCAGACGATGTGTATTTTTAAAAGTTTTAGCTGTTACAAGGTAGTAGGGGCGATTATCAATCGCCTGTGGATTTACGGTAATTTTTCGGGCGACAGTTGTAGGAGTCATTCACGAATAACCCGTTAAAAATCACATCAGCATTTCCGTATCGAGCACATAATAAATTAAATCTGAACCGTGATACCCCGAAATTAAAAAGCAGTATGGCGAACAACCATACTGCTGATTTTTTTGCTGTTTTATTCTGTTATCTCACGGACATCTTCCGCAATAACGGGCTCTTTCGGCTTGTCCTCGGGGAAGAGCTTGTAATTGAGCTTTTCGTTGATTCTGTCGAGCAGCTTGCCGAAAACTTTAAACGCGATTACGCAGGCAATCAGACCGAAAACAATACCTGTTATTACGCCGCCGAGAACGTCTGACGGATAGTGAACATGGATATAAATTCTCGAAAATCCGATAAGCGCCGCAAGAATGAGCGGGAAAATCCCCTTTTTCTTGTCGATGTAAAAAATACCCGTGGCGAACGCGAATGATGACGCGGTATGACCTGAGGGGAACGATACAGAGTTCTCTTTAAGGCTCTCAAACGGCATTGTGTAAACCCAGCCGTCTGTCGCAACATTTTTCCAGTAGGACGCATCCATGATGTAAGGACGGGCGCGGTCAAACAAATCCTTGAGAACGATGCTGTTCATAACTGACGCGAAGCCGAGAGCGATAAGAGCAGCAAAGCCTAACTTTCTCGTCTTTTTGAAAATGCAGAGTATAAGACCGACAACGATGCAGAAAATACCCTCGTCGCCGAGATGCGTGATTGACGTCCAGAAAAGGTCCATGATTTTTGCCGCTGTGGGGTTGGCAAGCCACAGCTTTTCCACCAGCTTATAGACCTCCATGTCAAAGGTCAGCAGCCAGTCTGATGTGAAAAATTCCATTTTAAATCTCCTTATTTATTGAACTTTGAAAGCAGTTTTTTCCTTTCAACATTGTTTCTGATGAGTGAAAACAGTCCGTAGCACGCGGCAAAAGCGGCAATGCAGAGCCAGAAAATATTAACGCCTGTCGGAATAATCTTGTGAAGAAGCACGGAAGCGACGATAATGGCGATAACAAACGGAAGCACCTTGAGTATAAACGGAATTGCGGCGTCAAAGCTCGACGGAGCGTTGATATAAACAAAATTCTTGACGGGCTGATAAAGCGGCTTTTTGTAGAAATCGTCAACACGAAGTACCTTTGTCTCGTATCTTTCAACATCGTTTTCATCAAAGTCAAAAACTCTCATTCCGCGCGGATTGAGACCGTAGGTGTTGTAGCCTGCGCCGGGGCAGTAGCCTAAATCAACGCCCTTGTACTTGCCCGCGAAGCTGTTGTAGTGGTCATGACCGAAATACATTGCGAAAACATCGCCCTGCTTCAGGATTTCCTCAAACTGAGGGCCGTCCTCCTCGGGAACAGCAGGAACTTCGCCGAAAGTGCCTGTCTGCCATACTTTTTCTTCGTCAAGAGCAAAATACTTGCCCTTTCTGCTTCTGAAGCCTGCAAGCGCGCCCTTTGTGCCCTTGGGTACTTCTTTGAGAACATTGTAAATATCCCACACGGGAATATGCTGGAAAACGATTGACGGAACGGGCTTGCCGCCGTTTTCCGCTTTAAGCTCAGCACTCTTCTTAGCGCACCATTCAATCTGCTCAGGATGAACCTGGTCATAGCCGCCGACAGCCGTTGGATGAGCGGAATTTGAGTCAACCATGTAAATGTTCATAGCAGGCTTTGTGCCGTCAGAAGACATGATGAGCTGATTGTATGTGCCTGCGTTGGGTCTGCCGTCGTTGAGGTCATCAAAGCAGATACAGTTTTCGATTTCAGCGTAGATTTCCGCCTGCTCAGCGTTGGGCATGCCTGTCTGGCAGTCGTGATTGCCGAAGGTTACAAGGAAAGGAATTCCCGACGCCTTAATCGGAGCCATGATGCCATCAATAGCCTTGCGTACATTCTTTTTGAGCGTATCGCCCTTGCCCCACAGACCTACAACATCGAGCTGGTCGCCTGTTAAAACAATGAGATCTGGCTTAACTTCGGGAATTGCCGCCTCAAGGAACTGAAGCGTGTCAACCGATGTGGCTTTTGTGTCCTGCAAATCCGAAATCTGTAAAATTCTGAATTTGCCGTTTTCGTTGAATTTTAAAGTTTTCATGTTTTCTCTCCTATAAATATTTTAAACTGTTTAATTAAGTATTGACGAAAAATAATAATTGTTTTATAATTGGAATATACTTTGAAAAGGAGTTTTTTTATGAGTGATAAAGTAAAAAAAGAAGGCAGCTTCACCGAAAAATATAAGGAGCTGTGGAAGTTCATCAAATTTACCTTTGCGGGTGCAAGCTCCTCACTTGTTGAGCTGGGCGTTCATATGCTCCTGCTGAATGTTGTGTTCAAAGGTCTTACCAAAGTGCCGATTACAAACCCCACGCTTAACATGATAGGCGTAACATCAAAGGGTTATCTTTTTGCGTTCATCATATCAACAACAATCGGCTACGCAATCGCGTTCATCATGAACCGCAAAATCACATTCAAGGCGGACTCAAATGTTGCGCTGAGCACGACGCTTTATGTTATAATGGTTGTTTTCACAATCTTTGCAAATGGCTGGATAGGCTCCGCAATGACAACCTTCGCCGCAAATAAAGGACTCGAAGGCAATCTCTGCGACCTTATCATCAAGGTTATCGGCATGACGATTCCCACTCTCTGGACTTATCCGCTCAACCGTTTCGTTATCCACAGGCACAAAAAGCCTGAAGCAGGCGAGGCTGCTGACGGCGAAGCTCTTGCGGAAATCGAAAACGCCGCTGACAATAAAGCTGAATAAAATCTATAATTAAGCTCGGTTTTATGCCGGGCTTTTTTTATTGTAAGGCTTACCGATGAGGAACGGCAGGAAGCGGTTGATGATATAAGCCGCTGCCGAGCTGAGCAGGCATATAATCGCCACGGCGATAATAGTTGCCGCGAAAGATAAAAGATGTGAGGAAGTAAAGTGAATCACTCCGTCAGCTGTTTTAAGCGCAAAGTTTACGAAATACTGTATCGGCTCAAGGGCGTAAAAAATCAGTGTGTTTCTGCCGAAATATTCAAGCACCTTTGATTTTTTAATTACAACAGCCGAGAACGACATTACCATAATGCAGCCCGCTATGGCCGAAACATAAAACAGTAAGAGATTCCCGAACTGCTGTGTGTGCATTTCAGAGCCGCCGAAAAAGCGGATATTCAGATATCCTGCGCCCGCGCATACGGCGAGTGATACGGGAAGAATCCACGGACGGCTCAGCTTATCTGTAAAATCACATTTTTTAATCAGATAGCCGATAGCGATAAATGTCAGCGCGATGAGTGAAGTGAGAATATCCCACGGCAGGGTGATGCCGAAAATTTCTATCACGGCGTAAGATATTATTCCAAGCCCGAGAGATATTAAAATAATCGGCACGGGCTTGTCTTTGGTGAGCTTGACTATGACATAAAAAATAATTATTGCCACAAAAAGCGACGCGAGATACCACAGCAGGCTGTGCTCTTTATACTGAACAATCGGGTTGAGAAAAACCCATTTCCAGTCAACGCTCTGATGCTGAATGAATACGGCTGCAAGCGCGGTAAGAACAGAACCCGTAAGTCCGAGCGTGAATATCGGCAGGATGACAGTTTTCAGCTTGTTTAAAACGAACGGGCCGAAATCTCTTTTGGCAGAGAAGCAGTAACCCGAAAGCATGAAGAACAGCGGCATATGAAAAAGATATATAAACGAGGAAAGCACGCCCTCGGTTGTAATTGTATGACCGAGAAAGACGCAGATAATTGCTATTCCTTTTGCAATATCAATCCAGTGTATTCTTTCTTTCATAAAATCATCCTGAAATCTTTTTTATAAGTTTATCATAATTCATCGGCAAAATCAATTACAAAAAAATAAATGTGAAAATTTATCGTCATTTATATTTATTGATTATTAAATTTTCGTATGTTATAATGCCCGTGAGAAACAAAGGCGGTGGTTTTGTGGATAAAATCAGAGAAGCTGAAAACAAAAGAAAATTGTGGCTTGACAGCGTTAAAAGCAAGTTGAGCTTGCGGGACTTTGAGCTTCTGAAAAGAGCCTCGGCTGTGCTGACCGATAACCTTATTGAGGGTACGGACGAGTCCTGGGGAGAGCTTTGCGGAATCCTTCCGAGCCCGAGGGAGTACAAGGGTATATGGAACTGGGACACCGCTTTTCACGCGATCGGTCTTTCTCATTTTGACACGGAGCTTGCCTTTGAGCAGTTCGGAATATTTTTCAGCTGTCAGCTTCCCGACGGAATGTTCCCTGATGTGATTTATCAGAGCGGAGAACGCAAGGATACCTACTCAAAGCCGCCTGTTTTTCCGTGGGCATTCATTGAGGTTTATAAACGCTCGCCGAATAAAGAAAAGCTGAAAAACGCCTATGAAAAATATAAGCTCAACGAGCAGTTCTGGCGCACTCAGAGATATGACGAAAAATACAGACTTTTTCACTACGACGCGAAAAAAGACGATGATTACATAACCCATGTGAAGTGGGAGTCGGGCATGGATAACTCCCCGAGGTGGGACGACAAAAACTCGGAGTGGCTCGCTGCCGACCTCAACGGATTTATGGTTATGTTTTATAACGCGCTGGAGTTCATGGCGACAGAGCTTGAAGAAACCATTGAAGCGGAAAAATGGCACGAAAAAAGTGCTGAGCTTAAAGAAAAAATACACGCCGTTTTATGGAACGACGAAGCGGGAATGTATATTGACATTGACAGGACAAACGGAGAATTTTCAGATGTGATAACCTCCGCTTCATTTGTGCCGCTGTTTGCAGGCTGTGCGTCAGAAAAACAGGTGGAGAAAATCGCCGTCTGTGCCGCTGACCGCAATAAATTTTACCCTGCCATGCCGACGGTGGCATACGACAGCCCGAAGTATTCGTCATCAGATTACTGGCGCGGCCCCGTGTGGCTGAATTATCTTTATTTTGCCGTGAACGGGCTGAAAAAATACGGTTATGACAACACAGCTCGTGAAATCCGCGAAACCGTGCTCGACTTTGCCTTTAATGAAAAGCGCGACATTTTTGAATATTACGATTCAAAAAGCGGCGAAGGCCTCGGCGCAATTCATTTCGGCTGGTCGGCGGTGTTTATTATTGAGTTGATTATCGACAAACTGACGGAGGAAAACTTATGAAAATTCTTTTTATGGGCAACAGCATAACAAGGCATCAGCCTAAAACCGAGATAGGCTGGGACGGCGATTACGGAATGGCGGCGTCCTGCCCCGAAAACGATTATGTTCATGTGCTTTGCAGAATGCTCGAGGAAAGAGGCAAGCACATTATCTGCAAGGCTGAAAATATTTCGCTGATTGAAGTCAATCCCTGCGCCGAGAGCGTTGAAACGCTCAAAGCTCTGAGCAGCTTCGGTGCGGATATAGCAATTATCAGAATCGGCGAAAATGTTTCTGACGAAAAAGCGGACGAATTCGCGAAGTATTTTCCTTTGCTCATTGACTGCTTTAAGGCTTCTCAGGTTTTTGTTGTGTCGAGCTTCTGGAAACAGCCGAAGATTGAGCAGATTACAAAGGATTCCGCCGAAAAATGCGGTGTGAATTTTGTTTCTCTTAAATCAATTCAGGGTGAGGAATATGAAGCAATCGGCGAATATGAACACAGCGGCGTTGCGGCTCACCCGTCAGACAAGGGAATGAAAGCGATAGCTGAAATTATTTTTGACGCGATTGAAAAAACAGGCGTGCTTTCCGCTCCCGTTGTGCCCTCATTCAATGACGACCGGGGCGAAAAGACGGACTACAGAGTAACCGTTGACGGCAGAGAAGTTAAATGCCATAAATGCAGAGTGTCAAAAATTCCGTTCAACACCGTCTGGCCCGGGCATCAGCGTCCGATTGAGCAGACCGAGGTTGATTCGTTTATCTCTTTTGATATGGATTCACCCGTTGACATCTGCGTGAAGCTCGCGCGAAGACCTTTGGATATTTCAATCCGTCCGCTGAGTGAAAATATTGACTACGAGGTGCTCGGCGATACGGTTTATTTCACAATTAAAAAGGCAGGTCAATACACCCTTGAGGTTGATGGCAGGCACAATATTCTCCATATTTTCGCTAACCCCAAAGAGAGCTTTGACACTGAAAACGCAACATATAAATTTGAAGGCGGTGTTTATGACATCGGCAGGCTTCACCTCAAGAGTAACGAGAGCGTTTACATCGGCGCGGACGCGATTGTCTATGGCGAAATCGACAGCGCGGACAGCGAAAACATCAGAATTTTCGGCAGAGGCATACTCGACGGCTCAAAGGTTAAAAGAAGCACGGGCAACTGCGAAATCGGCAAAGACGGACTGATAAACTTTTTGAGGTGCAGAAATGTTACGCTTGACGGCGTTATCCTGCGCGACGCGTGTATGTGGACGGTTACGTCAATTAACTGCGTCGGTGTTGATTTCAGAAATGTGAAAGTAATCGGTATGTGGCGATATAATTCCGACGGCTTTGACTTTGTAAACAGTCAGAATGTTCATGTTTCATCATGTTTTCTGCGTACATTTGACGACAGCATTGTGCTCAAAGGTCTGCGTCTTGACAGCAAAAAAGAGATAGAAAAAATGAACCTCGAAAACATTCTGGTTGAGGACTGCGTTATATGGTGCGACTGGGGCGGTGCGCTTGAAATCGGCGCGGAAACCGTTGCCGATGAGTATAAGAACATAGTTTTCAGAAACTGCAATATCATCCGCACCGACCAGGGAGCCATGAGAATTCACAGCGGCGACAGAGCGGAAATTCACGATGTTTCGTATGAAAACATAAACATTGAGTATTCAAAATATGACCAGAAAAATGAATATCAGCAGACGGACGACATGGTATATGACGCAGGTGATGTGCCCGCACACGACGCGTTTATCAAGGACTGGATGTACTGCGGTGTGTGGTCGGACGACAATATACTCGGTCATGTTCACGATATAAAATATAAAAATATCCGCATAATAAAGGACGATGAAGTGCCGATGCCCGTTGCTCTTTTTGAGGGCGGCGACGAAACGCATCCGATTGAAAATATAACGGTCGAAAATGTGTTTGTGAACGGCGAAAAAATAAATCCGCAGATAAAGAGAAACGACTTCGCAAAAAATATTATTGCAAATATCTGATTTATCGTTTACAATAAAAATGCAGGCTTCTCATACAAATAAATTCAAAGGAGAAAAGCTATGAAAAATCTTGACGAAATGGTATCAAAAGCATTAAATGGCATTGTTGCGCTCGGTCAGAAAAAGGCGGACAAAAAAGTTACGCCGCCTATTGAGGACGGCAAATTTGACTATGTTCCCGAGGCGAAGGGCGAGTTTTTCACCGCAGGCTTCGGCAAGGCGGTCATGCTCCCCGACGATATTGACAAGCGCACCTATTACATAGCAGGCTACGGCGAAAACAACCCCGCAAAGGGAGTTATCGACCCTCAGTATGCCCACGCCCTGTGGCTTGACGACAACTCGGGGCACGGCGGTATGCTCTTCATTTCTCTTGATGCGGTCGGACTTCTTAATAAAGATGTAAATAAAATCAAAGAAACTCTTTCGGATTTTAAACGCCTGAGCGGCTGCCGCGCGATTTCGCTTTTCTGCACGCACAATCACGCGGGAATCGACACCATGGGTATCTGGGGCAGACTTCCGTTCTCGGGCAAGGATCCGAAGTTTATGGAAATTCTTACCGATGCGGTCAAAAAAGCGGCTCTTGATGCTTACGAGGACCGCCGCGACGGCAAACTCTATCTCGGCAGAGTTGAAGTCCCCGATATGCAGGAGGACATAAGACTTCCCGAGGTTTATTCCAAAAATCTCACCCGTCTGCGCTTTGTTCCCGAGGACGGCACGAGAGAAATTTATTTCCTCAATTTTGCGTCTCATTCAGAGTCTTTGCAGGGCTGCAACAGCCTTGTCAGCGCGGATTTCCCGTGCTATCTGCGTGAAAAAATACGCGAAAAAAC
>JAZUFU010000083.1:0-12664 GCA_045640865.1 Acutalibacteraceae bacterium | reverse complement strand
AGCGCAAGAGAATAGAACCCCGGAAATGCCGAAGCGGACATATATTTCAAAAGAAGTTCTCTGTCAGGATTCTCTTCTTTGAAAAGCTCGTTTCTGAATTTTTCCACAACGGCAGGGTCGTCACGCAGAACAGTGCCTGTTTCACGTTTTGCCTGCTCAGTGAATTCGCTGTCGGGATACTCTCTCTGATAAAGCTGACAGTCGCCCATGAGCACACCGATTTTAAGTCCTTTTTCCTCGCAGTTTTCAACAGTACCGAGGGTATTGAAGGTGTTATTGAGTATGGTAGCGTATTCCTCGGGAATCGTTACCGCCTCGGGTGAATTTTTCGGATAAAGTCCCGTGAAAACGCGGTTAGGCCACGGGCAGATTTCATAAGTATTTATAAGCGGATGGAGCAGAGAAGCCGCAACGGTGCAGAAATAATTTGTGCGGTAGTCGTTCCAGTCGAAAATCGGGTTGTCCTCAATCGGGTCGTGGAGAAACCACATCTTTCTGCCCGTTCCCTTTACAAGCTCCTGCATAACGCCGTATTCAAGATACGCCGTCTCAAAGGTGCGCTCTTTGAATTCGCCGTTGAACCAGTTCTTTTCTCTCGCCGTTCCCGTCCATACCTGAGCGATACAGCCGTCAACGCACGGAATATCGGAGAGCTTGCCCTCGGGACTTACGATTTTCCACTGAGTGTAGTTAAGAATGCTGTGGGTGGGAATGTAAAATCTTATCGGTTTGTTGTATTTTCTCAGCGCGTATTCCTTGATGCCCGAGCTTACCCTGTCAATGGTGCGTGTGTAGAGGTACGCTTTAAGACGCGCGCATTTGTATCTCGCGTCCGCGCTTTCGTGGGGAGGGGTCCACTCCGTGCCGTAGAATGTTCTGTATTCGCGCTTGAAAGCCTCGGAATAGCCCGCTCTGTCCCAGAATTCGGGCTCCTCTACATGGATAGCCTCAACGCCCGCATCAACAATCGGCTTGAGCTTGTTGGTTATGTAGTCGGCGAACGAAACGGTCGGCACCATGTACGGGCAGTCCTTGCCGTGGGCGATGATGTTGCCGTCGCGGTCTGTCTGAGCCTCGTCCCAGTGGTCGGTGCCGTCATATTTTCCGTAGAGATAATCGGTATATCCGCCCCAGGCGATGCCTGTCATAAAGTGAATGACATAGCCTTGCGCCCTGTATTCTGCAATCCTTTCGGGTGCTGAGTCGTTGAGTCCATAGACCATGACGAAGTCGCACTGATTGTCGATAGCGTCAAATAGCCTCGCGCTTGCCTGATAGCCTGTTCTTTCTTCATTTCTGTTTCTGATAAATGCCATAATATCACTCTGCCTTTTGGACAAATTTTGTTTTTGAGTTATTTACAGTATAATACGATAACGGCAAAAAAGTCAATTGCGTTTTAAAATGATGATATAATTTTATTTTGTTTTCAGACAAATTTAGCAAATCTGCACAAAAACCGTATAAATTATTTGTTGAATTAAAAGCACGGCAAAAATGCGTCTGATTTAAAACATGGTCAGAATTTTACTTAATCTTAAATTATTAGATTTATTTTGACTTATTGTTATTATAATATTGCAAATTGCGACAAAAAAAACTATAATTATAATGATTTATTCTAATTTAATCACAAAGGAGATGTTCTTTATGAGCGTTGTAAAAGCAATTTTCACAAATTTTCTTGCATTTTTAATGTCATTTGTTATGACGGCTTTCCCCTATGCGGGCATTGAGCTGCCTGTCATCAACACAAAGGGCGACGACTGCAAGCTTGTTGTTGAAATGATTTCGGACACACACCTTGAGGAAAAGGAGCTTTTCCGTCAGTGGTTCCTTAAAAGAGGACTTAAAAATCTTCAGAAGGCTGATATCGACATTGACGCCGTTCTCGTTGCGGGCGACCTGACAAACTATGCCGACGAGCCGTCGCTTGCGAAATATTTTGAGATTATCAAAGAGTACAGCCCTGCTCCCGTAATCAGCGCCGCGGGCAACCACGACATCGGCCATGCAGGCGACAGAGACAAAACAGATATCACAAGAGAAGAAGCAAAGGCTAATTTCATAAAATACAATAATGAATACATGGGCACGAACCACGAGGACAATTACTACTCCACAACGGTCAACGGCTACAAGTTCATTATCCTCGGCGATATTGTCTATGACGGCGGACACTGGGACGGCATGGATTTAGGCGCGGAGCAGCTCGCGTTCCTCGATAAGGAGCTTGCTTCGGCGGACGGAAAGCCTGTTTTCGTTTGCAGCCATTGGCCGATTGACGACATCAACGGCGAACAGGTTATCTGGCCCGACAGCGGAATCGACCTTGAGGATAACCCCGTTAAGGAAATCTTTGAGAAATATAAAAATGTTTTCTACATCAGCGGTCATATGCACGCAGGCATAAAGAGCAAGGCTGTTGAGAAATATTATGACCTTTCAAATGTTGACCAGGTAAACGGCGTTACATACATAAATCTTCCCACATACGGAATTATCAATATGTTCGGCACGCCGTGGTCTGCAACAGGTATGCAGCTTGAGGTTTATGACAACGAGGTTGTTATAAGACCGAGAAACTTTATGACAAATAAATGGTACAAAAATGCTGAGTATCATTTCGATTTGGTATAATCCGCTGACAGAGGAGGAATAAACAATGGCAAATTGCCCGAAATGCGGTTATAAATTAAAAATAACCGATATTTCCCAATACTGCCCCAAGTGCAAGGTCAATATGCGCTTTTACGGCTTTGAGGAGAATTTCTACAGAGAAGCCAAAATCGCGGAGCTTTCACAGGCGGGTATTCTTTGCAAAATCAGAAGACTTAAAACCGCATTTATAGGCTCAAAAATGACTATCGCAAGGCTTATTGTAATGCTGCTGCCTGCTGCTGCCATGCTTATCCCTGCGGGAAGCGCGCAGATTGACCTGCCCTATAAGGCGACGGAGATTCCGCTTAGCATAATCGGGCTTGTGAATCTCTTTACAACAGGCGATTTAAATTACATCATGTCCATGACAGGTTCGTCATTTGCGGGCGCGGAGTTCTCGAAGCTTCAGCTTGCGCTGTTTGCGTTTGTGGCGGTGGCTTTGTTTGCGGTGCTTGTGCTGCTGACATCAATTCTCTGCTTCATAAGCGTTAAAAATATGCAGAAGATTACGAGCGTATGCGCAGGCCTCGGCATCGTAAGCGGCATAGTTTCCATAATTCTGACGGCTGTGTTCGTTTCCGCTTCAAAGGCTTCGCCTGTTATCAGCGGCAAAAACGGATTCGGAATGATTGCCGTTATCATAATGTTCGGCGTTGTGCTTGCAATAAATCTCATACTCAGCATTAAGGGCATTGATGTTGAATATGACGAGGGAATGGTTGAAAGAGCCGAGATTTACAAAAAGGTAAAAGCAGGCGAGATTTCAATTGACGACCTGCCCCAGCCCGTTATTGAAACGGCGGCAACAAGAGCGATTGACGAAGAAATCGCCAAGGAAGAAAGAGCATACAAAGAGAAATATTCTCAGGGAGGTGAAAGCGATGACGAAAGCGAAAAAGAAGATTGATAAAGTAACGCTTCTCACAATAGCGGTTGTGGCTATTCTTATTATTACATTCGTTGTCGGCTTCATCTGGGGACTTAACAATGTCCTTGCCATGGAGGGCACAATGCCTCCTTCGGAAACGGTTGAGGGACTTTCGGCCGCTCCTGAAACGAAGGACGAAGCATTGGCATTTCTCAACAAAGCGATTGACAAGGCTCTGAAAGATAAGCCCTGCTTTGAAAGCTACTCGGAGTATGAAATTGACGGCGATACAATTGAAACAGACGGTTCAGACCAGCTTAAAAGCTCGCTTTCATATCTGAACGAGGCTTTTACAGACACTCTGAGCGAAAACGCGGCGCATGAAAATGCGGATTACTTCAAAGGCTTTGATAATCTCCTCAGAAAGCCCGTAATCACCGCCGCCGATGTTGAGGATTTTAATTGCGGCTATATTTATTATAAATGCGCTTCCTGCGGTGAAGAGAGCGAAGAGCCTCTCGACAAGTGCGATGCCTGCGGCAGTGAAAATCCCTACAATATGCAGTACCGCGACGAATACACCATTACGCTCACGCTCAAAGACAGCGACAGCGTTGTAAAGAGCAACTTTGAGCCGAAAGAGGGCAAAGAAGCAATTGCCCTTATGGGCGAGGAAACGCTCAAAAAGCTCGATGTAAATAATCTTAAAATTGACAATGAACTTCTCACCGTTACATTCAGAGTTAACCGTCTTACAGACGAAATCAACGCTCTTGAGTACAGAAGAGACATGAGTATTGAGGCTGACGCGGCGTTCAAAGATGTTTATAAGGACGCGGGCAAATTCAACACCTCATTCAACATGAGCAAGACGGATTTCTACAACTTCACATGGCCGTCGGTTGTGCTTTCAGATAAGAAAATGACCGTTGAGCCTAAAAAGAGCGACAATCTTCTTGCGACTATCACCTGCGACGACCCGCTTAAATACGACGTTAAATGGGAAAGCTCGGACGAGAACATTCTCACCATTGATAACGAGGGTTATTTCAAGGCTGGCGCAGAAGCAGGCGAGGCAACCGTAACCGCTTCATTTGATTTCGGCGGAAAGACCTACTCCGATACCTGCAAGGTATATGTCAGAAAATCTGTTGAATCAATTAAGGTTTCTGATAAAAAGCTGAGCTTGAATGTCGGCGAAACCGAGACCTTGAGCGTTGCCGTTTCACCCAAGAATGCAACTGTTCAGACGGTTAAATGGTTCACGGAAGATGAATCCATAGCGACTGTCGATGAAAACGGCGTTGTTACCGCTGTTTCGCAGGGTACTGTTAAGGTCTATGCCCTGTCTGACGATGAATTTTATAAATCGACTTGTGAGGTGAATGTTAAATGAGTGAGAAACAGAAGCAGAAGAATTTTTCCGAGAAAGTGTTTGGCTCAGAGGAAAACTCCGCCGCAAGTCTCGATGATAAAAAACTTAATAAATACAGCAATATCGCTGTTAAAATGTTCCACACAAGCGTCCTTTCCACAAAGGAAATGGCACTCCCCGCGGTAGGCCAGTTCGCGACAAAAATGACATGGAGTATCGGTCTTTACAGAACGCTCTACTTCGTAAACGTTCTTAAGATTGACATGGTTTATGTTACCGCGATTCTTGCGCTTATCAGTATTTACGACGTTCTCAACAACCCCCTCATGGGCGCGGCTTACGATAAAACCCGTACCCGCTGGGGCAAGGCAAGACCTTATATCTTTTTCACTGCCGTTCCCTATTTCCTGAGCACCGCTCTGCTGTATTCGGGCGCGATGTTCTTAGGCAATTCCTCGGGTAACGACCCCAAAAAGATTGTGTTCGTTTTTGTCATGCTGTTTGTGCAGGAGACGTTCTCGACGATTTACACAATTCCGCGAAACAACCTTGTTACCCTGCAAAGCGCGAATCCCAAAGACAGAATCACAGTCGGTCTTCTTATTGAGTACATAGGCGAGCTTGGTTCTCAGCTTATTTACATCATTTTCCCGCCCCTTATGGAGCTCAACAACAAGGGCTACATTGACTTTGACCTTTCAACTCTTTACATGGTGCTTGCAACTGTCAGCGCGGTTATCGGCTGCTTTGCAAATATCGCAATGGCAATCGGCTGCCAGGAAAGAATCGTGCTTCAGCCCAAGCCCGCGCCGATTTCAAAGTCGATATTCTATGTTCTTAAAAACAAATACGCTCTGCGTAACTTCCTTGCCAACTTCTCAGTCAGCTGGTGGAGCGACGGCGGCTACTCATGGGACGTTGTTACTCAGCAGGAAATTTTCGGCGGCTCAATCCCGTCATTCATCGCGTACCTGCCCAATAATGTTTTCAACACTCTCAGCGTAACATTTATCCCGTTCTTCCAGAAGATATTTAAAAATAACAATAAGCGCGCTGTTGTCGCCCTGAGAATCTGGGACCTTATCAGCGTTATCGGCATGGTAATCTGCGGCTGGAATCTTGTTGATAAAAAATGGGCGATTATCGGAATTTATGCTCTGTTCTATGGTCTCAACGGACTCAACAACGGCCCCGCGAATGTATTTGAAGCAGAGCTCGGCAGAGAAATCAACGACTACACAGAGTATGTTACAGGCGAACGCCCCGACGGCACTGTCAACATTCTCACAGACCTTATCACAAAAGTAACTCAGCCTCTTAACGCTGTTCTTACAATCGTTCTGTTCAAGTGGTCGGGCTATGATGCCACAATACCGATGCTGCCGTGGTCGCAGGGGAGTAAGCTGATCTACCAGAAGGTATTTTTCCTGTTCGTCGGAAGCAGCATTATACCCAACATCATAAAGATGATTCCCTATATTTTCTACGACCTCGAGGGCGAGAAGAGAGAGAGAATGTATATTGCGCTTAACGAGCGCCGCGCGCTTGTTGCCAAGGAACAGGAAAATGAACAGATGAACGAAATGATTGAAGAAATGTCAGAAATGATTGAAAGCGAGCAGTAATTTATGGAACCTTTCCTTAAAGAACAGATAAAATACGGACTCAAATACCTGCCTGCAAATCTGATTAAATCATTTTTCATCGCAGACTCAAACGAAGAAACAGAGGCCTTTCGCAAGAAAGGCTTCATCTGCGGAGTCTGCCACCCGAATGAGAATTATAATCAGATAAAGGAAGCCAACATCGGCTGGGTAAGGTTTGATATTCCGTTCCCGTTTGACAAAGACGGAAATTTGAGCGAAAGCTACCTTTCTTTTAAAGAGAGAGCCGGCGGCTATGAAAACAACGGCATAAAAGTCATGGCTGTTACTCCTTATCCCGACTCTTATATTGAGCACGGCGCGGATATCCGCAAGGCTGACGGCAAAGAAAAGGTGCAGAAAATTGCGAAATTCCTTGTCAATGACCTTAAAGGCTTTGTCTCGGGGCTTCAGATAACCAACGAAATGGGTATGCCTCATTTCACTCTGCCGCTTAACATGGACGAGGCGGCGAAATTCATAGGCGTTCAGCTTGAGGCTGTGTATCCCGAAAGAGGGGATATCATCGTCGGCTACAACTCGGCAGGCCCGCAGGCAGATTTGCACTATAAGCTCCTGCCCTATGTCAAATATTGCGACTATGTGGGCATTGATATTTATTTAGGCTGCTTTGCCGCGTTCCCCGGCTTTATGTGGATGTTTGATATGCTTATCCGCTTTGTATGGGCGATGACGAGAAAGCCCGTGCTTATTCAGGAATTCGGCTATATGAGCGGCGGCAAGCCCAAAACCAAAAAAGAGAAGATTGATATTCTCAAATCATACGGAGTTTCGAGCGAAAAAGAAGCGAAGGAAAAGATTGTTTCTTTTGTTGAGAAGCTGCCAGAAAGCCTTAAAAATCACACCAAAAAGGTCTGCGAAAATGACGAGAGCAGATTTTTCGGTCTCCTTTTCAAGAGCGATATTACAAATCACCTTTACAGAGAAATGCCCAGAATAACCAAAATCCCCGGCTATGAGCATACTCCCGAGGGACAGGCGAAGTTCTACAAAGATATTTTTGCGAGATTTTATAACATGAAATGCGTCGGCGGTGCGACAATTTACTGCTATTCCGACTCGTCTCACTGCTATATCTGCGGTCAGGACGACTGCCCGATAGAAACACGCTGGGGCATCGTTACAAAGGACGGCGAGCCCAAGCCGTCATATTACGCCGTAAGGAACGCCATTGAAAAATTAAAATAATCGGGGCGAAAAAATGTCATATCTTGAAGAAAATTTAAACTTAAAAAAAGAACTCAGATTCAAAAACGGCAAATTCAGAATCCTCTGCGTTTCCGATTTTCACGGTGTTGTCAATTTTGACCGCCGTCTGACAAGAGACCTGTCCGCGATTCTCGACTCCGCTAAGCCCGACCTTGTGCTCATTTTAGGCGACACGGTGTGGGGCGATGCGGCTGATTCCCCCGAAAGCATTGAGGCGTTTCTGAAAGAAGTTATCCCCTGCATTGAGGATAGAAAAATTCCGTGGGCGCACGTTTTCGGCGGACATGACGACGAAAGAGGCATCACGAACGAGGTGCAGGAAAAAATTTACGAGAGCTTTGAATACTGCCTTTCAAAAAGAGGCCCCGCTGATGTCAGCGGTGTGGGCAACTATGTTCTGCCCGTTAAAAGCTCAGACGGCGAAAAAATCGTCTATAATGTGTGGGGACTTGATTCCCACGACAATGCGGGCGAATTTGCCGACGAATTCGGTTTGCAGAAGGACAGATGGTGGCTTTACCTGCCCGATAATTTCTCGCTTGACTCTCATTACGATACCTTCCGCTTTGACCAGCTTATGTGGTACTGGAACTCCTCAAAGGAGCTTGAAAATTACGCGGGGCATAAAATCCCCGGTCTTATGGTCTGCCACATGCCGCTGCCCGAGTACATTCTCTGCTATAAAAATGTAGCTCAGACCGTCTATAGAGGCACAAGGCGCGAGCATTGCGGATGCAACATGATAAACTCGGGTATGTTCTCAACCCTCGTTCAGCGCGGTGATGTCAGGACCTTTATCTGCGGTCATGACCATATCAACGACTACGAGGGCACTTACTGCGGCGTGAAGCTTGCCTATGACGCGGGGCTTAACTATGACGGCTACTGCGATGACGACCTCCGCGGAGGCAGAATAGTTGATATTGATGAAAACGACCCGTGGAATGTTAAAACATATATGATTTATTCCGCCGACTGTGTGGAAAACTACCCCGGCGAGGAAATGAGGAAATAATATGCAGAACGCATTTTTTGACGCAGTGCTTAAAGAAGAAGCACCGATGTATGACGCTACAATAATCTCAGCTGACGGTGTGCAGAAATGGCAGAATCCCGTCAGCCACAACGCCAACAACGGGCACTCCACAACCAAATTTTTTGTCGCCGCCGCAATCGGCATTCTCTGCGACAGAGGGCTGATGTCCGTTGACGATAAGGTTACATCGTTCTTTACCGAGGACGAAATGGGCGAGGCTCACGCAAACGGCTGGGACAATGTAACAGTCCGTTACACTTTGCAGCACAAAACGGGCATGGAGCACATTCCATACGGCGTTGATGAGGACGAGCATATTGAAAAAATCGGCGACGATTTTCTGAAATATGTTTTCTCTATCAAAATTGAGCACGAGCCGGGAACTTTTTATAAATATTCCGACGCGTCGTATTATCTCCTCGGCAGAGTTATCAGCAAAGCAAGCGGCATGAACGCGATAATTTTCATGAGAGAAAATATCATGAAGCCCCTCGGCTTTGCCCAGTGGTCAATGGCGACCTGCCCTCAGGGTTATCCCATCTGCGGCGGAGGTTTTTTCTCCCGCTCGGAGGACTGCGCGAAGCTCGGCTACGCCTACGCCTGCGGAGGAATCTACAACGGAAAGCAGATAGTTTCGCAGGAATGGATTGACGAATCAAAGAAAAACGATTTTGCCTGCACTCAGTTCCGCGACACGGGCATATTTCTCAAAACGGGCGCGAGAGGTCAGTGCATTGCCTTTTCACCCGAAAAGAAAGTTGCCGCCGCGTGGCACGGATGTTCCGCTCCCGACGACAACGGCAAACGAAATGACAGACTTCTCAGCGCATTTGACGCGTATCTGAAGTCAATTTAATTTGTAATTTTTGCGGTTAACCGCATTTGAAAGAAGGATATTATTATGAAAAAACCGATTATGGGCATACAGCTTTACACTCTGCGCGACCATATTCAGACTGCTGAGGATTTTGACACAACCCTCGAAAGACTTGAAAAAATGGGCGTTACCGATGTTCAGATTTCAGGCATCGGCGATATTCCCGCCGAGGTTCAGAAAGAAATCCTCGACAAGCACAACATGAAGGTCTGCATCACTCACAAGAGCTTTGAGCGCATGGAAAACGACCTTGAAGGACTTATCAAAGAGCACAAAATTATTGACTGCGGCGCTCTCGGCTTAGGCTCATGCCCGAGCGAGAACCGCGAAAACTCAAGAAGAGTTCAACAGTTTATCGACAAGGCTGCTGAAATCGGCAAGACTCTCAAAGAGAACGGCATGACTTTCAATTATCATAACCACGCTTTTGAGTTCTTCAAGTTGGGCGACATGAACTGCACGCTCATGGATATGCTCATTGAGAAGACCGACAAGGACACCTTCAATTTCATTCCCGATGTTGCGTGGATTCACTACGGCGACAACGACCCCGTTGAAATCCTCAACAGAATGAAGGGCAGAGTTAAGGTTCTCCACTTCAAGGATTATATAATCGACGAGCAGGGCTACCGCAAGTTTGTTTCTCTGGGCAAGGGTATCGTTGACCTTAAAGCCTGCTATGAAGCCGCCTGCGAGCTTGAAATTCCCTACATTATGTATGAGCAGGATATTGACTGGGTTGACAATGACCCGTTCAAGGCCTGCGAGGAATCATGGGAATTCATGAAGTCCCTCGAAAAATAATATGAAACCGACACTTCAATTCAATAAGGACGGAAAATTCAGAATACTGATGGTTTCCGACTTCCATCTCGGCAGAAACAGCAAGCTGAAAGAGGATTATAATTACAAGGTTATAAACGGTCTTGAAGCTCTCCTTGAGGAAACGAAGCCCGACCTTGTTTTTATCGGCGGCGACCAGTGCATAGAGGCTGATACTCCCGCGGAGGCTAAAGAATTTTTCAGCAGCATTATTGAGCCGATTCTCAGAAGAAAACTTCCGTGGGCGGCTGTTTTCGGCAATCACGACAGGGAAATGGGGCTTGACATTTCTGTGGAAGAAAAGGTCTATGAGTCCATTGACGGCTGCCTTAACGAAAGCGGCGAGGAGCTTGACGGCGTGGGAAATTATTGTGTTCCAGTGCGTTCCTCTGACGGCGAAAGGACGGCGTTCAACCTTTTTGCACTTGATTCTCACAGAGTTGTCGAAGACCTCATAGATAAATTCAATCTGCCGAAAGACACCCGAATCCGTCTGCCTGAGCACTTCAATGATGGGCAGGACGGCGCGATGCCAACCTTTGAGCAGGTTATGTGGTACTATAACACCTCAAAGCAGGCTGAAAAAGCGGAGGGCAGGAAAATCCCTGCCGTAATGTTCATGCACATTCCTCTGCCCGAGTTTTCGCTTGTCGCGCGTAATCCCGAGGAATGCGGCGCGATAGGCTCAAAGCGTGAAACGCTCGGCACAACCGAGATGAATTTCGGTCTGTTTGCCGCCTGCCTGCAAAGGGGAGATGTCAAAGGCATTTTCTTCGGTCATGAGCATCTTTGCGATTTGCAGGGCGAATACTGCGGAATCACCATGGCGCAGGACGCGGCGCTCGGCTATAATATGTCTTGCCACGACGATTTACGCGGCGGCAGAGTGATTGACCTCTTTGAGGAGGGCACAATTCAGACCCACACGGTGAAGCTCATTGATTTAATGGGCAGGGAAGCAATGCGCCGACCCGATTATTTTGAGGGCGGATGCAAATATTACATCAGAAAGCTGTGAGGTGCGTATGAATAAGAACCGTACAACCCTGTTTTTGCAGGCAGATGAAATCGACCACCTCACCATAAGATACACCGACTTCGGCGAGCCGCTGAAAGCAGAAACGGCGATTAAAATGATAAAGTTTTACGCCGACTGCTACGATGAGGTTGCAGAGAAAATCGCTGATATCGATACAAGGACGGAGGCACTCCGAAAGCTCAGCGAAAAAGAGCTTTACGAAATTCTCGTAAAAATCAGAACGGTGCTTCTTGACGAGGCTTTCAAAATCTAAACAAAACGGCTGAAAGTTTTACCTGCTTTCAGCCGTTTGCTATTCCATTTTCGGTTTATTTATGTTATAATCTTTCGCAAGGATGTGAGAAAATGAAAAGAGTTGCACAATTTGAAAAAGTGAGCTTTAATCAGTTTTATGAAAGCTGGGCCGATTCCTTCGGCGGAAGCGAGGACGAAATCAGAGCGATTTATGATTCGATAAAAATTCCCCGCAGAGCCACATCGGGCTCGGCAGGGTATGACATTTTTGCGCCTGTGGATTTTACAATCCGCCCGAATGAAAGCCTTAAAATTCCCACGGGAATTCGCTGCAAGATAGACGAGGGCTGGGTGCTGAAAATTTATCCGAGGAGCGGCCTCGGTTTTAAATTCAGGCTTCAGCTCAACAACACCGTCGGAATTATTGACAGCGACTATTATTATTCCGACAACGAGGGGCATATTTTCATCAAGGTCATGAACGACACAAACGAAAACAAAACCGTCGAGCTTAAAGCGGGCGGTGCTTTCGCGCAGGGTATTTTCACGGAGTACGGCATAACCTACGACGACGATGTTACCGATATAAGAAACGGCGGCTTTGGCAGCACGACGAAATAAGAAACGATGCCCGTTAATGATACGTACAAATCAGAATTTATTGTTGGAGGGATGAGTATGAGCAGCTTTCATTATGAAGGAAAAAAGATTTATTATGAAGAAATCGGCAACGGAAAACCACTGCTCCTGCTCCATGGCAATACCGCTTGCGGAAAAATGTTTGCACCAATCCTGCCAATGCTTTCTGAAAAGCACCATGTAATCGTTCCTGACTTTCTCGGATGTGGACAATCAGAAAGATGTGAAAAATGGTCTTCG
>JAZUFU010000082.1:0-10250 GCA_045640865.1 Acutalibacteraceae bacterium | reverse complement strand
TCGACAACAACATTTTTGGAGTGCCTTATCCACAGCGGAGCATACGCCTCACCCTGAGCCGTGGCGCAGTCAAGCACGCGGCAGTTTCTGACGGTACAGCCGAGTACGGCGGAGATTACCATTCCCGCGCATACGGCGTTTTTAACATAGATATTTTCAAAAAGATAATCTGTGTTGTAGTTCTTCTCGGGGTTTTCAAAAACATCTTTATCTGCCTCAGCGTTTATGCCGTTTGTGTGAATCGCCCACGAAACATCTTCGAATTTCAGCGAGTCAAGATGAATTGAATGTATTTTCGAGTCCGCTGTAAGGCTGTCAATCATAAGCGCGGCTGACGATGTATCCGTTCTGCCGCTCGCGATATCGTGAAAATAACAGTTTCTGACGGTGATGTTTTCGACCTCCTCACCTGAGTGAGCCAGAATGAACATACCGAGGCCGTCGGGAGCGGTGAACTCGATATTTTCAACAACACGGTTGCTGACATTTGCAATTATCATGACAAAGCCGCCGCTGTCGGCGCAGATCACAGGCTTTTCGCCCTCGCCGTAGGAAGAAACGACAATCGGAGCGTCCTGTGTGCCGCTTCCGTTTAAAACGAACATTCCCGTGAATGTTTCGCCGCATTTGAGCAGGATTTTATCCCCTGCCGCAAATACAGTCTGATTTGCTTTATCTAAACTTTTCCACGCCTGTTCGGGTGAAGTTCCGCTGTTGTCGTCGCTGCCCGAAGCGGGGTCAATGTAGTATGTCGTTGAGTCCGCCGCAAAAGCAACACAGCCGAGCGAAAAAATCATAATGAAACACAAGAGCAAAGAAATTATTTTTTTCAAATAAATCGCCTCCGGATAATTAAATATATCATACATTTTATTTGTCAAAAAATCAATATTTTTCGGCTCGGTTGTTGTAATTTTTACGACTTTAAATTACAATAGAAATAACAACTTTTCGGGAGGTAAAAAAATGAGTAAACCGAAAGGATTTTTCATAGGCACCGAGCAGGCAATAAAAAACGCCTACTCTGACGAAACAAGGATTAAACTGTCAGCCGAGCTTGATATGCTCACAGGCTTTTATGATGAGCAGAAATTAAAAGAAAGCATAAGCGAACTTCACGAGCTTCGGGACGCTGAATACATCTTTTCTACATGGGGAATGGCAAAGCTCGGCGAAGAGGAAATCGAAAAATATCTGCCGAAGCTCAAAGCCGTGTTTTACGCCGCGGGGACTGTGCAGTATTTCGCGCGCCCGTTCATGAACAGAGGAGTTAAAATTTTCTCGGCGTGGGGAGCAAACGGAGTGCCTGTTGCGGAAACTACGGTTTCTGAAATTCTCCTTGCGAACAAGGGATTTTTTCAGACGCTTCACAGAGGCGGAAGCAGTGAATGGACAGAGCATGATTTCGGCAGACCGCACCCGGGCAATTTCAACACGAATGTAGGCATAATCGGCGCGGGAATGATAGGCACAATGGTCATTGAATCACTCAGAAAATACAAGCTGAATGTGTTTGTTTTTGACCCGTTCATGTCGGACGAAAGAGCCGAAAAACTGGGTGTAAAAAAAGTGAACGAGCTGCCCGAGCTTTTCGCAAAATGTCATGTTATTTCAAACCACCTTGCGAACAATCCTCAGACGGTGAACATGATTGACAAAGCCTGTTTTGAGCGAATGGACGAAAACGGCGTTTTCATAAACACAGGCAGAGGTCAGCAGGTTGCGGAGGCGGATATGATTGATGCCTTGAAGGAATGTCCTCAGCGGTGCGCCGTGCTTGATGTTACATACCCTGAGCCGCCCGAAAAGGGAAGCGAGCTTTACACCATGCCGAATGTTTTTCTCACTCCGCACATGGCAGGCTCAATCGGGAATGAAATTCAGCGCATGGGCGAATATATGTATGAGGAATTTGAGGCGTTTTCAAAGGGCTTGCCCACCCGGTTTGAGGTAAGCGAAAAAATGCTTGAAACCATGGCGTAAGAGGTGAAATTATGAAATTCGGTCTTGTTTCCGTCAGCTTCCGCTCCCTTAGCTGTGAGGAAATTATCAAAATCACAAAGGAAAGCGGACTTGACGGCATTGAATGGGGCGGCGATGTTCATGTTCCGCCCGATAACCCCGACAACGCGAAAAAAATTGCCTCGCTTATGAAAGAGGCAGGGCTTCTCACATCCGCCTACGGCTCATACTACAGAGCAGGCACATACGGTGAAAATTACATGAAGGAGTTCAGAAAAGTTCTCGACACCGCCGTTATCCTCGGCGCGCCCGTGATAAGAATATGGGCAGGGAACAAAGGAAGCAAAAAAATCAGTACAGAGAAAAGAAAAGAGATTGTCAGTGAGTGCATTGAAATCGCAAAGGCGGCGGGAAAGGAAAACATCACCGTTTCGTTTGAGTGCCACATAAACACGCTGACAGACAATTTTATTTCAGCATTACAGCTCATGAAAGAGACGGGCAGAGAAAATCTCAGAATGTACTGGCAGCCGAGTGAGTACCGAAGCCGTAAATACAACCTCAAGGCTCTCCAAAACATAATGCCGTATCTCACAAATGTTCATGTTTTCAACTGGCCTTTGCCTGCGGTTAAGCTTCCGCTGAAGCTTGCGAAAAAGGAATGGGGAAAATATTTTACGCTCATTTCATCTGACGGTAAAGAGCACTGGTGCTCGCTTGAATTCATGCCAGACGGCAAGGCAAAATCTCTGCCGCAGGAAGCACAGACGATGAAAGAAATATACAGTAACATATAACAAAAGCGCTCTCACAGCACCTAGCCGCGAGAGCGTTTTTTATTGTTTATTTTGACAAACCGTAGTGATTATTCCCCGCCGTTTCTCTTCTTGAGTTCTGTGAGGATTTCGTCGTATTTTTCCTCGTCGATTATGTATTTCTTCATGTTTACATAGTAGCCTATAGCCATGAATACAACAGGAAGAACAGCCATGACGATTCTCAGCGCGAGAGTCATTCCGCTCGACGCGCCCGAAAGCACATCTGCGATATAGTTCTCTTTATATGCCGTAGTCCAGACATCCGCGTTTGACATCGCAAGATTTTCCGCTTCGGAAATCTTGTTTGTTATCTCGGTAAGACCGATAGCGAGATATACAACCATGATGATTACCTGCTGTAAGGAGCTTGAAAGCTTCGCCATGAACGGACGGACGGAGAAGATGAGTGCTTCGTTTCTTTCGCCTGTCATGTATTCGTTGTACTCGATTGTGTTTGAAAGAAGAATTGCCGCGATAAGATAGAACAGCGAATAGCCGAGGCCGATAAACAGAGCCTCAACGCAAAGGATGATGAATGACAACTTCGGGTCGCCGATAAATGTACCCGAAAGGAAGAAGCAGATATAGCCGATTATTGTTGCGATAAACGACATTCTGATAATCTGATTTCTCGTGAATTTCTTTGCCATCATCGGATAGATAACAAAGCTGAGAGCCGACGCGACAGCATAGAAAACAACAAAGATTGTTGCGTATGAGCCCTGATAGCCGTAGGAAAGGTAGATATAGTTTGTGCCGAATGCCGTAAGGAGCGCGCCGCTGAGATTGACAAAGAGAAGAATGAGTGAAGTCCAGAGAACCTGCTTGTTGTTGAAGATAATCTGCATCATCTTTTTAAAGCCTATTTTTTCGCTCGTCTCTGCCGCAACGGGCTTTTCCTTAACGCCGATGCACACAGAGGTCTGACAGCCGATGAACACAAGACCGATAACGATAGCTATAACTCTGTAGCCGATAACCGCCGAGTTGCCTATGGCTTTGTCGCCGACTGTAAGCACGGGAATAAGTCCGTTGGCAAGAACCGTGCCGAAGCCTGCAAAAAGATTTGCCATTGAGGTTATGGAGTCGCGCTCTCTGGGTTCACTCGTTAAGGACGGAAGCATTCCCCAGTAGCCTATATCGTTCATGGTGTATGTAATATCCCAGATGAGATAAAGGAACGCGAAAGCGACAACAAATGCGTTGCCCTTAAGCGGAAGTGTAAAGATAAGCACAAGCACAATTGCGTTGGTGATTGCACCGATAAAAATCCACGGCTTGAACTTGCCGAATTTTGAGCGCGTGTTTTCGATAATTCCGCCCATAATCGGGTCGTTGATGCCGTCCCAGATTCGGCAGATAACCATGATAATGCTGATTGTGGCAAACTGCGCGGGAGTTACGCCCTTTGTATAAAGAATGAATGTGAGCAGGAAATAGGTGTAAAGCGAATAGGCAAGGTCTCTGCCGATTCCGCCGAGGGAATATACCCATTTATTGCGGTTGAAATACGATTGCTGAACGGGATTCATTGTTTTCATAACAAAATCTCCTTTTCTTTATTTACATATAATATAAACCAAATCCGATTTATTGGCAAGAGATTTTTAATAAATCATTCGCAGATTTCCCACACAAAGGTTACTGTGTCATCAAGCTCGATATCCTCGGGCTCAAAGCACATATCCATTGTGCTCGCCGCCTTAGCCTTATAGCAGTTTCTGTCCATGGCGCACTCAGTTCTTGAATAGACATCAATTTCGCCCCAGCTGTAATTCACAGCCACAAGCTGACCGAGCTTCACGCCCGAGGCCGCCGTGAGAATTTCAGCCTTGTGCCTTGCGTTTTCAGCCGCGCTTTTAAGAAGCTCGTCAGCCGCCGCGTCCTTATCCCTGACGGTGAACTGAATATTCAGATCAGGCTCGGCGATACAGGAGGCAACCGCGCTCAGCACCTGAGAAAGGCGTTTTGTGTCGAAGTCAAACGAAAGCTTCACGGTGTTCACACAGCAGTAGCCGCTGAAAACACTTTTGTAGTTTCCTCTTGCGTCCTGAACGCTGTCATACTCTGTATAAACATTGAATGATGTGGTTTTCAGTTCTTTTTCGTCAAAGCCGCAGTCCCTGACCGCAGATTTGAGATTATCAAAAATCCCCGCCGCGTCGTTCATCGCCTTTTCATAGTTTTTATCTTTGGCTTTAAGCGTCATTGTTACAACTGTTGTGTCGGGCTTGAGGCTGACATTGCCTGTGCCTTTTACTGTGATTGTTCTGCTCATTTTATCGCTCCTTATATTTCATTAAAAATACAATACCATAAAAATTAAATTTAATCAAGGAAAACAGAAAACTGTCGCCTTTAGCGCAGAACGAAAAGTAAATTAAAGAATAAATAAAAAGCAATTCTGAGATAACGGAAAATAAATCCGAATTTTCAGAATTGCTGCTTTTTAAATAATTCAGTTGATATTATTTTACTTTTCTAAGCTTTTTTTCGTCCTTGGAGTATCGCATACGCCGTCGGACGAAGAAAACGCTTTCTGCATCTAAATGCGTCAGTTTTGCACATCATTTTTGCATATTGCTATAAATTTTCTCACTGTGAAAGATCCCAGCATCTGTAAAATTTTTCAATTTCGCTTTCGGTGTGCTTCTTTTCGCCCTTGATTCTCCACCTTACGATGTAGGTGTATTCGCCACCGTCGGAGCAGGCGTAGGCAACTACCTCGCCGCTGTCCTGCCCGATTTCCTGCGTAAATTCGGTCTCAAGCACGGGAGTACCGATGGGATATTTCGCCCCGCCAGGAGCCGCGCCGCCCGTGGTGGCTTCAAGCTCGCTGTCATTGATTTCGTATGCTTCTTTTCTGATATTCTCCATTTTATTTTCCTCCGTAATGTTTTTTCAATATTATATACGAACAAAGCGGGAAAAGGGACAATAAAATTATTTGCAGTATTCTTTTATTGCCGCCGAGGCAAACTCCGCTGTGCCCTTGCCGCCTGCCGCGTCGATATTATCTGTCATTTCGCCGCCCGCGCGGTACATCTCGCCGAGACCTGCTAAAATCGGCTTCGTGCAGGTGTAGTAATTATCGGTGATGAAATTTCTGAGCTTTTCCACCAGCGTCTGAGCGGCGGAAGAAGCGGGATTTCCGTCTTTAATTTCGCCGAACTCCGCAAAAATTTTCATCATGTTTTCCGCAAGAGCGTTCTGCTTTTCGGCGGTGTAACCGGCGGTTTTCTTTTCGTATTCGTAGAAAGCCTCGGTGCCGCCCCATTTTTCTTTAGCCTGCGCCTCATAGTCCTTTATTTTCTTTTTGTCAAATGCTTTAAAATCCATAATATCTCCTCCTGTTTCAAGCCGCTGAGCCAGTTCAATCAGCCTTTCAAGGCGTTCTTTTTTGAGCGTGAGAAGCTCAATCTGCTGCCTGAGCGCATCCGATTTGTCAAAATTCGGGCTTGTTATGATTTTTCTGATGTCTTTGAGAGGGAACTCAAGCTCACGGAAAAGCAGAATCTGCTCAAGTCGGCTAAGGTTTTCGTCATCATAAAGCCTGTAGCCTGCCTCGGTAACCGCCGCAGGCTTAAGCAGACCGATTTCATCGTAATAATGCAGGGCGCGCGCGCTCACACCTGTTATCCTGCTGACCTCGTTCACCGTCATCATAGCTATCCCCTCCCGACAAATCCAATTATAAACTATTACGCAGCGTAAGAGTCAATAGGGATTTTTAAAAATTTATTATTCAATATGTACTGTTCTGTTATCGACATTTTCAACGATATATGAATCATATTTATCATCAACAAGCCTGCTGACAATTTCGTTTTCGGTAAGGTCGGGCTGTAGCTTCGCCGCCGCGGCGATTTCCTCCTCGGTGGGCTTCAGCTCGCCCTCGGCAAGGATATTTTTAAGCTCCATTTCACCCGTGGAAATGTAATAGGTGTAAAAGCTCTCCATGTCAATCGTTTTTATGCCGACCGTGCCGACGGCGTTTTCATGCTCAGCGTTATATGCCTCCGCCCGACTTTTCAGTCCGTCAAACGAAATATCGTCATAAACTCCGTTTTCCTGCATCAGCAGGAGCTTCAGCTTCGCGTCCGCGGCTTCTTCGACAGCTCTGTCGTTAAGGCTTTCGGTCGGAGTGTGTCCGTCAAACTCCTTATCCCAGAAGTCGCTGAAATCCGTAACGCCGTAGTCTCTCGCGTACTCGTTGATTATATCCGCCCTTAAACGGTTTTTGAAATATTTGATTTCCTGTGTGGTGATTTCAACATTGCCGTTCACCGTCGCGTGGATATTTTCATCGCCCGTGTAGGTTTTTTTATTTGTAAAAGTGATTTTGCATGACGCAAAGGAAAGAAGCATAAAAGCCACAGCAGCAAGTGCAATTATTTTTTTCATTTTCATCATCCTCTCAAGCTCATTTTAGCAATATGCGTCTTAAAAGTCAACAAATAACCGCAGGGCAGTTGAAGTGCGCTGTGTTTTGTGATATATTATAGCTGTAATTTTAATGAAAGAGGTTGACGATATGTTTAAGATTAAGGCTGAACCGATTACAAACGAAAACTTTGCTCCGTTCGGGCGTTTTTACAAAATGGCAGCTCCCGAGGGTTACGCGCTCAAGGGCGAGCTTCACAGATATTTCCCCGACAGGCTCACCGCAAGCGCATGGAAAAACATCGGCTTTTCTCCGATTCTTGTTAAAAAGCCCGAGAACTATGTCATCACTCAGCAGGAATACCACACAACAACATGGGAGATGATTCTGCCGCTGAATGACGACATGATTCTCCATTGCGCTCCCGCGTCCGCAGGCACACCCGTCAATGAGTTTGCCAAGGCGTTTATCGTGCCGAAGAACACGCTTGTTATGCTTAACGCGGCGATATGGCACCTCTGCCCTCTGCCGAAAACCGAGGACGAGCTGTGTGCGATGATAGTGCTTCCCGAATGCACCTACGCCAACGACTGCACGGTTGTTGACTTTCCCGAGGAACAGCAGTTTGAGATTGATTTCTAATTGAGCACAACAAACAAGGCATATCACTTTTTGCGGTGATATGCCTTTTGTATTGACATCTTTTTTTACAAATGTTATCATTTTTAAAAATTGTAAATCAGAGCTGATTATATGAAATTTGATGTTTTAACAATTAACACCGCGGTCGAGATATTCGGAATAATAATCTGCATGATAGTTATTCTGTGCAGAAAATTTACCGTTGTAAACAAGCACATAAAAACGCAGACCGACTTCACCCTGCTCGTTCTGTGCGAAGCGCTGATTCTGTTTTTCGGCGTAATAACGGGACTGCTGACGGGGCACGGCACAAAAACGGCGGATATATTTCTGCCCGCGTGCTGTTTTGCTGAAAATCTGCTGACCTATCTTCTGCTCGGGTTCTTTACAAATTTCGTTTTACACAGCTTTATATCAGAAAAAGACAGAGCTGCCCGCATATTCGTGTGGAGCGTGATTGCGTTAAGCATTGCCGCACTCATCTTTAATTTTATAAAACCAATCTATTATTATATAGACAGCGGCAATGTCTGCCAGAAAGGCGATTTTTATTCAGTCTCACAACTCCCCTGTCTGATTATTTACCTTGAAAATCTCATTTACATCATCATAAACAGAAAAAAAGTGTCGAAAAATATTTTTTCAAGCTTCATGCTGTATATGATTATTCCCATGTGCGCGTTTGCTCTTCAGATATTCCTGCACGGCATTGACATTATCAACATTGCGCTGATTGCCGTTCTGCTGCTGATGTTTGTTATCATGCAGAATCAGCTTGTCAATGAATATATTGAGCAGAAGCGTCAGCTTCAGGAAAGCGGAGTCAGACTTATGGTAAGTCAGATAAAGCCGCACTTCATATTCAACTCGCTGACGGCGATTGCTCAGCTCTGCGACGACAACCCCGCCCTTGCAAAAGAAACAACAATTTTCTTCGCGAAGTATCTGCGCGGCAATCTCTCCGCGCTCGAAAAGCCCGAAGCCGTGCCTTTCAGCGATGAGCTTAACCACATTAAAAATTATCTGAGCATTGAAAAGGTGCGTTTCGGAGATTATCTCAACATTGTTTATGATATTGAAACTGTCGATTTCAAGGTGCCTGTTCTTTCGGTTCAGCCGCTTATCGAGAACGCTGTCAAGCACGGCGTCGGCATGAAGGAGGACGGTGGAACGGTTACGCTTTCCGTACACAAAAGCGGAAACGCTGTTGAAATCAAGGTTATTGATGACGGCGTGGGCTTTGACACCGCACAGCCTTACGGCGGCGAAGGTCATATCGGCATTTCAAGCAGCGTGGAGCGGTTCAGACAAATCTGCGATGCTGAAACAAAAATAGAAAGCTCTGTCGGAAAAGGGACGGAAATAACCGTTTCGATTCCGCTGTGATCATGTGAGGTGAGAGTTACGGTTATTGCGATAATTGACGATGAAATTCTTGCGCTGAGAGGGACGGAAAGCGCAGTCCGCGAGGCTCTGCCGCAGGCGGAAATTCATTCATTCACAAAGCACGGCGAGCTTACCGATTTTGCGGGGAAAGAACATATTGACATAGCATTTCTTGACATCAATATGCGAGGCATTACAGGCCTTGAACTTGCCGAAAAATTAGAAAAAATCAATCCGCGCATAAACATTATTTTTGTTACGGGCTTTGACGAATACAAAAGCGAAGCCATGGACCTGCACGCAAGCGGCTATCTTATGAAGCCCGTTTTCAGCGATGACATTCTTAAAGAAATTAAATATCTGCGGTTTCCCGTTATTGAAAAAAGCAGGATAGAGGTCAGATGCTTCGGCAATTTCGCCGTGTTTTTCAACGGTGCGCCTGTCCGTTTTAAATACAGCAAAACGCTGGAGCTGTTTGCGTATCTCATTGACAGGCAGGGAGCGATGGTTACAAACAACGAGCTGTCCGCCGCTTTATGGGAAGACGACACGCACACGAACTATCTAAGGCAACTCTGCATGGATTTAAAGCAGACCTTTGCGGGAAGCGGATTCTCCGATGTGATTTATTCCGACAGAGGCAAGCTCGGAGTTGATGTAAGCAAAATAAGCTGTGATTATTACGACTACATAAACAAGGTGCAGGGAAGCAGAGATTTATTCCGCGGCGAATATATGTCGCAGTATTCATGGGCGGAGGAAACGCTCGCAAATCTCACAATGAAATAACATAAACGGTCTGAAAGGGATTTCCTCTCAGACCGTTTTGTATGCTCGATGCGGAAGCTTTACTGTAAATTTTATGCTTCTGCGGGAGCTTTTTCTTTCTTTTTCTTATCAGCAAGCTTTGTAATCAGCACGCCCAGAAGTGCGCCGAGTGCAAGTCCTCCGACACCGATTACAGCCGCTGTGCCGTTTGTAACAGCACTGCCGACAAGCGTTGAAGCGGCACGGTTAAACGTGATGTATGTACCGTTCATGCTGTCCTTAACGCCTGT
>JAZUFU010000081.1:0-2969 GCA_045640865.1 Acutalibacteraceae bacterium | reverse complement strand
GCAATCACAACTGTGAAAGCTCGATTTTTGGTGCGAGAGACGGGACTTGAACCCGTACGTACTGCTACACACGCCCCTCAAACGTGCGCGTCTGCCTATTCCGCCACTCTCGCGGGTTATGGTGTTGTCTCACTGACAACATCGTTGATTATAACAGACTATTTCCTATTTGTCAACACTTTTTTTGAAATTTTTTTATTTAAGTATTTCCGTGTCGGCAATAAGCTCTTTGGTGAAGTCGGGCATGGTCAAATCGTCGTAATCAATGCCGAGGGCAGGGCATACGGATTTGAGCACAGCTTTTGTGATAAGCTCTCTCGCCTCGGGCGTGTTGAAATGCGTTTTATCCGAGAAAATACTTACGGGCTTGTCTTTGAGCAAAGCGTTGAGGTCATTGACTTCCATTCCGTACTTTTTTACGATTTTTATTGCCGCGGCGTTTCTTTCGTCAATATCCACATTCTTTCTCGAAAACCAGTAGTCATACAGCTCCTCCTGCACAGGTGTGGAGGTCGCGAAAATTATTTTCGCCTCGGGGTAATATCTTTTAAGACGCTTGCAGATTCGGTCAATATAATAAGCGTAAATTTCCGTGGGCGTGATAGGCTCTTCTTCAGCTGTTCTGATAACATCGTGAAGCCCCGTGTTCCAGTGAACGCAGGCGACATCACTGCCGAAACGCGATTTATGCTCCCAGTCGCCGATAGAGTACAGCACATACTCCGCGAACTTTGCGTTGCCGTCGTGCCAGAGAACCTCGGCAAAGCCGTCAAGAGCGGCTCTGACATATTCGCAGTAGCCCATTCTGATTGAATCGCCGATAAGATAAAGTTTTTTCATAACAACCTCTCCTTTGCCAATATTATATCATTAAAATTACGTTTTTACAACAATATATAAGGGGAGTAGGGCAGACTTTGTATTGATTTCAGCTTTATATAATGATATAATAAATAAAAAACATTTACTTCCATAAGGAGCGAATATGACTTATTCCTATATTAAGCTGGGTGTTGCGGCTCTGCTGCCGCCGATTATATCGGTACTGATTTATCTTATTGATAAAAAAACACCCGTCGGTAAAATTCCATACAAATATAAACAACTCATTATCGGCGTTATTTTCGGATTTCTTGCCATATTGGGTACGGATTTCGGCATACCCATAAATGATGCTCAGATGAACTGCCGCGATGCTGCCGTACTTTCCGCAGGTTTGTTCTTCGGCGCGCCCGCAGGCATAATTGCAGGTGTTATCGGCGCGGTTGAGCGGTGGTTTGCGGTTTACCGAGGGATAGGCGCATACACACGCCTCGCGTGCAGCCTTTCTACGCTTATTGCAGGCGTTTATGCGGCGGCGTTGAGAAAACACATGTTTGAAAATAAAAAGCCTTCTACGCTGATTTCTCTTGCCATAGGCGTTGTCATGGAAGTTTTCCACATGACAATGGTGTTCATCACGAACATGGACACGCCCGAAAAGGCTATGGCTGTTGTCAAAAACTGCTCTTACATAATGATTACCGCAAACGGACTTTCTGTTATGCTCGGCGCGCTTTTGCTTGCGCTTGTTTCAAAAGAGGGGATACACCTCAAAAGCAGTCAGACGAGAATTTCACAGACAATTCAGCGCTGGCTTCTGATTACCGTTCTGCTCGCGTTTGTGCTTACATCATTTTTTGTTTTCAGATTTCAGAGCGGAGTTGCCGACTCTCAGGCGGACAGCCTGCTTTCCCTCGCGGTGGAGGAGACAGCGGAGGATATTAAGGACGCGTCGGACGAAAACCTGCTTAATCTGACATACACGGTGAAAAATGAAATTGACTCCGCAGACCTTGACAGCATTGCAGAAAAATATAATCTCAGCGAAATAAGTATTATCAATAAAGACGGCATAATAATTAAGAGTAATGTTCCGAGATATATTGGCTTTAACATGGCATCGGGCGAGCAGTCGGGCGAGTTCCTTTGTCTGCTCAACGGCGAGGAGTCCTTTGTGCAGGATTACGGCCCCACAACCTCAGACAGAAATGTTATGCGCAAATATGCAGGCGTTAAAACTGACGGCGGATTTTTGCAGGTAGGTTATGACGCAGATTCCTTACAGGACGATATTGACAAAGAGGTTGTCGGCATCACCAAAAACCGCCATGTAGGTCAGACGGGCTATGTAATGATAGTTGACAGTCAGTACAACATTATCAGCGCGCCCTCGGGACTTACTATGAATAATCTCACTCAGGCGGCGGATGCTGTTGACATTCCCGACACCGATACGACTTTTTCTTTGAAAATTAACGGCGAGGACTGCCTTTGCCGTTATCGTGTTGCTGAGGGTTACTATATCTGCTCAGTTCTGCCGAAAGCAGAAGCGTTACAGATGAGAAATATCGCGGTTTATGTGAACACATTTATGGAAATTCTTGTTTTCGCGATTCTGTTTGCGCTTATTTATCTGCTTATCAAAAAGGTTGTAGTTAATCAGATAAAGTCAATCAACAGCTCCCTTGCAAAAATCACAGGCGGCGACCTCAATGAGGTTGTAAATGTCCGCACAAATGAGGAGTTCGCTTCACTTTCGGACGATATAAACTCCACGGTTGACACGCTGAAAAAATATATTGCGGACGCTTCAGCGAGGATTGACGCTGAGCTTGAGCTTGCAAAAAATATACAGGCCTCCGCGCTTCCCGATGTCAACGCTGCAATTGAAAAGCGAATGGATTTCGATATTTCCGCAACAATGCGCCCCGCAAAAGAGGTCGGCGGCGACTCTTACGACTTCTATATCACAAAGGGCGATACGCTCAACTTCCTTGTTGCCGATGTTTCGGGCAAGGGAATACCCGCGGCGATGTTTATGATGCGCGCCATGACGGAGCTCAAAAGCCTGACAGAAGCGGGAACGCCGATAAATAAGGTGTTTACCGACGGCAACAACGCTCTGTGCGCAGGTAATGACGCAGGAA
>JAZUFU010000080.1:0-4241 GCA_045640865.1 Acutalibacteraceae bacterium | reverse complement strand
AGTCGGGCTCCGCCCTCCTTCCATTTTTAATTCGTCTTATCTGCCCATCCAAAAGTGTAAAGGATGTCATTGCACATTTTGTAAAGGATGTTGCTCTTGACACAAGCCCCTGCCCTACGGCTGAAGACGGTATATTTCATGGAATTTGAACGCGGGGGCGCAATGCGCTCCCCTACAAGAGCAATTTATAAACATAATAAATACAGAAAGGGCGACTTTTATGAAAAAAATCAAAATCGGTATTGCAGGCACAAGAGGACTTTCAACACTTCTCGGTCTTAAAGGCATTGAAGATGTTGAAATCGCCGCCATGTGCGACCTCGTCGAGGAGCATCTCAAAAGTGCCGTTGAAAGAATCGGCGACGACAGCATCAAGACCTATCGCGTTTTCGACGACATGATTGAGTCTGACATCGACGCGGTTATCATCGCAACTCCCATGCAGTGCCATGTTCCGCAGGCGATTGCCGCCATGGAGGCAGGCAAGCACGTTATGTGCGAGGTTACGGCAGGCGTTACGATGGATGAGCTTTTCTGGCTGTGCGAAACCGTCGAGAAATACCAGAAAATCTATATGTTCGCTGAAAATTACATATATGATCCGAGAGTTCAGCTTGTAAAGAACCTCGTTAAGGACGGCATGTTCGGCGAGCCTTACTACGCCGAGGGCATGTATCTTCACAACATCGGCAACCTTTTCGTTTATCCCAACGGCAAGACCTCATGGCGTTCCTACTGGCAGTGCGGCAAGAGGGGCAACTTCTACCCCACTCACAGCGTAGGCCCCGTCATGCAGTGGTTTGAGGGCGACAGAATTACTGAAATCAGCACATTCTCACCCGGCATATACAACGACCTCGGCTTAAAACAGGACAGCGGAACGACAACAATGTGCCGCACCGAAAAAGGCAAGCTCCTCAACATCCGCGTTGACTGCATGTCTCCGCGTCCGCACAACATGAACAACTTCCAGCTTCAGGGCACAAAGGGCATCGTTCAGTTCAAATCCTGCGCTGAGGATCAGGACAGAATTTCATTCATCGACGACGAGAATGATTCACCGTTCCACCACATGAAATGGAAGCTCCTTGAGGAGTACAACATGTACCTCCCCGAAAGATACAGAAACGCCACGGAGGAACAGCTCAAGGCAGGTCATAACGGCGGCGACTACTTCATCGTTGAGGACTTCATAAACGCCATACGCACCAACACTCAGCCCGAGCTCGATGTATATAAGGCGTGCGAATGGACGGCTGTAGGTCTGCTCTCAGAGCTTTCTGTTACCAACAAGAGCAAGACGCTTCCCGTTCCGAATTTCCGCCCGAATATGCCGATTGAGGAAAAAAAGACGACAATATTATAATCTGAAAATGAACACGGGAGCGCATTTTGCGCTCCCCTACTCATAAAGACGGTAGATTTTACGAAATCCGAATATCGGGACGCCCGGAGGTCGTCCCCTACGGCTCGGTTTTGTAGGGGTTGGCGTCCACGACAACCCGTGAATTTACGGCAAAACTCAGGTAGAGCACATACCGTGAAAAAGAATATAACAAAATTTCCGCATCGTCCTCACATATTATAAAATATAACCGTGTTACCCCGAATAGAAAAATCGCCCCTACCGACGAGGAAGGAAGTTTGAGCGGAAAATGAAAGCGGCAGGGGCATTTAAAGGAAACTGTCAACTGCCGTTGACAGAATGTGTCGCAACCGTAGAAAATAATTCACTGGATTATTTTCTACTGCGATCCCTGCCCTACGGCTGAAGACGGAAAATTGTGCAGGATTTGAAAACGGGAGCGCAATGCGCTCCCCTACAAGTGAAATTTGAAACTCGTTCACATTTTTTATGAGCAATTATAATCACCAATACCGTCAAGAACGGAAGGTTGCTGTAATTTAATGAATGATAGTAGATTGTATCATATCTGTTGTCGCAAATCAACAGAAAAGCGATTTATGTCTATTATTATTTAGCCTGTAATTTTCTCTGTCTGAAGCAAGGATTTTAAATTTTAAAAGACAAATTTGTCATTTAGTGTTGAATTAAACAACTAATAATGTTAAAATTAGATGAAAACTCATTCGGAGGATTGATATTATGGCAGAAAAAACAAATTTCGGATTTATCGGTCTGGGCGGCAGAGGCTACGGCATGCTTCACGAGCTTATGTGCGTTGAGGGCGTTAATGTTGTCGCTGTGTGCGATATTTACGAGGACAGAGCGCTCTGCGGTCAGCAGAGAGTTAAGGAAGAAACAGGCGTTGACGCTGATATGTACCTTGACTATAAAGAGCTGCTCAAGAGAGATGACATAAAGGCGGTTGTTATCTGCACAACATGGATAACCCACGCTGAAATCGCTGTTGCCGCCATGAAGGCAGGCAAGCACGCGGCCATGGAGGTCGGCGGCGCGGCTTCAATTGAGGAATGCTGGCAGATGGTAAGAACAAGCGAGGAAACAGGCAAAATCTGCATGATTCTCGAAAACTGCTGCTATGACAAGAACGAAATGACAATCTACAACATGGTCAAGCAGGGCATTTTCGGTGAGATAGTTCACCTTGAGGGCGGCTACCGCCACGACCTGCGCGACGAAATCTGCCTCGGTAAAGAAAACAGACACGGCAGACTCAAGAACTTCATTCACAGAAACGGCGAGCTTTACCCGACACATCAGTTAGGCCCGATCTGCAAGCTCATCAACATAAACCGCGGCAACCGCATGCTCACGCTCTGCTCAATGACCAGCAAGTCAAGAGGACTCAACGAGTGGATTAAGAAAGAAAAGGGCGAGGATTACTACCTTTACGGCACAAACTTCAACGAGGGCGACGTTACCACAACTATGATTAAGTGCGCCAACGGCGAAACAATTACGCTTCATCACGACTGCTCTCTCCCCCGCCCCTATTGCAGAGATTATGTTGTTCAGGGCACAAAGGCGATGTATCAGGAGACTCCGGGCGATGATTTGTTCTACAGCGAGGAGCTTTCACCCAAGAAGCACTGCGCCGAGGACTTTGACAGCTATTATGAGAAGTACGGTCATCCCCTGTGGAAGCAATACACAGATGTTGAGCAGCACGCGGGCGGCCACGGCGGAATGGACTTTCTTGTACTCAGCGCGTATGTTGACGCTGTTATCAATGACGCTGAGCCTCCGATTGATGTTTATGACACGGCGGCGTGGATGGCGGTAACGGCTCTTTCGGAGCAGTCGGCGGCAATGGGCGGCATGCCTGTTCCGATTCCCGATTTCACAAACGGCAAGTGGATTGAGCGCAAGCCCTTCCGCAGAAGCAAATTCTGCCTGTGGGATGTGTGCCACGAGTTCTTCGGAAAGAAAGAATAAAAAAGCAAAAATTTACCCTGCGCGGAAAACCGTGCAGGGATTTTTATTATTGTACGGAAATGAAAAGCTTGACACAATGTGCTCCCCTACTCGCGAAATCCTGAGATTATTTGAAAATCTGACAACGGGACGCCCGGAGGTCGTCCCCTACAAGCTCAAATTGAGCCGTGCGGTTGTAGGGGTTGGCGTCCCCGACAACCCGTGGATTTCAGGCAAATTTCAGACAGAGCACATACCGTGAGAAAGAATAATACAAATTCCCCGAATCGTCCACTCAGCCACAAATTTCAACCGAGTTACTCCGAATATAAAAGTGGGCGATTGATAATCGCCCCTTATTTTCCTTTGAACTTTATGTATGAATATCATCCCGACAAACAGGGATTTGGTGTGCTTCTGCACGAATGAATAATAAAGTCGCTCCGCTAATGAATAATTGAGGGCGAGACACCCGCACCCGAATTTATGAAATCCCGCACAATCTTCAATCCTCGGCGGTAGGGGCGATTCACGAATCGCCCGTTCTGAAATTTACGGTAATCTCCGTGATTTGCTGATATGAAGCCTCCCTTGGGGGAGGTGGCAAAATCTATGATTTTGACGGTGGGGGTAACCCCCTCAGTCTGCTTCGCAGACAGCTCCCCAAAGGGGCGTCTTTTCTGTGCTTACCGAGAGAAAAAATCAGATAACTGTTAAAGCTCGAGCACAGTGCGGCGAAACAGATAACGGTTACCCCGACTATAAATTCTGATTTATCGTTCCGTTTTATTTTTCCTCAACAGTCTGTACACCAGTCCCGTAATGGCGGAGGCGGCGGTGGCGCAGGCGGTGGCGATGGTCAGCAGACCGTAGGCTTCGTTCCCTGATACGGGCGGATTCA
>JAZUFU010000079.1:0-5228 GCA_045640865.1 Acutalibacteraceae bacterium | reverse complement strand
CCCGCTTGGCCTCCGACTTGGCGAGTATCCGGCAGAGCTCCTCCGCTGATTCTTCATCCGCAAATCTTCCCGAAAGGCTTACCGCGATGAGGCTTTGCGTCTGATTGGAACGGCGGCAGTCGTCAAGGAAATCGTCCGTTCTGTTTCTGACCATATCGCGAAGAACGGGAAGGCAGATTTCATTGCCTGTAACCCCGAGCGCAATCGCCGTATTTTTGCGAAGCATTTCGTTGTCGGAATTAAGTTCTTTTTCGAAAAAATCTTTTGTCTTTTCTTTGCCGAGAAGCATGCACGACCACAGAGCAACAGCAGGTCTGTTTGTCGAAAGAGCGTTGATTATATCTTCCTTTTGAGTCAGCCATTCAAAGGGGAAATATTCATCGTTTCTTTCCTCAAAACCGCGTTCCTTTCTGAAGTCGGAATCATAGCATCCGCGCGTTTTAAGCTGAGCTGTAAGTTTTTCAAAATCAACATCAAGGATATTTGTTTTGCCCGATTTTATCGCCCCGGCAACCGCGACACCCGCGCACTCCCCGAGGCGGTGCATATCGCGGTTCATTCTGACAGCACTTGACACATAGCTGTCAACAGAAAGACAGCGGCAGGCGGAAATTATGCCGTTTTTGCCCTTAGGAACAAGACAGCCTGCGGGCAAAGGAATTTTGTGAGAAACCGTGCTGAGATTGCAGTGAACATACCAGTCCTTCCATGTGTCGCTTCCGAGGTACCAGTCCTGCCCGTGGCGGTCAATATCAGAGCTGACATAAAGCAAGATATCATTTAACTTCCGCTCATAAACCACATCGTCAACAGAGAGCACACATTCACCCTCAAAATATAGTCCCTCGCGGATTCCCGCCATGGGAGCGCAGGTGATTATGCGGCAGAATTTTTCTTTTGTGAAGCCTGCTTTCGCATTTAAAATGCTTTCGGAAAATGCTTTTGCGTCATACTGATTTATGCGCCCCGCGTCAAAGCCTATGCTCATAAGCTCGCCGTTTTTGCGAAAATACTGATTGATTGAAAACGGAGCGGGAACGCCGTCGCTGTCCCTGCCGAAAGAATAATTAACGCCGAGCATTCGCAGAACATGGCCGTCAGCAGTGCAGTCGCAAAGGAATTTGCTGGCAATATTTTTTATTTCACCGTCAAGAAAAGCCTTAACGCCGATGACTGTGTTTTCATCTTCATAAACGCCGATAATCACGCTTTCAAACGCAAGTGTAATGTTATTGTTTTTATTGAGGTGCTCATAAAGACAATCTGATTTTGCATAAGGATTGTTTTTTCCGCGGCTGAAAACATCGGATTTTTTCGCGGCTTCTTCGTCGATTTTTTCATAAAATCCGCCGCTGAGTCCCTCATAATATGCGCAGACAATTCCGTTTGAAAATGTGCCTCCGACGCTGTTCAGTTTTTCAACCGCAAGCACTCTGCAACTTTCAGAAGCGGACAGAGTGAGAAATGTTCCCGATGAGCCGAGCCCCGCAACAATCACATCAAAGCTCTCCTCAAAAACGGGAGCGGATATTTCTTTTTTCACACAGATATTATCGACAAGCTCATAATAAATCATAACCGACACCTGCCTCA
Source organism: Acutalibacteraceae bacterium (assembly GCA_045640865.1). Classification (GTDB taxonomy): domain Bacteria; phylum Bacillota; class Clostridia; order Oscillospirales; family Acutalibacteraceae; genus CAG-488. The sequence goes on along the minus strand of JAZUFU010000079.1, from coordinate 3,635 downwards.
AATTCTTCAATTATTCCGCCGAAATCACTGCCGTAATCAAAGTCAGAAGCAAACGCGTCAATCTGAACTGACGCGCCGAAGCAGGCTTTGATTTTATCAACAAATTCAATGCGTGCCTCATTGAGCTGACAGCCGAACATGAACGGCAGAGAAAGAATAAACTCATCTTTTACAAAGCTTCTGTTTATTCTTCCGCCGAAATTTTCAAATTTTAAAAGTGTATTGTAATCTGCTCCCGAAACGATGCAGTTAAGCAGCTTGAAGCCTGTTTTTGCTTCGGGGCGGCGGATAATCTGATTGCAGACAATATTCTGCAAGCCGCTGTTTGTGTATATCTCAATATGATTATCTTCGCAGGAAATGATTTTCACTCCGAGCAGAACATTGAAATTTTTGCTCAGCGCATATTCCGCGGCGGCGGGAGCAAGAGAGGGAGCATCAAGCATTCCCTCATCTGAAACACATCCCGCTTTTTTGAGATGTTCGGCAAAAGCTCTGCCTTCGTCTGTCTGCGGTTCGGTTACGGTGCAAAGTTTAATCGGATTAACAAAATCAGAGAGCACATTTTCAGATTTTTCGAGTATCAGAGTGCCTGCGTGTGAAGCGGCAAAACCCAAAGAAAACGCCGACGCGTTAAGGCAGCAGTAATCAACATTCATGCTGTTCCCTCCTTGCTTTTTTATATTGTAATTTTAACATACACAGAAAATAAATACAATAAATGCGCGAATTTTTAAACTGCTTTTTGCGCATTAAATGATTGAACAGACAGGATTATTATGGTATAATATGTAAATAAATTTCAATTTACAGAAATAACATCAATCAAAATTTTTAAAGGGAGATTTTTATGGAAAAGATTTTTGAGTTTTTCGGCTGGACAAACGGTCAGATTTGCAGATTCTGGGATTGGGTAAATTTATTTAAAAATTTCAGTCTTTCGGGCTTCAGCTTCAAAAGGTTTTTTGCGGGAATTTTAGCTGCGTTTGAGCTTTTTAACGCTGCTGCATTCAAAACGGCTGTTCACCCTTACGGTCAGGAGCTTGATCTTTCCGATTATCAGCTTGTTTTCAGCGATGAATTTGACGCTGACGAGCTTAACACAGATGTGTGGTACACACGCGCCAACGGTGCAAGAAGAAGCGGCTACAACGGTGCTTCACAGATAAGACAGGAAAACGGTAACCTTATAATCACGGGCGAATACCTTGAGAACGGCGAATACGGCGAAGGCTGGTACGCAGGTGCAGTCGCTCTTAAGCAGAAATATACAAAGGGCTATTTTGAAATCAGATGTATCTGCAACGACAGCGATGATTTCTGGAGCGCGTTCTGGTTCCAGGGAAACCATTCATATGACCCCGAACTTTCAAAAGGCGGAGTCGGCAGTGCTGAAATAGATGTTTTTGAAGCATTCGGAAACGGTAAAATTCTCAAAAGCAACCGCAACGCTCTTGACCAGACGGTATGGTGCAACGGCTTTGACGATGACGCCGAACACCTTGACAGATGTACAATCTACAGTATCGGCAACGATATATTCCACGAATACAATACATACGGTTTTGAATGGACCGACGATGAATACATCTTCTACATAAACGGAGTTGAAACAGGCAGAACATCATTCGGCAACGGCGTTTCGATTGTTCCCGAGGAGCTTATCGTTTCGCTTGAAATTCCCGAGGCCGAGATTACTCTTGATAAATCAGAAAAAACAGAGTTCATCGTTGACTATGTAAAGGTATGGCAGAAATAAAAAATAAAGACAGGGCTTCCGACGCAAAGGTCGGAGGCTCTTGCTTTTTACGGGATTGAGATATAAGGGATTATGTGCTATAATGGTATTGACAAAATCAATGCGGAAAGCTGAGGGTACAAAATGGATTTTATAAAAAACGGCGGAAACCTTATAAACCGACTTATTGAGCAGAAAATCAGTGAAGGCTGTAATGAAATCAGACTCAGCGGAAACTACGAGATAGAAGAAACAATTCTGCTTCCGTCTGATGTTACACTCATTCTTGATAACTGTTATCTGAAAATGGCAGACAATACATTCTGCCAGATGTTCAGAAATGCGAGCGCAGAAAAAATTGATGTTTACGACAGCAATATTCATATTATCGGTATCGGCAATTCCGTTCTTGACGGCGGAGAGTATAACGGCCTTTCTGAAAAGAACAGCGGCAGGGACGGCAGACCGTATATTATAGTAAACAATATTCTTACCTTTTCAAAAGTAAAAAAGCTGTCTGTTTCAGGATTGAAAATCATAAATATGCGCTGTTGGGCTCTGAATTTCATTGCCTGCTCGGATGGGCACATACACGATATAGATTTTGCTTCGGACGCTACGGTAATTGACCGCGAAACAGGCGAACGGCTTTACGGCTTTGCAGGCAGAGGATATGATGAAATATACATAAAAAATTCCGACGGCATTGACCTTCGGCTCGGGTGTCATGATTTTCTCATTGAAAATATTACGGGCTTCACCGAAGATGACACCGTTGCTCTGACAGCACTTAAAAGCAGGATTGAAAGCTATTATCCTTTCCCCTCAGATGCTGAAGAAAGCATCAGCAACGTTACAATAAAAAATATCCGTGCGGCTGCTCAATGCGGAATTGTCCGCCTGCTCAATCAGGGCGGAACATATCTTCACGATATTACCGTTGACGGCGTTTATGACACCTCACAGAATGATGACAGACTTGACCGCGGAGACCGAGGCGTGAAAATCGGCGACAGACATCTGTACGGCGAATATTATCCCACCGAAGAAGAGACGTATAACATCACGGTAAAAAATGTTGAGGCAAGAGCAAAGGTTGCTCTGTCCGTATGCGGCGAAATAAAGAATCTTTTAATCGAAAATATCAACGGCTTTGACAGCTGTGAAACCGTAATTGAAAAGCTTGCCCAAAGTTACGATTAAATATAAATTTATACACGCGGAAGCGGATAAACAGGAAGCTGATGAGGTGATACAATGGAAAAAATGAAATTCAGATACGCTGAGGAAAATGACATTCCGCTGATTCTGCAATTCATCAAAGAACTGGCTGACTATGAAAAGATGCTTGATGAAGTTGTCGCAACAGAAGCACTTTTAAAGGAATGGATTTTTGAAAAGAAAAAAGCAGAGGTTATTTTTGCCATGGAAGACGGCTGTGAAGTCGGATTTGCTTTGTTCTTTCATAATTTCTCCACATTCCTCGGTCGGGCAGGGATTTATCTTGAAGATTTGTATGTCAAGCCCGATTATCGCGGAAAGGGCTACGGAAAAGGACTTCTGAAGGAGCTGGCGCGGATTGCCGTTGAACGCGGCTGCGGCAGGCTCGAATGGTGGTGCCTTGACTGGAACAGACCAAGCATTGATTTCTATTTATCGCTGGGCGCGGAACCCATGAATGACTGGACGGTTTACCGTATTGCAGGAGACACGCTGCGTGAACTTGCAGAATGACAGTCCCGTTTATCGGGTGTTATTATTTCAACAAAAGCAAAAGAGGTAACGGTAATGACGGTAAGAAAAATGCAGATGTGCGACAGAGAAAAGGTTGTCGAATTTTATGCCTCCATGGGCGAGCGGAGCGCACATTTTTTTAATGTAAATCACGGCAACGAAA
>JAZUFU010000078.1:0-6353 GCA_045640865.1 Acutalibacteraceae bacterium | reverse complement strand
TTGTCGCGGGCAACAGCGTCTCGGGCAGAAGTGATATAAATGTAAAATCATTAGGAAGAAAGGTTATGTCGGTTATTAAAAAGTAATCGTCTGAGGAAAAGTTATGTTAAAAAGAGTTTTATCCGCACTGGTTCTGCTGGCTCTGTCAGCATTCTGCTTCATCTTCAGCAAGGAAACAGCTGTTATTTATGTTACGGCGTGTGCCTGCATCTGCTTCTATGAAATGAGCAACTGCCTTAAAAAGCTCAACAAAAATCCGCTTATGATAGTGCCCTGCATTATCGCGGCTGTCAGCGCGGCGGTTATATATTTCAAGCAGGTCGATATGCTCTGGCTTGCCGCGGCAATCCTTCTTGCTGCGCTCGTAACATTTGTTTATTGCATGAAAAGCGAAAGCCACAAGGCGCAGGATGTTCTTGCGACATTTGAGATGCTCGTTTATCCCGGTCTTGCAATAATCGGCATACTTTATGTCTGCTGCCTGCCGAGAAAGGAATTCGCAGTTATTTTCACAACGGGATTCTTAAGCGCAATCGGCTGCGACACATTCGCGCTTTTCGGCGGAATGGCATTCGGCAAGCACAAGCTCGCACCCACAGTAAGCCCCAAAAAGACTATTGAGGGCTCAATCTCGGGCACACTCGTTACAACAGCCATCGGCGCGGCAGGCTGGTTCTTATTCAAGGACTATATGCTTGTCGGTCTTGTTGAATTCCTCGTTATCGTATTCATCTGCACAATTGTTTCGCAGATAGGCGACCTCAGCGCCTCATTCATAAAGAGAGAAGCAGGCATCAAGGACTACGGTAACCTTATCCCCGGCCACGGCGGAATGATGGACAGAATAGACAGCATCATGATGTCTGTACCCGCGGCATACATACTCACTGAACTTCTCAGATAACTTTTGTTGTGAAAAGGAAAAATACTATGAATAAAGTTTTGGTAATTCTCAATCCGCGAGCCGGTAAAAACAGCTCAAGAAAAAGTCAGGACGATGTAATCAGAGCCTTTAAGGATTACGGCTTCGAGGTAACGGAAAAAGTTACCACCTGCGTCGGCGACGCGACAGAAATCGTAAAGCATAACATAGAAGGTCATAATCTTGTTGCGTGCTGCGGCGGCGACGGTACATTCAACGAAACAATGAACGGCGTAATTGCCGCGAACACGCAGGTTCCGATTATGTATATCCCCATGGGAACTACAAACGACCTTGCCAACACAATAGGCGTTACAAACGACATAAATTCTCAGATAGAGCTTTTCCTCAACGGAAATATCAATAGCTACGATGTTGGCAAATTTAATGACAGGCATTTTTCTTATGTTGCGTCATTCGGCGTAGGTTCGGACGCTTCATACAGAACATCTCAGAAGTGGAAAAACCGCCTCGGCTATCTCGCCTATCTCCTTGACGGATTTGTTTTCGGACTTCCTCATCAGATAAAGAACCTCAAGCCTCACCACATCGTAATTGAAACAGAGGACAATGTTATAGATGATAACTTCTATTTCGGCGCGGTTTCAAACTCAAACGAGGTTGCGGGACTTTTCAAATTTGAGAAGCAGGGCATAAAGCTCAACGACGGAATTTTTGAGGTTATTCTCGTTAAAAAGGTCAGAGGCGTTCTCGACGCGTTCAGACTTATCAAAAAAATCAGAGACGAGGACTACGACGGCGTGCAGGTAATTAACTTCAAGGCTAAAGAAGTTAAAATGCACTTTGACGAGGATTTGCCGTGGACACTTGACGGTGAATTCGGCGGCAAACACACCGAGGTTGCAATCGACCTCCTCCACGACAGAGTAAACCTTGTTTCACCTCCGAGCAAATACTTTGTTTCAAACAAAGAGCTCAAAGAAAAAGAATCGGTTTTTGCTGAGGAAATGGCTGAAATCAAAAAATAAATTTATTGTTACGGGAGCTGTACAACGGCTCCCTTTTTATATTCGGGGTAACACGGTTAAAAATCAATAATTGTGAGGACAATGAGGAAGATTTGTTGTGATTTTTATCACGGTATGTGTTCTGTCTGAAATTTTCGTGAATCTGCGGGTTGTCGGGAATATAAAATGTACGGTTCAAGCTGAGTCTGCAGGGGACGACCTCCCGGGCGTCCCGTTCTTTAAATTCCGCATATTAAAAGAAGAACCTTATTTTTTTCTGTCGGCGTTGACTAAACCGTCTGTAAGTGATAAAATAATTTAACCTTAAAAAACGGAGTGATTTTATGTATGAGCCTCTGGCGCAGCGAATAAGACCTCAGTCCCTCGACGATGTTGTGGGGCAGCATCACCTTATAGGCGAGGGCAAGCCGCTGAGGAACATCATTGAATCGGGCGTTCTGCCGAATCTCGTTTTTTACGGCCCGTCGGGCGTGGGCAAAACCACCGTCGCGAATATAATCGCAAAGACGACCAACCGCAAATTCTGCAAGCTCAACGGCACAACAGCGGGCACGGCGGATATAAAGGCTATCGTCAGCCAGCTTGACACATTTGAAGCCATAAACGGCGTTCTGCTCTACCTTGACGAAATTCAGTATTTCAACAAAAAACAGCAGCAGACGCTCCTTGAATACATAGAGAACGGCAAGATAACTCTTATCGCTTCCACTACCGAAAATCCGTATTTTTATGTTTATAACGCAATTCTCAGCCGCTCGACTGTTTTTGAGTTCAAGACCGTCAGCGCGGAGGATATTATCCCTGCGGTAAAGCGCGCGTTTGACTTTATGTCAAAGGAAAAAGGCATTGAAATTTCCGTTCCCGACGAAGCGGTGAAATATATTTCAACAGCCTGCGGCGGAGATGTAAGAAAAGCCATGAACGCCGCTGAGCTGTGCGTGCTTTCCTCTAAAGAAAAGGACGGTAAAATCGAGATAACCGAGGACGCCGCCCGTCAGCTCACTCAGCGAAGTGCGATGAAATACGACAAGGACGGCGACGAGCATTACGACATCATCTCGGCCTATCAGAAGTCCATGAGAGGCTCTGACCCCGACGCGGCAGTTCATTACCTTGCGAGGCTTTTAGAGGCGGGAGACCTGCCCTCAGCGTGCCGCAGGCTTATGGTATGCGCCTGCGAGGATGTGGGGCTTGCGTACCCGATGATTATTCCGATTGTCAAGGCGGCTGTTGATGCGGCGATGATGCTCGGTCTCCCCGAGGCAAGGATTCCCCTTGCAGACGCGGTTATACTTGTCTGCAATTCTCCTAAATCAAACTCAGCCTACAACGCAATAAACACCGCCATGGCTGATGTTGAAAAGGGCAGAACAGGGCCAATACCCAGAACACTTCAGAACAAGCATTTTGACGGTGAGGACGCCGAGGTTAAAGGGCAGTTTTATGAATATCCGCACAATTTTGACGGGCACTGGCTTAGTCAGCAATATCTGCCCGACGAAATAAAAAACACCCGCTATTATGAGTACGGCGACAATAAAAACGAGCAGGCGGCAAAGGACTACTGGGACAAAATAAAGAGCAGAAAAAAATGAGGGGAATGCTTTTATGGACGAAAAAGGCATACACGACGGGCACAGAAAAAGAGTGAGACAAGCCTTTCTGAACAGGGATATTGACTCTATGCCCGAGCATGAAATTCTTGAGCTGATTCTGTTCTACGCCTATTCAAGACGCGACACAAACGAAATCGCCCACAGGCTCATCAAAACCTTCGGCAACCTTGACGCGGTTATGAACGCCGCTTATGAAGACCTGCTTTCCGTCAAGGACGTCGGCGAAAATGCCGCGACTCTTATTGTGCTTTTCTCCCGCTTTTCAAAAAGATACATGAAAAACTCCAATGCTCTTAAAAAGGAATTCACGGACAAAGAAATAACGGAGCATCTCAAAGCGAGATTTTACGGCGAAAGAAACGAAATAGTCGTCGCGATTTTCTGCGACAGCAGAGGGAAGTACATAAACACCTTTGAAATTGACCGCGGCACCTCAACCGAAACCGCTTTCAGACCGAGAGAGCTTGCGGAGGCGGCTATAAGATGCGGCGCGTCGAAGATGATACTTTCCCACAACCATCCGCAGGGCTTTGCAGTCCCCTCATCGGCGGATTTAAGAGCGACAATCGACCTTAAAGATGTTTTTGAACAGCTTGACATTCAGCTTCTCGACCATATAATTGTCGCGGAAGACGACTGCTTTTCAATGAAAAACAGCAAAAATTACGGTCATCTTTTCTGATTTATAAAAATTTATGCTAAAGCGCATAATAAAATAAAAAAACTCTTTACAAATCGGAATTTTGTGATATAATATCATTTGTATGTTCCGCTTCTCGGATTATGGTTTAAACCGCGCATCGCGGTGCTCACCTGCCTTAACCTGAGATGACGGACAAATAATAAAAATGAGGTGAAAAATCATGACAAAAGAAGAAAAGACCGCTATAATGCAGGAATACGCTATTCATGAGGGCGACACAGGTTCACCCGAGGTTCAGATCGCTGTTCTTACAAAGAGAATCAATGACCTTACTGAGCATCTTAAGGTTCATAAGAAGGATCATCATTCACGTCGCGGACTTCTCAAGATGGTTGGTCACAGACGTAACCTCCTTGCTTACCTTCAGAAGGTTGACATCGAGAGATACCGTGCAATCATCGCAAAACTCGGCATCCGTAAATAATGCCCCCAGAAGGCAGGCAGCTCCCCGTTGCCTGCCTTGTTTATGTTTTTTGAATCTATCGTCGAGGTATCCCACGGTTTTAGCAGTGAATCGACATTTTGAGTTTATCGAAGTGCGGATTTATTGCTAAACCTGCCTCGACGAAGAAATATATTATAAAAGAGGTAAAAGTTATGTTTTTTAAGGATTTCAGAACATTTGAAACCACACTTGCAGACCGTCCTCTTGTAGTTGAAGTCGGCAAAATGGCTCAGCTCGCAGGCGGCTCATGCCTTATCCGCTACGGCGAAACAGAAGTTCTCTGCACAGCTACTATGGCAGACAAGCCCAGAGAGGGCGTTGATTTCTTCCCCCTTTCAGTTGATTTTGAAGAAAAGCTTTATTCAGTAGGCAGAATCCCCGGCTCATTCCAGCGCCGTGAAGGCAAGGCAAGCGAAAAAGCTACCCTTGCTTCCCGTGTTATCGACAGACCTATCCGTCCTCTTTTCCCCAAGGATATGAGAAATGATGTAGGCGTTGTTGCAACAGTTATGTCTGTTGACCAGGACTGCTCACCCGAAATCACCGCCATGATTGGCGTTTCAGTTGCTCTTTCAATTTCAGAGATTCCGTGGGACGGCCCCATTTCAGGCGTTTCAGTCGGTCTTGTTGACGGCAAGTTCGTTATCAACCCCACAGAGGCTCAGCGTGAAGTTTCTCAGATGGCTGTTACAGTTGCTTCAACAAGCGACCTCGTTGCCATGATCGAAGCAGGCGCAAACGAAGTTTCCAACGACGACATGTATGACGGCATTATGTATGCTCATAAGGTTAACCAGGAAATCGTTGAGTTCATCAAGGGCATTCAGGCAGAGGTTGGTAAAGAGAAGATTGACTTCCCCTCAAATGATCCCGCTCCCGAAATGTTCGAGGCTATCAAAGAGTTCGCAATCGAAGATGTTAAGTTCGCTCTTGATACAGACGACAAGCGCATCCGCGACGAAAGACTCAAGCCCATCTATGACGCAGTTCATGAGAAGTTTGATGAGGAATATCCCGAAGAAATCGCCAAGATTGACGATTGCATGTACAAGCTTCAGAAATATATCGTAAGACGCTGGCTCCTTGACGACGGCAAGCGTGTTGACGGCAGAGCTATCGACGAAATCCGTCCGCTCAACGCTGAAATCGACCTTCTCAGCCGCGCTCACGGTTCAGGTATGTTCACCCGCGGTCAGACACAGGTTCTCACCGTTACCACACTCGGCCCCATGAGCGATGTTCAGCTTCTTGACGGCCTTGACAATGAGACAGAGAAGAGATACATTCACCACTACAACTTCCCCTCATACTCGGTTGGCGAAACAAAGCCCTCAAGAGGCCCCGGACGCCGTGAAATCGGCCACGGTGCACTCGCAGAGAGAGCACTTCTTCCCGTAATCCCCTCAGTTGAGGAGTTCCCCTACTGCATCAGACTTGTATCTGAGGTTCTTTCCTCCAACGGCTCAACATCACAGGGTTCAGTCTGCGGCTCAACTCTTTCACTTATGGCGGCAGGCGTTCCGATTAAAGCTCCCGTTGCAGGTATCTCCTGCGGTCTTGTTACCGAGGGCGACCGCTTCATGACAATGGTTGACATTCAGGGCGTTGAGGACTTCTTCGGCGACATGGACTTCAAGGTTGCAGGTACAAAGAAGGGTATCACAGCTATTCAGATGGA
>JAZUFU010000077.1:0-2144 GCA_045640865.1 Acutalibacteraceae bacterium | reverse complement strand
GCATCGGCGAAGAAAACCTATATCAGCGACATTGTTGCCGTAACGGCAAAGGATGAAGCTGACGCAAAGGCACAGCTTGAAAAAGACGGCTACAAGCTTCTTGCGAACAGCAACGTCAATTCATCGCTTAAAACAGGCGTTTACATCGGCTACAAAGAAACCGACAACGCTGACGAAGCTATCACGGACATTGCAGGCATGAACATGACCGGCAAATACAGTTACTCAGACTATAAAACGATGCTTCAGCAAAGAAATGACATAATTTCAACCAAAATGAATGATATTATGGTTTCAATTTCAAAATTCCAGGAAGGCTACAAGGAAGGTACTGAGGCGGCTAAGCTTTCTTTCAATACAATAAATATGTATATTGAGGACGACAGCAAACAGCTTATGGGCGACTATTTGCTTAAATTTGATTTCTCTGCAAAGGCAAAGGAAGACCTTACAAAGGTGTTCATGCAGGGTAACTGCCAGATTATACTTGCAATACTTGATGCTCTTTCAATTTCCGCGGAAGATACCGATTCAACTCTTATTGACCGTATGGTAAATACAGGCGTTGACGGCGTTGCCGATAAGTATAATACCGCATATCCGACGGTTGCAAAGGCCGTCAGAGCGATGAATGCCGAATACGGAAAAGATGCGCAGGTAATTTATGACAGCTGGGAATCATTTCAGCAGATTTTCAAAAATGTTGAAGAAAACTATGCGGTTGACGGCAAGGACGGCGAATATAATACCGAAATTACCGAAGAAATCGACACCGACGGCATGGATAAGGAAACGGCTCAGTTTGCTGAGGATTTAGCAGGGCTTTCGGGAGACATAGAAACAGCCTATGCTACTACCGAGGCAATGCTTTATGAAAATCTGAAAAATACAGAATTTGAAGACGGAACTCTGCTTGATTTCTTTATGCAGCCCAAGGAGAGCATCACACCCGCAGACCTTTACTTTATTGTTGATTCAATGAACGATGCTCAACGCGTCCAGCTTGAAACCGTCGGTCTTGTGCAGATGCTTATCTGCGCTTATGCGGACACCGAAAACGACGATAAGCTGACGAAGGAAAGCATTGAGACATATAACGGGATTGTTGACGGCTTTGAAGCGATTTCAGTATATACAAGCGTTGACCGAAGCATATTTACGGACGGCGTTGCATTCACAAGTGCTGCTACCGAGCATGAGGCACTCTACGGTGAAAGCTGGTTCGATACGAAGAGCATGACACTCAATGTTTCTAATGAGGATTATCTTAAGGTAATAACTTATACCAGTATTGCAACAGGATTTTTCGGCGCCGTTTTTTTGGGAATGCAGTTATCCTATTCTGCGATTCTTAAATTGAAACATATAAATGATCATAAAAGTTATTTGTTATCGGTGGATTCAATCAATGCGCTCGGTAATGAAGCTAAACTGGCAAGTATTGAAGAACAAATTAATGAATTGCATCAGAAATCCCGGAATTATTACAAATCTCTTCTGAACACCAGGTCAACAGCATTCCTTGCATTAAAATGGGCATCATTTGTTTTCTTCGTTATCGGTCTTGCGATTGACATTACACTTATTGTGCAGTATTTCACAGTTGAGGGTATTGTCGAGGAGGTCATACCGCACCATATCGTAACTGCCGTTGATACTCCCGAGGGAGAGGATTACGCTTACTATGAAACAGTGAAGAACCTCAAGGGTGAGGCACAGGATACAAACAACCACGAGGGTGACAAGAGTATTGGCTGGCTCACACTTTACACAACAAAAGATAAAGCGGCAGGCAATCCGATTCTTGCAGAAAACTTCAAGCTTCAGACAGGCTCATCGAGCTTTAAGGAAGGCGCGTCTTTCGTTCATCTTTTCAATGAATCAGCCGCTCTCAACCTTACAGACGAAAAATACACAGGCGTTAAGGACAGCATTAACGGTACATACATCACATTTAACCGTGCCGCTTCAACGCTTGTCGGCAGTGCTGTTACAAACGGCACAGCGGCAATAATCGGTGTCGGCTCTCTTGCACTCGGCGCACTTCTCGGCGCGATGATTACAAAGCTCGCAGGCAGAAAGAAAAAAGAAGAAGTTACCGCAGAAGCATAAAATTTATAAAATCCTCCGAAGTATCTTTTCGG
>JAZUFU010000076.1:0-42143 GCA_045640865.1 Acutalibacteraceae bacterium | reverse complement strand
CTTGAAAGAGCTATCGCAGATGCAGACGCAGCTAACGAAGCTGACTATGCAGCAGACACATGGGCAGCAATCGAAGAGAAAGTTGCTTTAGGTAACACTTACATTGGCGCAGGCCTTGCAGCTGACGACGTTCAGGGCGACATTGATGCTATTACAGATGAAATCAATGATCTCCTTACTCAGATGCTCGGCGACGCTGACTACTCAGAAGTTGACGCAGCTATCAACAATATGCCCGATGACTTCTCAAACTACACAGACGAATCCACACAGGCTGTTATTGATGCCTATGACGCAATTGTTCGTGGCCTCAAGGAAGACAAGCAGGGCGACGTTGACAAGATGGCTGATGACCTTGCAGCAGCTATTGACGGTCTTACACTTAAGGGTGCTGACTATGAGTATGTTGACAAGTATGTTAACCAGGCAGCTACTCGTGACAGGAATCTCTACACAGACGATTCTCTTGCAGCTCTTGATGCAGCTCTTGCAGCAGTAGTTTACGACCTCGATATTACACATCAGGACGAAGTTACCAACATGGCTAACGACCTCTATGCAGCTCTTGAAGGTCTTGAACTCAAGGATGCTGACTACACAAAGGTTAACGAAGCTAAGGCTAAGTATCCCGCAGACACATCAATCTACACAGCAGATTCTCTCCAGGCTGTTGACGATGCTATCGCAGCAGTAGTAGAAGGCAAGAAGGCTGACGAGCAGGATGCAGTTGACGCAATGGCTCAGGCTATTGAAGACGCTATCGCAGCTCTTAAGAAGCTCGGCGCTGACTACGATGCAGTTGACGCAGCTATCGCAAGGGCAAACGAACTCGTTCAGAAGAACTATGTTGATTTCTCAGGCGTAACAGCAGCTATCAACGCAGTTGTACGCGACCTTCCCGTTGACCAGCAGGACGAAATCGACGCTATGGCTCAGGCTATTAACGACGCTATCGACGCTCTTGTTATGAAGGACGCTGACTATAAGGTAGTTGACATGGCAATGAAGGGTGTTCCCTCAGATGATCATGCAGACGAATATACAACAGAGTCTTGGAATGCTCTTATGGAAGCTATTGACGCTGTTGAGTACGGTCTCAAGATCGACAGACAGGACGACGTTAAGGCTATGGGCGTTGCTATCAATAACGCTGTTAAGGCCCTTGTTAAGGTTGGCCCCGCTGACTACACAGCAGTTGACGCAGCTATCGCAAGAGCAGATGGAATTGATGCAGACAATTACACAAACTTCCGCGCAGTTGAAGATGCAATCGCTAATGTAACAACAGGTCTTAATGCAAACCATCAGGACGAAGTTGACGCAATGGCTCAGGCTATCAACGACGCAATCGACGCTCTTGAGAAGCAGCCTGCTAACTACGATGAGCTTGATGCAGCTATCGCAGAAGCAGAAGACATTCTTGACGAAATCAAGGACATCGAAGATTGGTATATCAATCTTGATGAATTTAAAGATGCTCTTGCAGACGCAAAGGCAGTTGCTCGTGATCTTAAGTTCGACGAGCAGGATACAATCGACGAAGCATTAGAAGCTCTTAAAACAGCTGAAGAAAACGTTGAAATGAAGCCCGCTGATTACACAGAACTTGATGCAGCTCTCGCAGCAGCAGCAGATGTTCAGAAGGATCTCTACACAGAAGAATCTGTAGCAGCATTTGAAAAAGCTCTTGCAGACGCTCAGGCAGTTGAGAAAGATCTCCTCATCGATTCACAGGATAAGATCGACGCAGCAGCTCAGGCTCTTAAGGATGCTCAGGCAGCTCTCGAGCTCAAGCCCGTTGTTGGCGAAGCTGACTACACAGCAGTTGACGCAGCTATCGAAACATTCAAGGGTATCGATCAGACTCTCTACACCTCTAAGTCAGTTCAGGACGTTAAGGATGCTATTGCAGCAGTTGTACGCGGCAAGACAGAAGACGAGCAGGCAGACGTTGACGCAATGGCTAAGGCTATTGAAGATGCTATCGACGCTCTCGTTCTTCTCGGCGACGCTAAGGGTGTTGTTACAGCTGTAACATATCCTGAATCACCTTCTAAGACTAAGACTTTCGACGTTAAGGTTGAAAACCATGCTTGGAAGATCCAGTTCATCGATGAAAACGGCAACACATGGACTCTTACAAGAGATTCTGAGGCTGTTAACTCTGTTGTTTCTTACAACGAAGCAGGCGAAGAAGTAAACGAACTTGCAAGAGACGTTGCTTATGAAATCTGGAACGTTACTCTTACTCTCAACCCCGGCGAATACACAGTAATCTCCAAGGATTCAATCGACGGTTGGGAAACAGTTGACCAGGGTTGCAAGGTTAACGTAGTTTGCGCAGCAAACGATGTTGACGTTATCGAAATCAAACCCGAATCAGATTCAGTTAAGCGTTATACTGAGTTCAACGTTGATGTTACAACAGGTAAGGATGTTCGTAAGATCACTATCATCGTTAATGGTACTGACTTCAAGACATTCTCAACATCTTCAGCAACAACTAACGAAGATGGCACTATTACATTCCACGGCTTCGCTAAGGCGAACAAGGTTGGCACAGCTACTATTTCTATCAGAACTAAGACAGCTGACGGCTTAACCGTAAGTGATGTAACAAAAGACATTACCGTTACTAAATAATTAACCCCCTAATGGGAGGGTCGCGGGTAAAACCGCGGCCCTCTTTTTTTGATGCCGTAATTTTTCAGCACCCCATTTTCGCCTTATCTATTGCTTTTTCGCCACCGTTTATGTTAGAATATAATAGATAAATTTTGAAAGGATGAATCCTTCTTGAAGATTTTCAAACGAGCGGCGGCGTTTATTCTCTGCGCGGCTCTTGTGTGCGCCGCCTCGGGTGTTTCCGCTCAGCCCCTGTTTAACGCCTCACTTTCGTTAAACTCCGATATAAAAAACGGCTCAGCCACCTATCTTTCGTATAATGAGAGCCTTGATGTTTCGCTCCGCCTTAAAACGGGCGCAAATTACTACGCGGGTCCGTTCTCCGCTCAGATTTTTTACACGGGCGCAAACCTCAAAGTCTCACCCGAACTCAATAAATCGGGCAAGCTCTATTCCTGTGCAAAATCCTATAGCTCTGCGGCGGATTCAGCTTCAATGACCGCCAACGCGAGGTCGAGATTTTTCCCTCAGAGCTGGAGCGACGCCGAAAAGGCGAAGTATAAATTCTGCAATATCACGCTTGTTCCGAATTCAGCCGACGGCAAAACCTCGCCCGACAGCCTTGACGAAAATATTGCTGTGCTTCATTTCAGCTCGGGCACAACGGCAGGAAACGCAAAAATTTTTGTCTCGGCGGACAGCGTTAAAAAATCGTCGAATCCCGTTGGTCAGACCTATCTTTCCTGCCTTACGGATAACGGCAAGGTCGGCTCGACAAGGTACGATTACGGCACGGACGCTCAGCTCGACCTAACAAACGCGGCAATAGATGTCGTCGTTTCAGACGCGGGCGATGTTAATAACGATAAAAAGCTCAACTCCACCGACGCGCTGATGATTTTACAGCACGTTGTCGAGATGAAAACTCAGACGGGCGACGCGCTCAAACGGTGCGACACCGATTTTGACAGCAAAGTCGGCTCAGCGGATGCGCTCGCCGTGCTTCAGATTGCAACAGGTCTTATGCGCCTGAACGATATTATTAAAAGGTAACGGAATAAGAATATGAAAGATTTTGTTTTGAGAAATACCCCGAAAATAGCGGACAGCTTCGAGTTCAGAGCCTGCGAGGCGGACGGCGGCTGCGACACTTATCAGATTTTTACCGAGGATAAGAAAGTAATCATCTGCGGCAATAACAAAGTTGCTCAGGCCATGGGCTACTACCGCTATCTGCACGATTACTGTAATGTTCTGCTCGTCAGCGGTGATTATGATATTTCCTATATCAAGTCCGCGCCTCTGCCTGAGAGCAAAACAACCTGCACCGTTAAGCAGAAAATCCGTATGGCGATGACCTCAGAGCGTTACGCCGCCGAGGCGGACTGCTGGGGCTTTGACCGCTGGGAAAAAGAGATTGACTTCATGGCGATGAACGGCGTCAACACTCCGCTTATGCTCATCGGCAGCGACGGCGTGCTTTACAAAATGCTCATAGATATGCGCATCAAGCCCGACGCGGTTACATCGTTTATCAGCGGTTCAAATTACTGGTACAGACAGCTCACGGGCAACCTTTTCGGCTACCTTCCGCTTGGCAGTGAGGAGTATTTTAACAAGAAAATTGAAATCGGCAGAATGATTACCGAGCGCGAAAAAGAGCTTGACATGAGCCCTGTTCATCAGGGACATCTGCCCACCGTGCCGTTCGCTTTCAGACGGCATTATCCCAAAACCGACCTTATCAAGCTCCCCGAGTGGAACGAATTTCCGCCCGCTATGACCATTGCCGCCGACGATTTCGGCTATCTGCGCATTTTCGTCAAGACTTATCTTGAATTTCAGAGAAATCTTCTCGGCGAGGTGCATAATTACATCTTTGACCCGCTGACAGATGTTGATTTCAAGGGTTATCATACATTCCTTGATGATATCGGCGACCATTTCCTTGAAATCTTAGAGGAGTTTGACGGCGAGGGCAAGTGGTTTGTGCACTCAAAATCTCTCCCCGAGTTAAAAAATAAATTTGAAAAAACCGTTATTATCGACGAGGACGGCACCGATTTTGAAAAATTCAGCGGCTTTGCGGGCAACGATTTTGTCCTCGGCTTCCGCGGCAACCTTTTCGGCAGAACAGTTCTCTGCGGCGATATGGAAACGCTCAGTGAAAATCCCTACCTTGCAGTTAAAGAAAAATACGAAAACGCAGTCGGCACAGGTCTTTTCTTTGACAGTGATGCCGAAAATCCTGCGTTTTACGCCCTTGCTGCAAAGATGCTGACAGCCGATAAAAAGGTTGATTTGGACAGCTTCCTCACAGATTTTTCTGTTTGCAGATACGGAAGCGATGATTTTGCGGACGATGTAAAGACTCTCGTTAAACTCTGTTACTGCAAGGGCAGTCAGCTCAATCAGGCGTCGGCTCTCTGCGCGCGCCCCTGCACACAGATTAAGCACACCGCGCCGTTTGACACATTTGAACGCCCGTATGACAACAAGGAGCTGCTGAAATTTGTAAAGTCAGCCCTTGCGAACGAGACAAAGAAGAACGACAACTACAGAAAAGATATGTCAAGCGTTCTGCGACAGGTGCTCAGTAACGTTCTTGAGCCGCTTTATAAGCAGGCGACACGCTGTTTCTTTGAAAAAATGATAGCGGAATATGAACAGACCTCCAACGCTTTCCTTGAAATCTGTCAGGATATCGACAGACTTCTGAAAACCGTGCCCGACAACAATCTTTATTATCATCTTGATGCCGCGCGTCAGCTCAGCGATACCAAGGAATTGAGGCAGAATCTTGAAATAAACTTCCTCATGTATCACACTTCTTACGGTCCCGTTAAAAATTCAAGGCTGTATGATGTTGCGTGGCGTGAGTGGGGCGGCATGGTTGCTCATTTCTACACCAACCGCTGGTATAAGTATTTCAAAATGCTTGCCGCCTATTTCGACAAGCCGAAAAAGCTCAAGGATATTTCAAAGCATCAGTTTTATGAGCGCAACGCCTATGCGGGAACGCTCCTTGCACAGCGTCTTGAATACATCGAAACCGAGTGGATAAGGGACTATGTTCCGCGCCCGACAGGCATCGGCGAAGAGGACGCAATCGCTGTCATGAACGAGCTTATCGAGAAATATGAGCCGATAATAAATGAGTTTTAAACAGCAGAGAATTAAAAACAAGGAAGATTGAGCAAAACTCAGTCTTCCTTTTCTTTTATGTGTTTTCTTTGCTTATCGGCTTTCTTATCAGCAGGCTGATAAACGATTTGCCGTTGAACGGGCGCACGGGGTAAAGGTAGCCCTTGCCCATGTTTGTGTTGGTGAACGCGATAAGCAGAATGACAGTTATCACGCCCGCGATGAAGCCCCACAGATTGAAAAGCCCTGTCAGAATGAGAATGAACACTCTCGACAGCTTGAATGCGTAGCCCAGCTCAAGGCTCGGCTGAGCGAAGTTGGCTATGGCGACAAACGCCATGAAAAGCACCGCTTCCGTCGAGAAAAGCCCTGCCGACACCGCAAGCTCACTCAGAACGAGCGCACCGATGATGCTCAGCGAGTTGCTCAGCGAGTTCGGCGTGTTCAGCGAGGCGAGCTTTAAGGCGTCAATCACAAGCTCAATGAGCAACAGCTGAACGAGCAGAGGAATCTGCGACGGCTGCTTGACGGCGAAAAGCTCAAACCATTTCGGCGCGATTTCGGGATTGCTCTCAAAAAGATACCACACGGGCGTGAGGAACATCGCGAGCGCAAAGATAACAGCCCTCACAAGCCGCAGGAAAGTGCCGACCACGGGCGCAAAATAAAAATCGTTTGTGTCCTGCAAAAACGCCATGAATCCCGTGGGTACAATCATTGCTGACGGCGAATTGTCGGTGAGAATGATAATGTCGCCCTCATAAACGCAGGCGGCGGCTGTGTCGGGGCGTTCGGTGTAGCGCACCTTCGGGAACGGATTGAACCACTGCTTTTTGATAAGGCACTCCGACAGGCTTTCCTGCCCCATGGCAAGGGAGTTGACATCAATATTTCTGAGCTTTCGCTGAATCGTCGAAAGAAGCTCAGTGTCAACCTTATCCTTCATGTAGCACAGCACAACATCTGTGTGCGAGCGTTCGCCGACCTGGTGAATTTCCATTGTCAGGTTGCGGTCGCGGATTCTCCGCCTTATAAGCGAGGTGTTGAAAATCATCGTCTCCACGAAGCCTTCGTGAGAGCCGCGCAGAACCTTGTCGTTGTCGGGCTCTTCAATCGAGCGTGAGGGATAAGTCCTTGCATCGACAAGCATACCGCCGCCGAAGCCGTCAACAATCATGCCAATCGCGCCCGAATAAACAAAGGTGGAAAACGGCACAAGGTCGCTGTGAACATCAACCTCAATGTAGGGCAGAAACCTGTTGGCAAATTCTCTCGTCTCGCTGACGGAGTTCACATCCTCATCGGTCAGCCTCATTATGAATTCAAGCACCTTTTCAAGAATTTCGTCCTTGGCAAAGCCGTCAATGAAATAGAGCTTTGCGGAGCGTGAGGCGATTTTTATTTCTCGCGCGACAACATCGAAGTTCTCGTCAGTTCTGAAAAAGGCGTCAAGCTGTCTGACGCGCTCGGTGTAATTTTTTTCAAACGGAATAACATTCGGCATATAAATCCTCTTTTAACGGGAAATTTATATTTATTATCCGCTGAAATTTAAAAAATATTCTATCTGTATTCGTTGTAAAGATTCACAATCGCGTTCCATGTCAGCGGCCCGACCTGTCCGTTCTGCGGAAGACCTGCCTGCCGCTGAACAGCCGTAACAGCCGCCGCGGTCTGCGGTCCGTAGCTTCCGTCAACCGTAACCATCGGCACGGAGCGGTCATTCTGAGCAATTACCCTCAGAAACGTCTGAAGCTGAGTTACGACATTTCCGCTTGCGCCCGTGGTGATGAAATAACCCGGATAAAGGAGCGACGAGTAGCTTTTGTATTCATTTGGCAGGGAATTGAGCACGCCGTTATAGGCGTTGTTCAGCATATTCCATGTGGTTCTGCCGACAATTCCGTCAGCCGTTAAGCCGTAAAGCCGCTGAAAATTGACAACGGCGTTGTAGGTTTCGTTGCCGAAAACGCCGTCAACACCTATCTGCGACAGCCTCGGGTTGAAAAATCCGAGAAAATTGAGGTAATATTGTATAATTCTGACCTCTGTGCCCCTGTCGCCGCGACGAATAACCGTGGAATACTGCCGCTGACTTTCGCTTATGGTGATGCCCTCGGAGTAAAGCTCAGACAGCCGCTTTACGCTGTTGTAGATGTATTTTATTCTGTACCATGTGTTTTTGCCGACAATTCCGTCAGCGGAAAGGTTGAAGATCCGCTGAAAAGCCCTTACGGCGGCATCGGTTCGGCTTTCAAAAATGCCGTTTGTGGGCGTGATTCTCGGTATGGCAGGGTAGTTGGCGGCAATTCTGTTGAGCTGACGCTGAATTGTCCTCACATCTTCGCCCGCTGAGCCGAGCCTCAGCGCAATCCCGGGGTAAGAGGCAATATCTCCGCGCACAGGAGCGTTAAAGACGAGGTTTATATCGTTGCCGTAATAACGCTGTAAAATCTGATACGGCGTAAGCCCCCGGTTGGCAAGCGTAACCGTGCCCCACTGCGAAAGTCCCGCGCAGGTAACGGTTGTTCCGCTGCAATACTGCGTGAAATACGGCTGAACCTGCCCCTGCTTCACCACATAGTCGTTGAAAAGCTCATCAACGAGCCTGCTTATGTTGCTGAAAACCTCGCTGTTCGGGTTGTATGACTGGTCGTATGCGGTGGAGTTCGTTATGTCAAAATTATAGCCCTGTGAGCGGTAATGCTCAGTGTAAATTCTGTTAAGGGCAAATGTCGTCTGAGCGTAAATATTTGCTCTGAGCGCGTTCTCAGGCCATGTGGGATAGATTTCGTTCGACGCAACATTTTTGATGTAGTCGGGGAAATAAACGCGCACATTTCTCGCGCTCGATTTCGGAGTGCCGAGGTGAACGGTTATATATTCGGGTATAACAGGTGTCGCCACTTACTCAGCCCCCTTAATGCGCGGAAAAGCTGTGTTTTCCTGCGTGTCGGTCATCTGCGGTTCATTGCCGACGCCTACAAGCGGAATAAGCTCAACGCCCTGCACGGACTTCACACCCGAAAAAACGGGAATATCCGTAAATCTTGCGCCCGCAAATTCGGGGTGCTCAACAACGGCTGTGTAGCTTGAATAGGGCAGGGCAGGCGTATCTGACGGCGACTGAGAAAGATTTTTGTCGGGGGCGGGGAGGACTATATCGTCAATCACGCCGTTTATATCCGTCAGCCCGTCAAAAAGCTCCCTCGTTTCATTTTCAAGCTCAAGCACCACCGTAACCCTTGCACTCGGCACGGGAAAAGCCTGGTTGGCCGCATAGACCTGAAATCTCAGCGAGCCTGTCTGCGGATTGCTCTTTATGAAGTCCTCATAAGTGCTGAATTTCGGCACAGGGCGGTCGTCCTCTGCTTTTTCGTCGCTGAACGGTGAAGTGTCGCCCTCCGTTTGAGTGTAGATTTCCTTTTCGTTCCTCTCGGGGATTACCTCCGCATCGGGAACTGAAACGCACGGGATTTCTTCTCCCGTCTCGGGCTGTAAGACTTCATTATCTTCACATTCTGCGGCTTCTTCTGCCGCCGGGGGGCTGTTTTTTGAGAATTCAACCAGCTCACGGCGGTATTTTTCTATCAAGTTTTCAAATTCGTCCATAAAAAAACCTCCTTCGCTTTATAATATGCGAAGGAGGCGTTTTGTTTACCTGCTTATTATTTATTGTTTTCTTCAACAACAGGAGAATTGGATGAATCGCTGCCGTAACCGTAACCGTAGCCGTAGCCATATCCGTAACCGTATCCGTAACCGTACGAGCCGTATGAGCCGTAGCGACCGCCGCCGTAACGCTTGGTTGAGATTGCGGAGTTGTTGTAGATACAGCCGATAACCTCAGCACCGTTTGCGTTAATATCGTTTATGGTCATTCTGATTCGCTCAACAGGAGCAATATCCTCACTTATGACAATAATTGTCGCATCGGCAAGGGAAGATATAACTGTCGCGTCTGTAACAACGCTTGCGGGCGCGGTGTCAATAATAACATAGTCAAATTCGCTTCTGACCGATTTGATGATTTCAGCCATCTTTTTGGTTGAAAGAAGCTCGGAGGGATTATCTGTTGAATGTGTATCCGCAATTACAAAAATCTTGTATTTTTCAACATATTTTATAGCGGCGGAAAGCGGAACCTTTAATGAGATAACATCGGCAAGGCCTTTGCCTGTGCGCTCAATGCCGAGCATTTTGCATACAGCAGGTTTTCTCAGGTCAGAGTCGATAAGAAGCACGGATTTTCCGTTCTGAGCAAGAGCGATTGCAAGGTTTGATGAAACTGTTGTTTTACCTTCATTTTCACAGGCACTTGTAACCATATAGACTTTGTTGTCCTCTTTTGCGGAGTTGCTTTCAACCTTTGTTCTTATTGCCTTAAAGGTTTCAATGTAAGCAAAGCCGATTTTTTTGTTGGTGATAAGAAGACCTTTTGCTTTGTTGCCGACCTTGTTTACAGTGCCGAGAACATTTATGCCGAGCTTTCTGTAAATATCTTCAACGCTTCTGATGGTGTTCTTGAGGAAGTAGTAAATTACAATAATGATAAATCCGAGAATGGCACCCGACATAATTCCGACCGCGGTGGCAACAAAGGTGTTTGAGTTAGCGTCGGGAGATGCGGGGATTTCGGGACGGTCGCATATATTAAGGTTGGCGTTTGAGTAAATTTTTGTTACAACATCGTTGTAGTTTTCAACAAGAGCTATGGCTATGGCGTACGATTTCTGAGCACTGCCTGTTTTAATTGTAACCTCAATAACGTTTGAGTTACGAAGGATGTTGACTGTCATTGCTCCTCTGACTTCGCTGGGCTTTACGGGAACGGTACATTTCTTTGATGTAATATCGCTTACTGAACGGCCTTCGAGAATGTATTTATATGTTGAAGCAACATTTATGGAAGCACTGATGTCGGAGTTGTCGATTTTTTCGTTGTCGTTGCTGACAGTGTTAACAACAAAAGAGAGATTTGTTGTGTAGGTGTCATGTTTAAAAATGGTCGAAATTCCCGCGCCTGCCGCGCCGAAAATTATGGCAAGCGCAACAATAATCCATATTTTTTTAGCAAGAACTTTCAGAAACGCGAATACGTTTAATTCAATTCCGTTGCTGTTCCTTTCCTGTGTGTCGTAATTCATCTTTGTACCTCCGTCATACTCTGCCTATATTTTTATAAGTGTTGATTATTTCATAAACCCAGCTTCCGAGTGAGAAGCGGCTGACAACATATTCCTTTGATTCAGCTCCCATGGCAAGGGTTTCGCCCCTGTCCTCGCTGACTATTTCACATATTGCCTTGTAAAGCGAAGCCGTGTCATCGCTGTTTATTTTGACCGACCAGGGAATGTTTAATTCGTTGATTCCCGGAAC
The DNA here is from genome assembly GCA_045640865.1 of Acutalibacteraceae bacterium. Lineage (GTDB taxonomy): Bacteria > Bacillota > Clostridia > Oscillospirales > Acutalibacteraceae > CAG-488. The sequence goes on along the minus strand of JAZUFU010000076.1, from coordinate 30,995 downwards.
ATCACGGTAGATTATCGGAACCCCGAGATACGCGCACTCAATCATCGTGTAGGGGCAGCCCTGGCTGTTGTTTGCCGAAATAAAAACATCGGCAAGTGAAAAGTAGGTCGCAATATCGTTCCTCGGGGGGAGCAGCTTTATCCATGACGGAACGCTGCTGCCGCATATTTCTTTAATGCGGCTTCTGATTTCGTCCCTGTTTTCGGGCGCGACAATAAGAAGATTGATTTTATGCTCCGTGTCATACTCAGAAAGCGAGCGGATTACAAAATCAACGCCCTTTCTGTCAAAATCTCCGCCGAACATAAAGGCTGTTTTATTGCCGGGCGAGGATAAATAATTCTCTTTTTTAACGGTGCGGTCAACAAAGTCAAGCCTTGAGAAATCCACAGCGTTGGGGATTGTAACCGCTTTCCTGCCTGTGATGGAAAGACTGTTTTCGATTGATTCGCTTACGGCGATATAAAGTGTCGCGTTTGTGAAGAACATCGCAAGTCTGTCATAAAAAGTGCTTTTCTTTTCGGGCTCATAATGAACATGAACGATATAATCCACATTTTTGTTGTTCCATATCGCGCCTGTTACCGCAAGGTGAATGTTCCTGTGAGCAAAGTGGGAATGAATAATCCCTATATTATGTTCTTTGACGATTTTTTTAATCAGAAAGATGTTTTTGGCAATTGAGAAAAATGAGGGGTTGAAATAGTAAACCTCAGAGCCGTTCTCCGCGAGCTTCGCCGCCCAGTCTGTCTCTCTGCTTTTATACGGCAGGAGAAAAACGCTTTTGCAGTTGTCGTTTTTCAGCTCCTCCGCCAGCGTGTTTATTGAGCGCATGAAGCTTCCCTCAAACGGGCTTGAGAAATTTATGATAAATAAAACATTTTTCATAATCATTCACCCCTGTTCTGCTCTGAGTAATAATATTTCTTCATGCTTCCGTTGCTTACACAGCTGCATAAATAAATCAACGCGACTATTATCTGGCAGTAGGGCAGATACAAAGTAACAATGCCCCATTCAAGTATAAGCTCGGAAATGAGCATAACCGCCGCAAGAAGATGTATGTTTTTGAAAGTTCCTTTTATAAATCTTACAATGAGCCTGTACAGGCAGTAAGCGTAAAGCCAGAAGTATGAAATGAGACCGGCAAGACCGAGGTCGGCAAGAATCTCCCAGTAGTTGTTGTGGGCGTAGCCTGTTCCCATGTCAGTTGCGTCAGCCAGCAGAGAGTGGAAGCTGACGAATCCGTTGCCGAGTATTGGGTGATCTTTAAAAAGCTCCTTGGCGAAGCTTATATAGAAGTCTCTGAGATAAAGACTGTTGTAATCAGTAGATGTCGAGCTGCCTTTGACATAGCCGATAAGGTTTGCTATTCTTACACCGATAATACGATAAAGATATTCATTCGTCAGCAGAAGCTCAAGCACCAGAGCTACCGAAGCGACCGCAATAAGAAAATGTAAAAGATGATATTTCCTTTTTACAGAGAAGAGAATAATGCAAAGTATTCCGAACGCGGAAACCGCCACAGCCTTTCGCGAGCTTGAAAGAACGCAGCCTATCAGGAATATTACAGTGCCTATATACCAGAGCCGCTGCCTGTTGTTATATGCCTTGTTGAAGGCTATGATAGCCGCAAAAAGAAGAATGTAGCCGAATGTGGTGGAGCTGTTGTCTCCGACGTAAATTCCGAAATATCCCGCGGTCCACTTTTCAATCGGCGAACCGATAAACTGAATAAGCGCGGTTGTGAGCGAAGAGTAAAGATAAATATCAAGGAGCTTGTCAACATCGCTGCTTGTGTCGGCGTACTGAGTTATACCTACGAAGATGGCAAGAATCATAAGCATCATTCTGAGATATTTGAACGCCGAGATTGCGGGGGAATATGCCCACAGCGCGGACAGCTCGCCGAGAATAATGAATCCGAGATACCACACGGCAAGTGTGAGCTTGTTTATGCGGTATGACCTGATTTTATCGTAAGTGATTATTGCCGCGCCTGCGATAAAAAGGAATGTTCCGCCGTAATGAAAAAATGTGGAATTCTGTATATAGTAGCATACAATTCCGAGGTACAGACATATTTCATACACGAAACGGAGCTTTTTGCTCTTTGTTAATTCAGAGCTCGTTTCAATTCTCAAAATTCCATCTCTGAATGAAATCACGTTATACCTCCTGACTTATTTTCGGATACTATCTGATAAGATTATACCCCTCTCTTGCGACAAAAACCGGTGAAGCGTTGAACGCTTTTACAAAATATTTCGCCGCTTCCTTATACATTCTGCTCCTCATGCAGGAAATGCAGAGAACGCAGTAATGCCTTGCATCAATTTTTTTCATGTCCTTTTTGTCAATGAATCCCGTTTCGGAGCATTTGACATTGTAAAGATTGTTTTCACCGTTTATTTTATTTTTGCCGAGTGAAATTCTTCCCTCATTGTGAAGATACTGTTTTATATATGAAACAGGCAGATAGCCTATTTTGAAATCCTCATTTTCAAGTCCGTATTTCAGCGCGTCCCACATCAGCATGAAGTCCTGCCCCATGGGTACGCCTCTGAAGCCGCCGAATTTTTCGATGCAGTCCTTTTTTACCATAAAGGTTGAGGTTGTCGCGATTGCATCTACAATATGATTTCTGAAAATCTTTTCCGTTGACCAGTCGGTAACGAATCTCCTCTTGCGATGTTCAACGAGCCTGCCGTCGCCTGTATAGAGATGAAGGTCTGTGAAGCAGAAATCAAGGTCGTGCATAATCATGAACTTGACCTGCGTTTCGATTTTCGGCGGTTCATATTCATCGTCGTCGTCAAGAAAGGCGATGTATTCACCGTCGCATACGCTGATTCCCATATTTCTCGACAGTCCGCCGCCTAAATTCTTCGGATTTTCGACAAAAACAACACGGGGGTCGTCCTTGTATTTTTCCATTATTTCCTCGGTTTTCTGTCGGCTTTCGGGGAGCTCGGAGTTGTCGTCAACGACAATTACCTGAATATTGTCATAGGTCTGGCTGAGTATTGAATCAACAGCGCGGGAAAGAAAGTGAGCGCGCTTGTGCGTAGGGGTGATGACGCTTACTTTAGGATTCACAACATACCAAACCTCCCCAAAATAGATTTACAGTTTATTATACCTTTTTAAAACAGATTTGTCTATATAAAAACCAAAAAATGTTTATTATTTCACATTAAATTTGTCTATTATAAATTATAACAAAGTAAAAAAATGCAAAAATTTCAGATTTTCTCTTTACATAAACGGCAATATAGGTTAGAATAATTGTGTATAATTGTATCTGGAGGTAATCAGATTGTATAAAAGGATTTTACTTAAATTAAGCGGCGAGGTTCTTGCGGGCGCAAACGGCCACGGAATAGATTTTGATATGGTTACGAATGTGTGCTCTTATGTCAAGCGCGTTGCGGATATGGGCGTTCAGGTCGGCCTTGTTGTCGGCGGCGGCAATTTCTGGCGCGGCAGAAGCAGCGGCTCAATGAACCGCACCCGTGCGGACAATATGGGAATGCTCGCTACTGTTATGAATTCGCTCGCTTTGTGCGAGGCTCTCGAGCAGCTCGGCGTCAAGGCAAGAGTTATGTCCGCTGTCGGCATGCAGCCCATAGCAGAGCAGTATGTCGCAAGGGACGCCGTTCAGCACCTCAACGACGGCGAAATAGTCATTTTCGGCTGCGGCACAGGCTGCCCGTTCTTCTCAACAGACACAACAGCAGCTCTCAGAGCGGCTGAAATCGAGGCCGATGTCATATTCAAGGCAACAAATGTTGACGGCGTTTATGACAAGGATCCCAATAAATTCGACGACGCGGTTAAATATGACGAGCTTACCCATTCCGAGGTTCTTGCAAAAGGACTCAAGGTTATGGACAGCACAGCCGCTTCACTCTGCCGCGACAACGGCATTTCAATTCTCGTATTCAACCTTGAAGACCCCGAAAACATCGTAAGGGCGGTCAAGGGCGAAAATATAGGAACAATAGTTAAAGAATAATTCAGAAGGAGAGTTACTTATGAAAGAAGTTTATGCTTATACTAAAGAAAAGATGGGTAAAACCGTCGATCACCTCAAGGGCGATTATGCCTCAATCCGCGCGGGCAGAGCAAACGCGTCTGTTCTTGACAAAATAACAGTCGATTATTACGGCTCACCCACACCCATCAATCAGCTTGCTTCCGTTTCTGTTGCAGAGGCGAGAATTCTCACCATTCAGCCGTGGGATAAAGCAATCCTCGGCGGCATTGAAAAGGCAATTCAGAAGTCCGACATCGGCATCAATCCTCAGAACGACGGCGTAGTTATCCGCCTTGTATTCCCCAAGCTCACTGAGGACCACAGAAAGACAATCGTTAAGGATGTCAGCAAAATGGCAGAGGAAGCCAAGGTAGCTATCCGTTCAATCCGCCGTGATGCTCTCGATAAGCTCAAAAAGATGGAAAAGGCTTCCGAAATCACCGAAGACGACCTTGAAGACGGCGAAGAGGAAATCCAGAAAATCACCGACGATTTCATCAAAGAAATCGACAAAGTGGCAAAGGCAAAAGAAGCCGAAGTAATGGAAATCTGATTTTAAACCGTCGTCAAATTCCGCAATACTGCGTTGGACTTTCTCGAAGTATATTCATACATCGTCGAAAGTCCGCCTTGTCTTGCAAAATTTTACTTGGTTTAAATCTCAGATTTGACAACTTATCTTTTGGTCATTTTCTGCGTTGACACTTTTCGGAGTATATTCATACACCTTCAGAACAGCGCCTTGTAAATGAACAAAAATCTATCGCAAGGGTGAACTGATGCGGTATTTTGTAGGGGCGATTATCAATCGCCCGTCCTGCAATCGTACAATTGTCATTAGACCGTTTGTAGGGGCGTTTCACGAATCGCCCGTGCAGAAAATTTGCACGGGCTTCCGTTATTCGCACGCCTTGTCTTGCAAAATTTTACTTGGTTTAAATCTCAGATTTACTCATACATCAGCGCGGCATCGCCTTGTAAATGAGCAAAAATCTTTAGCAAAGGCAAACTGATACGGTATTTTGTAGGGGCGATTATCAATCGCCCGTGCATACTGGTTATCGTTTACTATGTTACCATTGTAGGGCAGGGGCTTGCCCCTGCCGCATAAAAATCCGCACAATCTTCCGTCTTCGGAAAAACGCCTCCCTTGGGGGAGGTGTCAAAATCTCTGATTTTGACGGTGGGGGTTCATTGAAGTGAAAAATTTTACTATTCATTTTTGTGTATTTACCGCAAACCCCGTTATTGTAAAATACAGGAGGTTGATTCTATGGAGAAAGAAAAACGGACGGCTGTTCTGCTCTTTCTGGCGGCGGTGCTGTGCTATCTCAGCGCGGCAATCAATTTCTTTGTCTCCGACAGATCCATGGGCACAACGCTTCTGTGTCTCGGCTCGTTGTGGCTTTGCCTCGGCTCGGTTGAGTATAACAAATTGAAAAAGTCAGCACCCGAGGCTGACTGCGAAAACGAAAACAAAGACGATAAAAACTGACACTCAGGGGGGCATTGCTCCCCTGAAAATTGCATAAGGAGGCAGTTATATGGAACGCCGACTTCCCGAACACATCGGTATAATTATGGACGGCAACGGCCGCTGGGCAAAACAGCGCGGTCTTCGACGCTGGGACGGCCATAAAGAGGGAGCAAATGTATTCAGAAAAATATGCTCCTACGCCTGCGACATCGGCATAAAAAGCATAACCTTTTACGCCTTTTCAACTGAAAACTGGCGCCGTCCTCCCGAAGAGGTTGCCGCTATAATGGATTTGTTCAGAGACTATCTGGGCGAAGCGGAGGACAGGGAAAACGAAAACATCAAAAAGGGTATGCAGATGCACTTCATCGGCAGACGCGACGATATGCCCGACGATATTGTCAGCCTTATGGAAACCGCCGAGGAGAATTCCAAGGACGCCAACCGCATTAAGGTCAATATCGCCATAAATTACGGCGGCAGACTTGAAATCGTTGAGGCTGTCAGAAAAATTGCTCAGAAAGTAAAGGACGGCGAAATGAACCCCGAGGACATTTCCGAGGACGATATTTCCGCCAATGTATATACAGCGGGGCAGTCAGACCCCGATTTGATTATCCGCCCGAGCGGCGAGTTAAGACTTTCCAACTTCCTGCTGTGGCAGTCGGCTTATTCGGAGCTGTGGTTCTCTGACATTCTCTGGCCCGACTTCACAACGGACGATTTAGACAAAGCGATAGACGACTACAACAACCGCAACAGACGCTTCGGCGGGGTGTGATTTATGGAAAAACTTCTTACGATTTTAGGCTCAACAGGCTCTATCGGCAAACAGGCTCTTGAGGTTGTGGATATGCAGGGCTACAAGGTTCTTGCGCTCACCGCCAACGGCAGTGCCGATATTCTTGAGGAGCAGATACGAAAATACAAGCCGCAGTACGCCGCGCTTGCCGATGAAAAAAAGGCTCGCGAGCTTGCGCTGAGCGTTGCGGATACAGGCACAAAAGTGCTTTCGGGCAAAGAGGGCGTGTGCTTCTGCGCTTCGCTTAAAGCGGACTATGTGCTCAACAGCATTGTCGGCATGGCAGGTCTTGAGCCGACACTTACGGCAATCGAAAGCAAAAACGAAATTGCCCTTGCCAACAAGGAAACTCTTGTTGCAGGCGGCGCGCTTGTTACAAAAAACGCAAAGGCAAACGGCGTGAGCCTCCTGCCTGTTGACAGCGAACATTCGGCAATTTTTCAGTCCCTGCAGGGCTGTAAAGATAAAAAAGAGGTCAAGCGTCTCATTCTCACCGCTTCGGGCGGACCTTTCTTCGGCAGAAGCAGGGATTCTCTCGCGGACGTTACGGTTGAGCAGGCTCTCAACCATCCTAATTGGAGCATGGGCGCAAAAATCACCATTGACTCCGCTTCAATGATGAATAAGGGACTTGAATTGATTGAAGCTGTGTGGCTTTTCGACATGAAGCCGACGGATGTTGATATTGTTGTTCACCGTCAGAGCGTAGTTCATTCTCTCGTTGAGTACTGCGATAATTCCGTTATCGCTCAGCTCGGCGTGCCTGATATGCGTATTCCGATTCAGTACGCGCTGACTTATCCCAACCGTATCCCGTCGCCCGTAAAGCAGCTTTCGCTGACGGATTACGGCACGCTGACCTTTGAAAAGCCTGATTATAATACATTCGGCTGCATAAATATATGTAAAAAGGCTATTGCAAAGGGCGGACTTTATCCTGCGGCGGCAAATTCCGCAAATGAAGCGGCAAATCTCGCTTTCCGTCAGGGTAAAATTAAGTTTCTCGATATTGAGCGTCTTGTCGGCGCGGCGGCAGAGGCTGCCCCGTCAAAGGACGATTATACTCTTGCCGATGTCAATGAAATCGACGCGTGGGCAAGAGAATATGTTGCGTCAAATATCTGACGCGGCGGTTAAGATTCTTCACAGGTTTTTCTTCTTCGCCAACCCCCTCAGTCAGCTTCGCTGACAGCTCCCCAAAGGGGCGCCATATTGCCTCCCTCGGGGGAGGTGGCAAAATCTCTGATTTTGACGGTAGGGGTTTGAAATAGATAATAGTGAAGAAATGTAGGGGCGGTTATCAATCGCCCCTTCTGCAAATCGTACAATTATCATTCAACCGTTTGTAGGGGCGATTCACGAATCGCCCGTTAAAATCACAGCTTGTGAGGATATATTTTAAGAGGTGATTATTTTTGGCAGTTATTTCATGGCTTCTGAGCAAATGGACAATACTCGTTGCTATTCTGTTTTTCGGCTTTATCATAATGGTTCACGAGGCGGGGCATTTTTCGTTCGCGAAGCTTTTCGGCGTAAAAATCAATGAGTTCTCTTTAGGCATGGGACCGAAAATTCTGAGCAGACAGAAGGGCGAAACCGCTTATTCGTGGCGTCTTTTCCCGATAGGCGGCTATGTCAGCATGGAGGGCGAGGACGGCGACAGCGACGACGACCGCGCTTTCGGCAAAAAGCCCTGCTGGCAGAGAATTATTATTGTTGCGGCGGGCGCGATAGTGAACATCATTATCGGGCTTATCATCATCTGCATAATTCTCGCGGTCAACAGCGACGACCTTTCGGGCACAACCTATGTCAACTATTTCCTTTCCGATGAGCAGATTCAGACGCAGGAATTTCCCGAAAAAGAGGACAGAATTACAGAGTTTGAGGGCTTGAAGTCAGGGGATAAAATCAAAAAAATCGACGGTAAAAATGTATTTTACTACGAGGATATATATTACCTTGCCTCCCGTGATTTTGACGGCGACGGTAAGCTCAACGCTACGGTTGAGCGCAACGGCGAAAAGGTTGAGCTTAAGGATGTCAGCACAGACATCATCAACCGAATGATAATTGTCGGCGTCAAAACAACTCCGCTGACGATTATCAAGGACACCTTCAAGGAGTCCGTCTGCATATGCCGAATGGTTTATCTGAGCCTTTTCGACATGATAACGGGCAAATATTCCGTTACGGATATTTCAGGTCCTATCGGCGTGGTTGATGTTGTGTCCCAGACGGCGGAGGCTTCAAGTGAAGCGCACGATTACACGGGACTTTTCAAAATTCTCGCGCTCATCACAATAAATATCGGCATCATGAATCTTCTTCCCATTCCCGCTCTTGACGGCGGCAGACTTTTCTTCCTGCTTCTGGAGCTTATAAGAAGAAAGCCGATAAATCAGAAATACGAAGCGATGATTCACGGCATCGGTCTTGTGATACTGCTTGCGTTCATGGCATTGATTTCGTTTAAGGATATATGGTCTTTGATAACGGGGGGCTGATTATGGAAAGAAAAATTACAAAACAGGTTAAGGTCGGCAACATTTTAATCGGCGGCGGCGCGCCCGTCAGCGTTCAGTCAATGCTCAACAAACCCGCTGAGGATATTGAAGCGAGTGTTAAGCAGGCACTTGAATTGCAGGCGGCAGGCTGTCAGATTATCAGAAGTGCCGTTCCGAACATGGATGCCGTGAAGCTCATTGAGGCTCTTAAAGAGAATCTTACTGTTCCCGTTGTGGCGGATATTCATTTTGACTACCGCCTCGCTCTTGCCTGCGCGGACGCGGGCGTTGACAAAATCAGAATCAACCCCGGCAATATCGGCTCTGATGATAAAGTCAAGGCGGTTGCCGACAAGTGCAGAGAGAAAAATATTCCGATAAGAATCGGCGTTAATTCGGGCTCTGTCGAGAAAGAAATTCTCGCAAAGTACGGCTCTCCCACACCCGAGGCTCTTGTTGAAAGCGCGCTTTATCACGCTTCTCTGCTTGAAAAGTTCGATTTTGGCGACATTGTCATTTCAATAAAATCGTCCGATGTTGAAAACATGGTCAAGGCCTACACTCTCGCAAGTGAGAGATGCGATTATCCGCTTCATTTAGGTGTTACCGAAGCAGGCACGGCGAGAATGGGACTTATTAAATCGAGCATAGGCATCGGCTCTCTGCTTCTGAACGGTATCGGCGACACAATAAGAGTTTCGCTCACAGACGACCCCGTTAAAGAGGTTGAGGCGGCTTACGATATTCTCAAAGGCGCGGGGCTTAAAAAGGACGGCGTGAGGATTGTTTCTTGCCCCACCTGCGGCAGAACAAAGATTGACCTTATCGGTCTTGCCAACCGCGTTGAGGCGGCTCTCAAGGACTGCAAAAAGCCGCTCAAGGTTGCGGTTATGGGCTGTGTTGTCAACGGCCCCGGTGAAGCGAGAGAGGCTGACATCGGCATCGCGGGCGGCGACGGATGCGCCATGATTTTCAAAAAAGGAGAAATTCTGCGTAAAGTTCCCGAAAGCGAAGTTGTGGAGCAGCTGCTCGAAGAAATAGAGAAGTTATAAAAGAGGTTTACCATGCAGGAATTTGAATTTTTATCACTGTTCGGTGAATGTGTCGGTGAAGATATAAAAAGTGAATTTTCGTCGGCGGCAATAACAAATATTCAGGCGGATATTGACGAACGCACGATTGACATGACCGTGCGTTTTGACGCTCTTGTATCCGACGAGCTTGTGGAGACCGCGAAGCAGCAGATAACGGGCTACATGGCTCTTAAATCGCTGTCATTCGAGTATTTCTACAGCGGCGAAATGTTTAACATGAGCTGGATTCCGTACCTTGTCCGCGAAATTGAAAGAAAGTTCAGCGCAGGCAGGACTTTCCTTGACGGCGCGCTTTATGCTGTTGACGATAACAGCCTGACAATCACCTTGAAGCACAACGGCAAAAATATTCTCGCTCAGCTCGGCGTTGACGAGTATATTGTGAAAACCGTCCGTCGGCGTTTTGATAAAGTCATAAGCGTGAATATTGTTTCATCCGCTGAGACCTCAGAGGACGAGGCAAAGGCACTTTTAGAGCTTCAGAAGCAGGAGGCGGCGAAGGTCAAAACAGCCGCTCCAAAGGAAGCCAAAGAGGAGAAGAAAAAGAAAGCGGCGGAAAAGACCTTCGACGATTTGCCGATTTCACTCACAAACGCCAAGTCTGTTTTCGGTACGCAGATAAAACAGCACCCCGTTCCGATAAAAGATGTCAATCTCGAAAGCGGCTCGGTTATTGTCTGGGGCGATATTTTTGCGCTGAATGTCAGAGAAACCAAGGATAAAAAGAGAAACATAATTTCATTCAATATTACGGACTATACCTCGTCCTACACCGCAAAGATTTTTGCAGAAAAACAGCTCTGCAAGGAGTTCATTGACAAAATCAAGGACGGAATGACTGTGCTTGTGCGCGGCGATGTGAACGAAGACAGATTCATGCACTGCAACACCATTGATGTCAGAGCCGTTACGATTGTTGAAAAAATTGAGAAGAAAGACAACGCTCCCGAAAAGCGCGTGGAGCTTCATCTTCATACAAACATGTCGGCTATGGACGCCGTAACAAACGCGGCTGACCTTGTAACCCGCGCGGCGAAGTGGGGGCACAGAGCCATAGCCATAACAGACCACGGCAATGTTCAGGCGTTCCCCGACGCGGTAAAGGCCGCTGACAAGACTGGCATAAAGGTTATCTGGGGCATGGAGGCGTACTTCGTCGATGACATGGCGGAGGAAGGTCTCGACCCGAGAGATTTAAAATATTACCATCAGATAATTCTTGTTAAAAATAACGTAGGTCTTAAAAATCTTTATAAGCTCATCACCGCTTCAAACCTTGAATTTTTCAAGAAGAAGCCGAGAATCCCCAAGAGCAGGCTTATTCAGCACAGAGAGGGACTTATAATCGGCAGCGCGTGCGAGGCAGGCGAGCTTTACAGAGCCATTGTTTTCGGCGAGAGCGAAGAGAAAATCATGGAAATCGCGAAATTCTATGATTACCTTGAAATTCAGCCGAACGGCAACAACCAGTTCATGATAAGAAGCGTGCGTGAGGAATATGCTCACATCAGAACGGTTGAGGACCTTGAAAACATAAACAGAAAAATTATCGCGATTGCCGATAAGCTCGGCAAGCCCGTTGTCGCGACAGGCGACGTTCATTTCATGGACAAGGGCGACGCCGTTTTCAGAGAAATTCTCATGGCGGCGCAGGGCTTTTCGGACGCTTCACAGCAGGCTCCGCTGTATCTGAGAACAACTGACGAAATGCTTGAGGAATTTGCCTATTTAGGCGAAGAAACCGCGAAGGAAGTTGTTATCACCAATCCCAACAAAATTGCCGATATGTGCGAGATTTTACGCCCGATTCCCTACGGAACTTTCCCACCCAAAATTGAGGGCGCGGACGAGGAGCTGACGGAAATCTGCTGGCGCAGAATCAAGGAGCAGTACGGCGACCCTCTGCCTGAGCTTATAAGCGCGAGACTTGAAAAAGAGCTTAAATCAATCATTTCCAACGGCTTCGGCGTTCTTTACATGATTGCTCAGAAGCTCGTTTATAACTCCGAGGAGCACGGCTACTATGTCGGCTCGCGAGGAAGCGTAGGCTCGTCCTTCGTTGCTCACGCTTCGGGTATTTCGGAGGTTAATCCGCTTCCTCCGCACTATGTCTGCCGCAAGTGCAAGCACAGTGAATTTTTCACCGACGGCAGCGTCGGCTCAGGCTTCGATCTGCCGCCGAAAGACTGCCCGACCTGCGGCATACCGATGCACCGCGACGGACACGATATTCCCTTTGAAACATTCCTCGGCTTCAAGGGCGACAAACAGCCCGATATCGACCTTAACTTCAGCGGTGAGTATCAGTTCCAGGCTCACAGATACACAGAAACGCTTTTCGGTCTTTCCCACGTTTTCAAGGCGGGCACAATCGGCACGGTTGCCGACAAAACCGCATATGGCTTTGTTAAAAAATGGGAGGACGAAAACGGAAAATCCTTCCACAAGGCTGAGGAGGACAGGCTCACCCTCGGCTGCGTCGGCATCAAGAGAACCACCAGCCAGCATCCGGGCGGCATGGTTGTTGTGCCAGGTGATATGGAGGCTGAGGACTTCACTCCGATTCAGCACCCTGCGGACGATGTTGAAAAAGGACTTCGCACAACTCATTTCGATTTCCATTTTCTTCATGATACAATTCTTAAGCTCGATAACCTCGGTCATGATGTTCCCACATTCTATAAGCACCTTGAGGACTCCACGGGCATTTCGGTCATGGACGCCGATGTCTGCGACCCGAATGTGTATAAGCTGCTCACAACTCCCGAGCCGTTAGGCGTTACAAGGGAGGATATCGAGTGCGAAACGGGTACGCTTTCCCTGCCCGAGCTTGGTACGCCGTTCGTCCGTCAGATGCTCATGGACGCTCAGCCCAAGAATTTCTCTGATATGCTTCAGATTTCGGGACTTTCACACGGCACTGACGTTTGGCTGGGCAACGCGCAGGATTTAATCAAAAACGGAACGTGCACCATTTCGGAGGTTATCGGAACGCGAGACAGCATCATGGTCTATCTTATGCACAAGGGACTTGAACCCGACATGGCATTCAAGATTATGGAAATCGTGCGTAAGGGCAACGCCACGAAGCTGCTTAACGAAACGCATTTCAACGCTATGAAAGAGCACGATGTCCCTCAGTGGTATGTTGATTCGTGCATGAAGATAAAATACATGTTCCCCAAGGCTCACGCCGCCGCTTATGTTATCGCGGCAATGCGTCTTGCGTGGTACAAGATATATCACCCGAAGGAATATTACGCTACATACATGACCGTCCGCGGTGAAGACCTTGACACCGAAGCCATTATGAACGGCAGAGCGGCGGTCAAGGAGCTTATGCATCAGATTGACGCAAAGCAGAAAAACAAGGAAGCGACCGCCAAGGAAGAGAATATGTACGTCGCCATGCAGGTTATCAATGAAATGATGGCTCGCGGAATCGAGTTCCTGCCCGTTGATATTTACAAGTCCGACGCTACGGTCTATAAGATTGAGGACGGCAAAATCAGACTTCCGTTCCTTTCAATGGCAGGCACGGGCGAAAGCGCGGCGAAGGCTCTTGCCGCCGCGAGAGATGACGGCGAGGGCGAGTTCATGTCGATTGAGGAATTGCAGCAGCGCTCGGGCGTAAGTAAATCCGTAATTGAAACGCTCAGAAACGCGGGAGCTCTTGTGGGACTTCCCGAAAGCGCGCAGATGAGTTTATTCAGCTTTTGACTTGATTTATTTAAAAGGTTATTATATAATAAGCTATCGTTGAATTTCGTCAGAAATCAACAGCACAAGCAAAGGAGAGTTTTGTTATGAATAAAAAAGTTTTAATCCCCGCGGCGGCTGTCGGTTCACTTCTTGCTGTTAACGCAGTCAGAGCCGCAAAGTTCACACCCGTTGAAAAAAAGCGTGCTGAAATTCCCGCAGAGAGCGTTAATTCCGCAAGAGTGCAGGAAAATCTCTCAAAAGCAATTCAGTGCAAAACAGTTTCAAGAGAGAACTCCGCAGATGTAGATTGGGATGAATTCAAAAAATTCCATAAATTCCTTGAAGAAGCATATCCGCTTGTTCATAAAACAATGTCAAAGGAAATTATTTCCGAGGCAAACCTTGTATATATCTGGAAGGGCAAGAATCCCGACCTTCAGCCCATGGCACTCCTTGCTCATCAGGACGTTGTTCCCGTAACAGAGGGCACAGAGAGCGACTGGGAGCACGACCCGTTTGAAGGATACAATGACGGCAAATTCATCTGGGGCAGAGGCGCGGTTGACATGAAAAACCACCTCATCTGCGTTATGGAAGCCTGTGAAACTCTCCTTGAAGAGGGCTTCCAGCCCGAAAGAGACATTTATCTCTGCTTCGGTCAGAACGAAGAAATCGTATGCTCAAAGCATTCAGGCGCAGAGAGCATTGTTGCGACTCTCAAAGAAAGAGGAATTACCTTCGACAGCCTTGTTGACGAGGGCGGCGCGGTTCTTTCCGTTGACGTTAAGGGCATTATCGACACATATATTGTCGGCGTAGGCATGGCTGAAAAAGGCTACTGCGACTTTAAGATTACCGTTAAAGATAAAGGCGGCCACACATCACAGTCTCCGAAGCATAACGGCCTCGGCAAACTCGCGAATGTTATCAAAGACCTTGAAGGTCATCAGTGCGATGTTAAATGGCTTCCTTTCATGGACAACTTCCTTGAAACAATCGGCAGAACCGCAAAATTCCCCGGCAGACTTGTTACCTGCAACTACAAGCTTCTCAAGCCCCTTATCAAAGAGGTTATGAAGATGATTCCCGCGTCAGCATGCCTTCTCCGCACAGTAACAGGCGTTTCAATGTGCGAGGGCAGCCCTGCTCCCAACGTACTTCCTCAGAGAGCAAGCGTTACAGCTAACTTCCGTCCGATTTTCGGCGACAGCATTGCTGATGTTGAAAAGCACATCCGCGACGTTGTAAGATACAAGGATATTGACGTTGAGCTTCTCAGCGGCAAGGAGCCTTCACGCTTCTCACCCGTCGGCTCGGCTGCTTACAACGCGATTGACGATATCTGCACATCAATGTACAGCGACAAGACCGTTGCCACAACACCTTACCTTGTTATGGGCGGTACGGACGCTTATTTCTATGAAGAAATCTGCGAGAATGTTCTGCGCTTTGCGCCGTTCAAATTCTCTGTTGAGATTCTTCAGACAACTCACGGCACAAATGAACGCTGCCCCGTTGAGGTTCTTGACGACGGCGTAGCATTCTTCAAGAGCTATATCCGCATTGTTTCTAAAGAGAACAGATGATTAAAAAGATTATCGCAGCATTAACCGTGCTTGCCCTTGCGGCAGGCGCGGTGTTTGCTATAATGTATGTAAAAAAAGAAAATTCGCCCGACAGCGTGAAAAGAATTATCCCCGTATTCGAGAGTGATAATTCTTCAATCAGGCACGCCTTTTCGGCGGATATAGAAGCTGTTTCGGACGATGAAATTGCAGTTGTGCCGAGAAAGGGCTTTGCCGAGCGCGTGAAGTCGGACAGGCTTGAGTTCTCACTTGACAAAGTGAAAATCACCGACGAAAAGGGAAAGACGGTCAAAGCAGACGATGCCATGAATTTTTCGTGCGCTGAGGTTGAGTATTACAGCGGAGTGAGAAACACTTACCCCGAGGATATAACCGTCAGAGGGCTGACGCTGTCTTTGAGAAAATACTGTAATGTATATTTCATCGTGAACGGAAAGAATGTCGAGACGCTCAGAGTGCCTGTCGGCGGTAAAGTCGAGGAGTCCGATATGCCCAACGCGGGCGCATACTGCAAAAAGGGTTACCGCTTCGACGGCTGGACGGATGGCAGAATTGACATCCGCTCACTGGCAAACATTACTGACAGCGTAACCCTTACGGCAAAAATGGTAAAAGATTAAAGCAGTTCCCTTACATTTTTATAAATGAGATAAATATTCCCTGCGGGCGCGGGAGCAAGGCTCAGAACCGTGTCCGTCGGGAATTTTTTTATTTTTTCCGCGGTATAGACCGACTTGTCAATTTTCACCGAGATTTCCTCGTCGTCCCTCGCGGCGTATATCATCGCGGGCTGAATCCCCTCATCGAGCGCGTCGGTGTTGTTTTTTGCGGCGAAAGCTCCCATGACAAGAAGAATCACGCTCGAAATTATCACGGTTACGCACACAAAGTTGTGTATCAGCTTCTGGTACTGAGTTCTGTTGTCTTTCATAATAATGCCTCCTTTTAAAATATTCTTGACTCATTTCGGCAATACTATACCTGTGAATTTGTAATAAATAACAAAAAATTCACAAAATATATGAATATTATTTTGGTTTTACTGATTGAATTTGCTCGCAAAAGATATTATAATGTATTCGTTAAAATTTGGAAAATACTAAAAAGGGTATTTTCGCTAGTATTTCAGTATTTCTGAAAGGGGAAATTTTTATGGCACTTACCAACAACAAATCAATTCTTGACTGGGTCAATGAAAAAATTGACCTCGTAAAGCCCGCTGAGGTTATGTGGATTGACGGTTCTGAGGAACAGCTCAACGCACTCCGCAAAGAGGCTTGTGAAACAGGCGAAATGACAAAGCTTAACGAGGAGCTTCTTCCCGACTGCTATCTTCACAGAACAAAGCCCAACGATGTTGCCCGCGTTGAGGGCAGAACATTTATCTGCACTCCCACCAAGGAGCAGGCAGGCCCGACCAATAACTGGGAAGACCCCGAGGTTATGTATGAAAAGCTTTATGATATAGCAAGAGACAGCTATAAGGGCAGAACAATGTATGTTATCCCTTACTCAATGGGTCCTGTAGGTTCAAAGTTCTCTAAGGTAGGCATCGAGGTTACTGACTCCATCTATGTTGTTCTCAATATGTCAATCATGACAAGAGTCGGCAAGGCTGTTATGGATTGCTTCGGCGACGAAAACAACGACTGGGTACGCGGTCTTCACTGCAAATGCAATGTTGACGAGGAGCAGAGATACATCTGCCAGTTCCCGCAGGACAACACAATCATTTCCGTTAACTCAGCTTACGGCGGAAACGTTCTTCTCGGCAAAAAGTGCTTCGCTCTGCGTATTGCTTCATATCAGGGCAAAAACGAAGGCTGGCAGGCAGAGCATATGCTCATCCTCGGCGTTGAGAATCCCAAGGGCGAAGTTAAATACATCTGCGCGGCATTCCCCTCAGCCTGCGGCAAGACAAACCTTGCTATGCTTGTTCCTCCCGAGGGATACAGAAAGAAAGGCTATAAGGTATGGTGCGTAGGCGACGATATCGCATGGATAAGAAAAGGCGCTGACGGCAGACTTTACGCTATCAACCCCGAAAACGGCTTCTTCGGCGTTGCACCCGGCACAAACGAAAAGTCCAACCCCAACGCACTTGCTTCAACAAAGAGCGGCACAATCTTCACAAATGTTGCTCTTAACCTTGACAACAACACAGTTTGGTGGGAAGGCCTTGACAAGAATCCCCCCGAGCACGCAATCGAGTGGAAAGGTCAGCCCTGGAACGGTAAGGAAAGCGACGAAAAGGGCGCACATCCCAACAGCCGTTTCACAGCTCCCGCAAAGAACTGCCCCTGCATAAGCTCAGAGTTTGAAAATCCCGACGGTGTTCCGATTTCAGCATTCGTATTCGGCGGCAGACGCGCGGCTCTCACTCCGCTCGTATATCAGTCAAGAGACTGGAACCACGGCGTATTCGTAGGCTCAATCATGGCTTCCGAAACAACAGCGGCCGCAACAGGCGCGGTAGGCGTTGTACGCCGCGACCCCATGGCAATGCTTCCCTTCTGCGGATATGACATGGGCGACTACTGGCAGCACTGGATTGACATCGGCAAGACTCTTGACGCTGACAAGGCTCCCAAAATCTTCAATGTCAACTGGTTCCGCAAGGACGCTGACGGCAACTTCATGTGGCCCGGCTTCGGCGATAACCTCCGCGTTCTTGAATGGATAATCAAACGCTGTGAGGGCGAGGTTGACGCTGACGAAACAGCTATCGGCTACCTTCCCAAGGCAGAGGACATCAACCTTGAAGGTCTTGAGGGCGAGGTTACACTCGACTCTCTCAAGAGCATTCTTGATGTTGACAAGGCACTCTGGAAGAATGAGACAGCAGGCATTGAGGAGTTCTACGGCAAGTTCGGAAAGACACTTCCCGAAGAGCTTAAAGCAGAGCTTGCAGCACTCAAAGCAAATCTTGAATAATCTGAGATAACATTATGCGGAGTTGTGAAAACAGCTCCGCATTTTATCGTAGGGCAGGGGCTTGCCTCTGCCGAAAAATATGCAAAGTTAAAGAATAGTGTAGGGGTCATTCACGAATGACCCGTCAGATTTTGCAGAATTTTAAAAACGGGCGATTCGTGAATCGCCCCTACTGCATTTCACCTCGACCATACAATTGTAAACCTTAACTATGATACCCCGAATATAAAAAGGAGAAAATATGCTTGGATTAAAACGCGGTACGGTCGCTCTTTTCCCTCACGAAAAATGCTGGGAAGATGAAGCGGCGAAAACAATAGAAGAATTAAAAAACATTCTCGGCGGAGCGGCTGTTGATATACAGCACGTCGGCAGTACCGCCGTTAAATCAATCTGCGCAAAGCCGATAATTGATATTGCCGTCGGCGTTGACAGCTTTGAGAAAATACTTGAATATAAAAATCTTCTCGAAGAAAACGGCTTTTATCTCAGAGAAAGCAGTATCGAAAATCAGCTTCTTTTTGCCTGCGGAAGCTGTTACGACGGCACTGGCGACGAGCAGACGCATTTTATTCATGTTGTCATATACGGCGGCTGTGAATGGCAGAATTATCTGCTCGTGCGGGATTATCTGAATGAAAATCCCGAAAAGGCAGGGGAGTATGAGGCTCTTAAAATGAGCCTTGCGGCGAAGCAGCCTGTTGACAGCGGTAGGGAGCATTACACCGCTGGCAAGCACGATTTTATAAGTAATCTTATACGCACGGCGATTGTTGAAAAATATCTCGGCAAAAATGTCAGAATTGAGATTGACCGCCCCATTGGCTACATTCATAAAAAAGAAAAATATACCCTCGTTTATCCCATAAATTACGGCTATATTCCCCATGTTTTCGGCGGCGATGACGAGGAGCTTGATGTATATCTTTTAGGCGTTGACGAGCCTGTCAGTGAATATAACTGCAGAATTATCGGCGCGGTGTACAGAAAAAATGATGTTGAGGATAAGCTGATAGCCGCACCCGAAAATATGAGCTTCACCGCCCGTGAGGCTTATGAAAAGATAAAATTTCAGGAGCAGTGGTATGACACAGAGGTGAAAATGATAAATGAAATTTGATAAAATCGACAACGGTCAGAGCTTCGATTTCGGCAGAACGAGCGAGGCGTACGCAAAATTCAGAGATATTTACCCAGCGGAGCTTTATGACAGACTGCGCTCGCTCGGTGTTGCCGCCGACGGCACGGCGTGGCTCGATTTAGGTACGGGTACGGGCGTGTTTCCAAAAAATTTATACAATGAAAACGCAAAAATAACAGCGGTTGATATATCTGAGGAGCAGATTTCCTTTGCAAAATCCGAAGCTCAGAAAAACGGACGGAATATAAATTATTTCGTCGCCCCTGCGGAAGAAACGGGACTTCCCGACAACAGCTTTGACACGATAACCGCGGCGCAGTGCTTCTGGTATTTTGACCGCGAAAAAATGCAGAAAGAAATAAAAAGACTGCTGAAACCTAACGGAGAATTTATCAAGGTTTATCTCACATATACGCTTGACGATAAGATTGCTGAAAAGAGTCATAAACTTGTAAAAAAGATAAACAAAAACTGGACGCCGGGCGCGTCGGGCTCAAAGGATATGTACGACGATTTGTTTCCCGACAGGCATACCGAAACCTTTTACTGCGATATTCCGTTCACCCGTGAAAGCTGGCACGGAAGAATGTGCGCGTGCCGCGGAACGCTTGCCTCAATGGACAGAGAAACCTTTGAAAAGTGGGACAAAAGGCACAGAAAATTACTCGCGAAATGCCCCGAAAGTTTTACAATAAAGCATAAGGTTTATATCACATATTTTGATATTGAAAAATAATTTGAAAAAATATTTTTATGTGTTATAATACGGGTGTCAGGAGTGATTTTTTTGAAAAAATATCTCAGCTCAAAAAGCAGCACCGTTGAAATATTTTTAATGCTCGTTTTCGCGTTCGGGCTTATGTTTTTTGCCACGGCTTCAAGCCCCCGTTACGGAATAAATCCGTGGGTTGACGCGAACGCTTTTTTCACCGTCGGCAAGTCAATGGCGAACGGCGTTACGATTTATAAGGACTTGTTCGAACAGAAAGGCCCTTTGCTTTATCTTATCCATGCGCTGGCTTATAAAATAAGCGGCACGAGCTTTGCGGGCGTATATGTTTTTGAGGCCGCCGCGATGTTCGTCTCAATGCTTTTTGCCTATAAAATCGCAAGACTTTTTGTCAGCAAGCCGCTTTCACTCGGCACGGCTGTTCTTTTTGCGGCGACGGTTGTCAATACAAACTGTTT
The DNA here is from genome assembly GCA_045640865.1 of Acutalibacteraceae bacterium. Taxonomy (GTDB): domain Bacteria; phylum Bacillota; class Clostridia; order Oscillospirales; family Acutalibacteraceae; genus CAG-488. Next base: position 10,522 of record JAZUFU010000076.1, on the reverse strand, counting down.
TTATTTCGGCGACAGCGCGGAGGAATTTTCACTCCCGTTTCTGATGATACTGCTTTATTACGCCGTTTTTTATTTTAAGGATTCCGAAAACAACACGCTGAGATGGTACGTTTTCCTGCTCAACGGATTTTTCGCGGGTTGTGTGATGATGATAAAATTCACCATTCTCGGCTTCTGGTTCGGGTGGATGGCGGCTGTTTCAATTCACACGCTTTTTGTCAGAAAAAAAGTCGGGGAAGCGTTCAGAAATGCGGCAATTTTCCTTTGCGGAATGGCGGTTCCTCTTGCGGCTTTTTCTGCATATTTTTTCATAAAAGGCGGCTTGAAGGAATTTTTTGAAACATACTTTTTCTTTAATATAAATTTCTATTCCGATGAGAAGAAAACGGTTTTTGATACGCTTAAAAACTGCGTTCTCAGCTTTGCGAACGCCTTTTTCAGAACGAGGGGAGCTTTTATAGTAAGCGTTCTCGGCTGTCTGCTCGCGCTGTTTGTGAAGCCGATTTCAGAGAAAAACATTGTCTCAAAGCTGGCTGTTCCGTTTATCTTCGGGTGCGGAGTGCTGTTCACCTATATCGGCGGCAAAATTTTTCCTTATTATTTCCTCACATTCACGGCATTTTCCGTTTTCGCTTTCATAAGCGCGGCAATTATTTTTGAGAAGCTGTGCAAAAAGGACGCGGCGGCAATTTCTGTGGCGGTTCTTTCTGCCCTCATTGCGGCGGTCATAACGGGCAGCATAAATATCGCCGTGCTGAATGCTCCGAAAACAAAGGAAGAAACGGTGCAGCATAAAATAAGCAGTCTCATAAATTCAAGGGGAGACAACAGCACAGTCCTTTGTTATTCGAGCCTTGACGCGGGAATTTATCTCTTTGACAATATCGTTCCGCAGTACAGATACTTTGAGGAGCAGAATATTGCCTACAGCATTTTCCCCGAAAATGTTGACGAGCAGAACAGCTACATTGACAGCCATAAGGCTCAGTATGTGGTATGCAGAAAATATGATAAGCACAAAGCAGGGGAGGAGACGGCGGACGATTTTCTGAAAATCATTTATGACGGAAACGAAACGCTGAAAACCGATTACGAGCTTATTTTTAAAGAAAGCGACAGCACGCCTGATGAAAATCACAGAGGTGCTCATACCGCGCTTCATTACTTTGTGTTTGAACTGAAAAAATAAATGATGATTACACGCCGTGTCCGTGAAATGCGGACGCGGTTTTTCTTTGGCTCAATTGCCGCTGCGCCTTGACTTATGGGCAATATAATGATAAAATTATAATGGATTATTTCGGAGGTGAATTATGCCTGTTTATAATATCGCGGGGCTTAATGCCGAGTACAACTGCATATTTCCGCTTCTGAAAGACAGGAGTGAAAAATACCTTGCGCCCGAGGGCACAAAGGCTGATTTTTCTGTTGCCGTTGATGAAGCATATTTTAAAAGACAGCGCGAAAGATACCCCGATGTCAGCGACGAAATTCACGAATACATGGGAATGGGCACTGCGTTTTATAAAAAAATGCTCGCTTTCGACGGCGTAATGCTTCACGCCTCCGCTGTTGCGGTTGACGGCTGCGCCTATCTCTTTTCCGCTCCGAGCGGAACGGGAAAATCCACTCACACAGCTTTCTGGCAGGAGCTTTTAGGTAAGGACAGAGCCGTTATCATAAACGATGACAAGCCTGCCATAAGAAAGGTTGACGGACAGTATCTGGCGTTCGGCACGCCGTTCAGCGGCAAGCACGACATAAGCGTCAACCGGGGCTATCCTGTTAAAGGAATCTGCTTTATCAGACGCGGGGAGCTAAACAGAATCCGCCACATAGATATAAGCAACGCCATAGCTCCGTTTTTTTATCAGACCATTCGCCCCTCGGAGGAGGAAAACATGGAGCTTCTGTGCGCGAATGTTGACGGAATTCTCAAAAACATCAGCTTTTACGAGCTTGAGTGTCTGCCGAATGTCGATGCCGCGCGGCTTTCATATAAAATCATGAGCGGTAATGAGGATAAAGGAGCTGACGCGGTTGAGTAAAAAAATAAATCTCAGTGATATGGAAGATATTATCGCCGAGGTGCTTGACAATAACTCAAATGTTGTCATAACCGCCGCGGGCGTCAGCATGGAGCCGTTTATTCACGACGGCAAAGACAATGTTTCACTTAAAAAGCCCCAAAAAAGACCGCAGAAAGGTGATGTGGTTTTTTATAAGAGGAGCAACGGTAAACTCGTGCTTCACAGAATTGTCGGTGAGGACGAAAACGGATATGTCCTGTGCGGAGACAATCAGTGGGCAAAGGAATACGGAATAAAAGAAAGTCAGATAATCGCTGTGCTTGACTCTGTTGAAAGAAACGGCAAAACATACGACTCTGACTCACTCTATTTTAAATTTTATAAAACCTTTTTAACTCCGATTAAATGGGGACGCAGAATTAAAACATCTGTGAGCATAAGGTTGAGAGGAGATAATAAAAATGATTAGTACGGTGAATGTAGGCTTGCAGTACGGCGGACGCGAGCTTTTCAAAAATGTTGATATGGTTTTCTCAAAGGGCAACTGCTACGGCCTTATCGGCGCGAACGGAGCAGGTAAATCCACCTTTCTGAAAATTCTTTCGGGTGAAATCGAGCCGAACAAGGGCGAGGTTATCTACACCCCCGGTGAGAGAATTTCCGTCCTCAGGCAGAACCACTTTGAGTTTAACGATTACACGGTTATCCGCACCGTCCTTATGGGCAACCCCGATTTGTGCAAAATCATGGACGAGCGCGATGACCTTTACTCAAAGACCGACCTTACCGAGGAGGAGGGCATCCGCGTATGCGAAATCGAGGACGAATTCGCGGAAATGGGCGGCTACAGCGCGGAAAGCGACGCTGAAATCCTCCTGAACGGTCTTGGCGTTACGAATGAATTTCACTATCTTCTCATGAGCGAGCTTACGGATGCGATGAAGGTTAAGGTGCTTCTTGCTCAGGCTCTTTTCGGCAATCCGCAGATTCTTCTCATGGACGAGCCGACAAACCACCTTGATGTTGACGCTATCGACTGGCTTGAAGAGTTTCTCATTGACCTTGACTCAACGGTTATCGTTGTTTCGCATGACAGACATTTCCTCAACAAGGTCTGCACTCATATTGTTGATATCGACTTCGGCAAAATCGCGATGTATGTCGGCAACTATGACTTCTGGTATGAATACACTCAGATGGCTCAGCGTCAGCTGCGCGAGCAGAATAAAAAGGCCGAGGCAAAGAAAAAGGAATTACAGGAATTTATTGCGCGATTCAGCGCGAACGCTTCAAAGTCGAAGCAGGCGACAAGCCGCAAGAAGCTGCTTGACAGCCTTGTTATCGAGGATATTCCCGTTTCGTCAAGGCGTTTTCCGTTCGTTGATTTCAAGCCCGACAGAGAGGTCGGCAACGACCTGCTGACCGTCAGCGGAATTTCAAAGACAATCGGCGAAAGAAAAGTGCTCGACAATGTTTCTTTCACAATCAAGCCGCGCGAAAAGGTTGCGTTTGTCGGCACGGACAGCCTTGCGAAAACAACTCTTTTCAGAATTATCATGGGCGAAATCGAGCCCGACGAGGGCGAGTTCAAGTGGGGCGTTACCACATCGCAGTCATATTTCCCGAGCGATAATTCCGAGTTCTTTGACGGCTGTGAGGATTCCCTCATTGACTGGCTCAGACGCTACTCAAATCTTATCTTTGAGTCAGATGTGCGCGGCTGGCTTGGCAGAATGATGTTCTCGGGCGAGGAGGCAACCAAAAAGGCAAAGGTGCTCTCGGGCGGTGAAAAGGTGCGCTGCATGCTGTGCAAAATGATGCTCTCGGGCGCGAATGTGCTTATCTTTGACGAGCCGACAAACCACCTCGACCTTGAGTCAATCGCTTCTCTCAACAACGGAATTATAAAATTCCCCGAGACGGTGCTTTTCACCTCTCACGACCATCAGTTTGTTCAGACAATCGCTAACAGAATTATCGACGTTACAACAGGCAGTTTTTACGATAAAGAAATAACCTACGATGAATACCTCGAAGAAATGAAAGAAAAACAGCTTAACGGAGGTTATTGATTATGATTAAATCAATCCTCGCGTTTGTGCAGGCGTTTCTTTTTCTCGTTTCATCGTTCGCGGTAACAGATTCAAGTTTTAAGGTGAAGGTTGATATGGCAGCTCTTGACGTTACATCAGAAAAAGACTTTGTCTTTGATAAAATTACGGCTGAGGAAATGGAAATTTCACAGGAGGAAAAACAGCTTTGCCGCGAATGGTATGAGCAGAATATCCTCCGCGCCGAAAAGCCCGTGTATGACTTCACGGTTAAAAATAAAAAGCTCAGCAACAACCCCGACGACTGGGATATTTCCGTCGGAGAGGAAAGTGCGGCAGGCGAAATCCGCAAGGGCGGCAAAACAACCTGCATTGAGCTGAAACATAAAAAGAGTGGTCTTTCCGCTACGGTTGAAGCCACGATTTATGAGGACTTCGCCGCCTGCGAGTGGACTGTCTATATAAAAAATACGGGCAGTGAGAATTCACCTGTAATCAAGAATTTTTACGGCGCGGATTTCACTCTCCCGACGGGCAAATCCGAGCTTTATGTGAGCAAGGGCAGCAGACCCGCAAACAGCGATTTTGAGCTTTGGAAATCGTTCGTCAACGCCGTTCCCATGCGCTTCACAGCCAACGGCGGCAGAAACGAGTCATTTATGCCGTTTTTTAACCTCAACGGTGAAGATTTCGGCGCGGTACTCAGCGTCGGCTGGACAGGTCAGTGGTTCACCTCCCTTGAGCAGAACTGCAAAGGCGTCCATATCAAAGCGAAGCAGGAGGAGTTCAAGGCTTATCTTGAGCCGAACGAGCAGGTGCGCTCGCCGCTTGTCTGCCTTTCTTTCTACAAGGGCGGCAACGCTTTAAAGGGCTTTAATAATCTGAGAAAATGGGAAACCGACTGCGTTACCACCGAAAGCGCACAGCATCTTGACGGCTTTGTTATCGCCAACGAGTTTTCAACGCTCACAACTGACGATTTTATTAAAAAGCTCGATAACATCGACCCCGTTATCCTCGAGAACACCGATTATTTCTGGATGGACGCAGGGTGGTATGAATATAACGAGGGCTGGTATGACGGCGTCGGCAACTGGATTCCCGACAAAAACCGTTTCCCCGACGGTTTGAAGCCCCTCGGCGACAAAATTGCTTCAATGGGCAAGAGATTTCTTCTGTGGTACGAGCCCGAAAGAGTCCGCGAGGGTACATATCTCTATAACGAAGCGATGAAGCACGACACATGGATTGTCGCTGACGGAGACAACCTGCTGTGGAATCTCGGCGACGAGGACGCGTACGATTTTCTCAGCGAATATATCAGCAAGTCCCTTGTTGAAAACGGCGCAACGATGTACCGTCAGGATTTCAACTTCACGCCTCTTTCATACTGGCAGAAGGCGGACAAGAATTTCTACGACGGCAGAAAGGGCATATGCGAAAATCACTATGTAACGAACCTTTACAGATACCTCGACAGGCTTATTGACAGCGTTGACGGGCTGATGATTGACAACTGCGCTTCGGGCGGCAAGAGGCTCGACATTGAAATGAACAGGCGCAGTATTCCGCTCTGGCGAAGCGACTATAACTGCGGCAACGCCGACGGCACGCTTAAGGAAGATGTGCTTGAAGCGACGCAGGCGATGACCTACGGGCTTTCGTTCTGGCTTCCATACAGCGGAACAAACAGATATTTCCACTCGGAGTACGCTTCACGCTCTGCGATTCTCACCAATCAGTCGGTCTATGAGCCGTCTGTTGAGGAGTACGCGAAGTACGACAGCGTGAGCGATTACATGACGGAGAAGTATTATCCTGTTGCCTACGGCGGACTTGACACGGAAAAATACCTTGCCATGCAGTTTGGTTCGGGCGAAAGCGGCTCGGCGATTATCTATAAACGCGAAAATGTAAAGGAAAACAACTTTACTCTCACGCTCAACGGACTTTACGAGAGCAAAACCTATGAGCTCTATGACATCGACCGCCCTGAAACGGTTTATACGCTCACAGGCTCTCAGCTCATGGACGAGGGAATAAATCTCACAGTTTCCGACACTCCGAAAGCTGTTGTAATGATGTATAACGCAAAATAAAAAATACCGCTGAACGGTTCAAGGAATCGCTCAGCGGTTATTTATTTTAATATCTGAATCCCATAATGCTTTTCTCCTTTAATCAATTCCCGAAGTTTTTATGCCAGAGTGCCTGTTAATGTGAATGTTTCAACGAGCTGTGAATCTGCGTCAGTTGTGATTGTCTCCGAAGTGATGACCGCGTTTTTGACATTCACGGAATAAACAACCGTCTGCGCTCCGCCGATGTTTTTTGTGCTTTCAAAATTCACTTCGCCGATGTGGCGCGCGCTCTGATAATTGCTGATGATTTTCGATGTAGCCGCGTCAATATAATGAGAAATCGTAAGCGTAACCGTTGTTTCTCTGCTGTAATCGTCCTCTTTGCTGAGCTCCTGCCTGAAGTCGATAACATCTATCCATTTGCAGTGCCGCGCGTCCTGAGACTCGCCCTCAAGACCGTCTATTCTGATATACATATTCATCGGCTCGCTCAACGCTGACGCTCTCTGACGGAATATCGGTGTAACGCCCATTAACATAACCACTGTCATTAAAACCGCAAATAACTTTTTCATTTTTCTTACCTCCGCAATTTCTTCGTTTTTGTCTTACATCTGTTTATACGAATGATTGTGGAAAAAGGACAGTAAAAATAAAAAAATATTAAAAGCAGGGACTGCCGCATTTAGATGCAGAAAGCGTTTTCTTCGCCCCGAAGCTGTATGCGATACTGCGAGGGCGAAAAAACACTTAGAAAAGTAAAATATATTTAATTGATTATCAAACAATAAAACAAAAGATGGTTTTGAACGGAAATCTACCCATTCAGAACCATCTTTTTATTACATTTTTTATTTTACTTTTCGGTCTGCGCTAAATGCGGCAGTCCCTAAATGATTTATAATTCAATTATCACGTTTTTTTCCGAAAGTGTGAGCAGAGTGCCGAGCCTGTCAGATGAAGCATCAGCACCGCTAACGGATTTAATTGAGCCGATATTTCTCAGAAGCACCTTTGCACCGGTGGGAAGCATGCTGAGCGAAACGGTGATTGTATCGCCCTCGCGGATTGCCTCGGCTCTGAGAATTTCTTTGCCGTGTATGTCGCAGATTCGCGCGGACGCCTTGTCTTTCAGCTCAAAAATGTGAAGCGTTACATTCTCGGCGTAATCGTAATCGGGCTTTGTATTGACCGCGCCGAACGGAATTATCGAATTTTCCCTTGCGTAAAGCGGAAGCGAGAAGAAATCATAGTTATCCCTCTGCCACGCTCCGCCCTCACGGACTTCATTTGAAAGAAGATGTGTCCACTTGCCACGCGGAAGATAATAATCAGCATCGCCGTTTTCGCGGAACACGGGCGCAACAAGCAGATTTTTGCCGAGCATATACTGCCGCTCAAGGTCTTCGCAGTTGAAATCGTCGGTGAATTCAAGCACCATCGCGCGCATTACGGGTACGCCTGTTTCGTGAGCAATAACAGCCGCTTCGTAAATATAGGGCATGAGCGAGCATTTAAGCTCAGAGAAAAACTTTGCGACTGCAACGGATTCCGCACCGTCAGTTTCGCCCTCCTTGTTGAAAAGCCACGGTACACGGTAGGACGACATGCCGTGCAGACGCGAATGAGTGGAAAGCAGACCGAAAGCGAGCCAGCGTTTATAAACGTCGGCGCAGGCAGTGCCCTCAAAGCCGCCTATGTCGTGGCTCCAGAATGAGAAGCCCGACAGGCACAGCGAAAGCCCCGCGCGGAGCGAATCTCTCATTGAAATATAGGTTGAGAAGCAGTCGCCGCCCCAGTGAACGGGAAATTTCTGACAGCCTGCCGTCGCGCTTCGGGCAAAAACAACCGCTTCATTTCTGCCCTTAAATTCCTCAATCACCTCAAAAACGCATTTGTTGAAAAGATATGTGTAGTAATTGTGCATTCTTTCAGCGTCCGAGCCGTCGAAATATCTGATATCTGTGGGAATTCTCTCGCCGAAATCGGTTTTGAATGCGTCAACGCCCTGCTCCAGAAGACGGCGGAGCTTGGACTGATACCATTTATACGCGTCGGGATTTGTGAAATCCACAAGCCCCATGCCTGCCTGCCACATATCCCACTGCCAAACGTCGCCGTTGGGGCGGCTGAGCAGGAAGTTATTGTCCATGCCCTCTCTGAAAAGCGGCGATTTCTGCCCGATGTAGGGATTTATCCACACGCAGATTTTAAGCCCCGCCGCTTTCATTCTCCTGAGCATACCCTCGGGGTCGGCAAATACTTCTTTATCCCATTCAAAATTACACCATTCGTTTTCTTTCATCCAGAAGCAGTCAAAATGGAAAACGCTCATAGGGATTCCGCGCGAGCGCATGCCGTCAACCATTTCGGTGACGGTTTTTTCATCGTAAGATGTGGTGAAAGACGATGTAAGCCACAAGCCGAATGTCCACGCGGGCGGAAGCGCGGGGCGACCTGTGAGGGCGGTGTAATGAGACAAAACATCTTTCATGTTTTCGCCGCCGATAACCATGAAGTCGAGCTTTTCGCCCTCGACGGAAAACTGCACACAATCTACTTTTTCGGAGCAGATTTCAAACGATACTTTACCCGTATCGTTGACAAACACGCCATAGCCGCGGTTGGTGATGTAAAACGGAATGTTTTTATAGGCAAGCTGTGAGTCCGTGCCGCTGTCCTCGTTCCATATGTCCACCGACTGCCCGTTCTTTACAAACGGAGTAAACCGCTCGCCGAAACCATAGACCTTTTCGCCGATGTCAAGGTTGAGCTGAGCGCGCATGAAATTACCCTCGGGCACGGAAGCATAGCCGAGAACCGTCTTGTCAAAATTCCTGCTGAGCGAGGTGAGCAGCCTGTCTTCATAATAAAAATCAAAATTCGCAGGATTTTTATGTATTACAAGTTTCGCTTTTCCGCTTCCGAGAATTAAAACATCGCCGTTATCCTCCGTTTCAAGCTGAACAGGAGTTTCATTCAGTTCAAAATGCGGCATTTTAGCGCGTGAGCCTGTGAAATGCTGCGCCTGCACGCGGAAAATATCGGGGCGCGGAGACGAAATGTATATTTCAATCATCGGACCGCCGAAAATACGCCCGTCGGAGCTTTGCGGCAGGGAATAGATATAAATTCTGTCGCCCTCGTTTCTGATTTCACGAAGCTGAGCGGTGTCTGCAAAGCTGACAGCAGGCTTTTCCTGCAAATATCTTCCGCTGAATTTCATAATTTTCTCCTTTCTCAAATAAAAAGGCCGCAGAACAGCGTCCTGCGACCTGTATGCCGTGTTTAGTTGAACAGTGATTTAATCTTTTCGATAATGGTTGTGAAAAGCTGCTTTAAAAGCTTGAAAATATGCTGGAAGAAATTATCCTTAGGCGCAAATTTTCCGTCCTGTGTGGGAACAACATAGCCCGAAATATTCTGGAGGAACTGAGAACAGTTGGGATCAGAGAAAACATCAATATCGTTATAGATGATGTAGTTTATCATTCCGTAGTAGCTGTCGTTCTTGTCGCCGTGGGCAAGGTCTTTTACAAACCATGTGTTGTTCGGCAGGAAGCAGGTTGAAGCGTCAATGCACCAGTCGGGGGACATATAGTTCTTTTCGGGATAGAGCTTCTGCTTGTAGCAGTCGGGGAAGCTTTCGCCGTTCATTGCGCAGGTTGCGCCGAGGCTTGCAACCGTTGTCTCAACAAAGCCGTCGCCCATGAAGTTGCCCTCATAAGTGAACGGGAACGGAGGCATATTATACTTGCAGATGATGCTGACATGATGACCGTCGTCAATTGCTTTCTGAAGGATGTCTCTGTCCTTAACCTTTATGTTTTTGTGGTAATATGTTACTTTTTCAATGAGCTTTGAATAGTCGGCTTTGTCTTTGCCGAAAACATATTCAATTGCGTCGTCAAAATACTCAGCCTTTACAAACGCCCACATTGCGGGGTGAGTGGCGAGAATATCGTGAATAGCGTCATGAAGGGCGTTTTTAAGAGCAACCTTCAAAAGCGGCTCAACGGTGGTGTCAATGAGAAGACGGAGAATGCCCGACTCATTGAGAAGCTGGAGAATAGTTGTAACAGCGTCGTTGCCTATGGCGTTTGAAGCGAAAGCCTCAACAGCGTCTGAGTCAAAATGGAAGTCGCCCGTGAAGAGCTGACTTACAAAGTTGATGCCCTCCATTGAAGGAACGCAGAAAAGAATTGAGTCAAGGCAGTCCGTGCCGTATTCGCTCATGTAAGCAAGCTCAACAGATGAGCCGAAGCTGGAGCCGACAAGCTCAATCTTGTCGCTGCCCGTGTCTTCCTTAACCCAGCCGATGTACTCGTTGAGTTCTTTGGCAAGATCAACGGGGTCAAGG
>JAZUFU010000075.1:0-34379 GCA_045640865.1 Acutalibacteraceae bacterium | reverse complement strand
GATAAGGCGCACCGCACATCGAAGCGAAAACAGCCATGGGCTCAGCGTAATTCTGAAGCCTGCGCTCTGTGTCGAAGTTCGCCTGCTTGATATAAGTTCTCGCGGAAATAATCCAGCCCATCATGGGGCTTACGCTGCCCTTGGTGAAAGGTGCGCGCATTTCGCCCTTGAGAACGGGTGAGTTTTCGTCAAACTCGTCAATGATGCCCTGCTCCATCTCTTTAAGAGTTGAGTGGAAAACATGAGCGTTGGGAAGTGCTTCGTCAAGGTCGGCTATCATCTGAGCTTCTCTTGCGTCGGGGCATGATGAGTCATGACCTGCGCTCCAGAAACGGTGAGAGGTTGTCCAGTCATTGTCCTGCTCTCTTATTGCCTGCTCGCCGCGCTCCTTGATGTTCTCTTTATGATACTCATAGAAAGGATGAGTATATTGATAGTCAAGCAGACCGTACTCTTTATCAATGAATTTGAAAATACCGTTGTTGTCATTCCAGAGCATATCGCGGTTGTTTTCGTTCGTCTGATTATAGAAAACGGGACGCTGAACAACATACCAGATGTTATATCTCGGGCGTTTGCCAAGACGGGAGCCGTAAATTCTTGTTCCGTCGGGGCTTTCCCAGTAGAACTCTGATTTGGGCGTTGTGTATTCATTAACGCCTCTGTAGAATGAAGCGAAGTGAATGTCAAAGCCTGCGTAAATCTGAGGAAGCTGTGAAATCTGTCCCCAGCCGAAGGGTGAGTAGCCTGTCTTGCTGATGCCGCCCATTTCCTTGCCTATCTTATGACCTAAAAGCAGGTTTCTTACAAGGCTTTCGCCGCCGACTGAAAATTCGTCGGGAAGGCAGAACCACGGGCCGATGCCGATTTTACCCTCTGAAACAAGCTTCTGAAAACGCTCTTTCTTTTCGGGATAAACCTCAAGGTAATCCTGAACGGGCATGGTCTGCGAGTCAAGGTGGAAATGCTTGAAGTCGGGATATTTCTCAAGAATATCCATAAGCATGTCAAGCATATAGCCGAGCATGTACTGCGTTCTTCTTGCGGAGAAACGCCATTCTCTGTCCCAGTGAGTGTTTGATATAAAATGACACTGGATTTTTTTATCTTTTTTATCCATAAGAGCCTCCTGTTAACCCTTGATAATTTTCATAATGTCGCTGAAATTCTGCTCATAATATGTGCAGACAGCCTTTGTGCCGCTTTCTTCAATATTGCCGCCCGCAATACCGATTGTGGTGTAGCCCGCAAGACGGACTGAGCATACGCCCGCGCCGCTGTCTTCAATGCCTAAAACATGGTTTCTGTCCGCAAACGCCTGACCTAAGCCGACAATTGAAGTCTCGGAATAAAGCCACGGATGGGGCTTGGGTGAAAGCTCGCCGAGAGTACCTACAGAACCCTTGCGAAGCGGGAAGCCTGCGGAAATAATTGCGTCATAGAAGTCCTTGGGGTCGCCCATGCCGAGAGTTTTGAACGCTGAGAGAATCTCAGGCCACGCCTTTTCATAAAGACCTGATGTAACAAGACCAATCTTAACACCCATGTCCTTTAACTCAAGCAGGAAATCCTTAACGCCGACTGTGGGAGTGAACGCGCCCTCTTTGCCTCTGCCTGCCATGATTTCTTCCATTTCTCTGTGAGTGTGCTCAAAGTAGAAATCTCTCGCCTTGTCGAGCGATGCGCCGGGGCAGTATTTATCAATGCAGTACTGAAGATGCTCGGAAACGCTGTGTCCCGAAACATAAGGCATATCAGCCTCTTCAAGCTCAAACTTCGGGTTGCCGAGAAGGCTCGCAACGCTCATCTGAATAATCCAGATCCAGAACTCCTCGCTTCTTACCGTTGTGCCGTCCAAATCCATAAGAACCGCTTTAACAGGTCTTTCAAGGTTGACGGGCTGAACGGGATAATAAACAGGGTAAGCAATTGCCGACTTAACGCAGGCAAGTGAAGTATCGCCGAAAGAGACGAATTCAACCTTTTCGTCGCCTGTCGCAACAATATCGACAACGCCGTTTTTGCCTGTTACAAATCTGCCGTCTTCGGTCTTTTCAAGCAGATGAAATCCGCTCTCGGGGCCGACTGTTCCCAGATTGGGAATAAGAATGTTTTTGTCAAGTTTCATTTTTTAGTCCTCGCTTTATGTAAATCATTTAAACAGCTTAATGCAGTATGCGTGCTGACACTTAAGCTCATCAGGATTGATTGCAGGGAAGCAGAGCTTAACCTTGCCGTCAGCATTTTCAATAACGGGATTCACTTCGCTTCCGAATAAATCCGCTTTCAGCTCGGGGTCATAGTCAACATCATTCAGAACGAACTCACCGAACGGGAATTTAAGCAGGAAAGCGTAGATGTTTCTGCCGTCCTTGCTTCTTGTGTATCTGATGCTGTCATCGGAGCTGATTTTATACTTTCTTGTGGCGTAGATTCCCTCGCCGTTGACCTTGAGCCAGTCGCCGATATCAAACAGCTTCTGCTGCATGATTACGGGAATTCTTCCGTCAGCCGTGGGGCCGATGTTCAAAAGGAAATTGCTGCCCCTGCTTACAAGGTCAATGAGCATATGGACAAGCGCCTTTGAAGACATATAATCGTCAGCCGTTTCAAATCTGTTGAAGCCGAATGAACCGCCGATTCCGCGGCACTCCTCGTTAGGTCTGTCGTATGTATCCATCGCTTCAATACCGCCGTGTGAGCTGTCGCCATCCACATAGCCGTATTCGCTTGTGAAGTTGCCGCCGAGCTTTCCGCGTGTTTCCTTGCCCCAGCGGTCATTGGGAACTATGAAATCCTTAACGGAGGACTCATTGTAGAGCCACTGTAAAAATTCCGTGCTGTGCCATACCGAGCTTGGATGCTCCCATTCACCGTCTGTAAAAAGCGTGGCAGGCTGATATTTCTCAACAATCTCTTTAAGCATTGGAATAAGGTGCTTTACGGCGTATTCCTCGGGATCTTTGAGATAAAGCGGATGATACCATTCATAAACGGAATGATAAACTCCGAAGCGCACATCGGTCTTGTCCAGCGCGTCTTTAAGCTCACGGCAGAAATCTCTGTGAGGGCCGACATCAACGCTGTTCCAGCCGGGGGTGTAATCGCTCTTATACATGGTAAATCCGTCGTGATGCTTTGAAACAAGATTTATGTATTTCGCGCCCGAGCGTTCAAAAACCTTCGCCCATTCATCTGCGTCAAAGCATTCAGCCTTGAACATATTTATAAAATCGGCGTACTGAAAGTTCTCGCCGTACATTTTTTTGTGAAACTCTCTGTATTTCGGCTGAGTCTCGTTATACTCTTCTCTTTCTTCTATTGCGTTCCAGTACCACTCGGCATAAGTGCCTCTCGGAGCGTACGCAGGCACGGAATAAATACCCCAATGGATAAAAATACCGAACTTTGCGTCGCCAAACCATTCAGGTACAGGGCGCGCGTTTAATGATTCCCAGTTGTTTTCATACTTCATAAAAGCACCTCCGTACACAGTATTATATATTATCATACAGAGGAATAATAAGTAAAGTGTTTTTATACAAAAATTCAAATTATGTTATAAAAATATGTTTTTTATTGACAGCACTTTTTGGTTAGAATATAATAGTAAAGATAATTTTTTCGGGTAGTGATTAAATGAAAAAAAGGAAATCGGGTGTGCTCATGCACATCACCTCTCTGCCGAACAGATTCGGCGTCGGCGGATTTGGCAAAGAGGCAAAAGAATTTATCGACCTCATAGCATCCATGGGCTTCACCGTGTGGCAGGTGCTCCCGTTTCACCCTGTCGATGAAGTCAATTCCCCCTATAAAAGCGAAAGCGCGTTCGCGGGCAATCCGCTTTTTATTGACCACGAGGCACTTTTCCTCGACGGACTTATTACAGAAGAAGAGCTGAACTCCTGCGTCTATAACGGAACACCTTACACAGCGGATTATGATTTTGCGCGTGAAAAAAAGCCTGTGATTTTAAGAGCAGCATTTGAACGTGTGTTTGAAAAAATCAGAGCGGAAATTGAGGAATTTTCAAAGGAAAATCCATGGGTAATTTCTTACGCTCTTTTCAAGGCTGTCAAAGAAAAAAACAGCGGACTTCCGTGGTGGAAATGGAGCGAAAACGAGAGAAATTTTCTGCTCTGTCTGACGCAGAAAAAGCTCTATGAAAATGAAATAAATTATCTCATTTTTGAGCAGTATATTTTCTTTAAACAGTGGAACGAAATTAAAGAATATGCTCACGAAAAAGGAATAGAAATTCTCGGCGATATGCCCGTTTATGTTTCCATGGACAGTGCAGATGTCTGGAGCGAAACGGACAACTTTAAAATAGACAAAGAGACTTTTGTCCCCGACGAGGTTGCGGGTGTTCCGCCCGATTATTTTTCGGAGGACGGTCAGCTCTGGGGAAATCCGCTCTATGACTGGGACGCCATGGAAAAGGACAGCTTCTCATGGTGGAAAAGCCGCCTCACCGCCGAGCTTAAATTATACGACATTGTAAGAATCGACCATTTCAGAGGGCTCGCCTCCTACTGGGCGGTGCCGTTCACAAGCAAAACCGCAAAGAACGGCAAGTGGAAAAAGGGCCCCGGCATGAAGCTGTTCAACGCCGTAAGGGACGCCTACAAAGACGGCGAAATTATCGCCGAGGATTTGGGGCTTTTCGGCGAAGATGTTATTCAGCTTCTTGAGGACACAGGCTTTCCGGGCATAAGGGTAATTCAGTTCGCTTTCTCGGGCGGAAGTGAGAACGAGCATCTGCCCCACAACTATAAAAACAACATGATTGCCTGCCTCGGCACGCACGACAACAACACGCTTTTGGGCTGGCTCTATGAGCTGAGCGAGGAAGAACGCCGTTACGCGCTTGATTACTGCGGTTTTTCGGGCGATAACTGGGGTAAGGGCGGCTATTACGCCCCTGCATGCCGTAAAATCATTGAAACGGTGTGGCGTTCGTGCGCGGATACAGTCATCATCGCGTTTCAGGATATGTGCGGCTTCGGCAGCGACGCGAGAATGAATATTCCGGGTGTGCCCGACCTCAACTGGAGAGTGCGCACCACAAGCGAAACGCTGAACGCAATTGATAAAGAATATTTCAAAAAACTCAACGGGATTTTCGGAAGATAATGGAATTTAAAATTATAAAAAAAGACATTGTAACATCTACAAACGATGTACTGAAAAAGGATGCAGAAAAATACGAAAGCGGAACGGTTCTCTGCGCGAAGGAGCAGACGCACGGCAAAGGCAGAAGCGGACGCTCGTTTTATTCGCCGCCGACGGGGCTGTATTTCTCCGTGCTTTTAAAGGGTGAGCAGATAAATCCGTCGGTGCTGACAGTCCTTGCCGCCGTCGCCGTTATGAAAGGAATCCGCGAAACCTACGGCATAAAAACACAGGTAAAATGGGTAAACGATATTTTTTATGACGGCAGAAAAGTCTGCGGAATTTTAACTGAGGGCGCGTTTAAAAAAAATAAGCTCAGGCACGCGATTGTCGGAATCGGGATAAATATTTCAACAGAAATTTTTCCAGATGAAATAAAAAATATTGCGGGAAGTCTCGGAGAAAATATGAATAAAAATGACGAGCTTCTTATAAAAATTCTCGACAATTTTTCTTATGAAATTCAGAATTTTTCTGACGGAAAATTTCTTGAATTTTACAAAAAAAACTGCCTGACTTTAGGCAGAAAAGTCAGGCTGATTTCAGCGGATAATTCTCCTGTTGACGGTGTCGCAATAGACATAGGAAACAACGCCGAGCTGATAGTAAAAACCGACAGCGGAGAAATAAAAAAAATATTTTACGGTGAAGCGCAATTCATATAAAACTTTCGCGGAGTACAATGTACCCCGCGAATTTTCATTTCATATCAACTTTATAGTTTCTTACAGTTATCGTTGTTGTGCAGTCAACATAATGGAAGTTTGTACCGTCGTCAAACGGATAAACCGTCAGTCCTTCCGCTTCGGTGGATTTACTGCCCGTGTCTCTCGTGCAGAAGGTTTCCGTTTTGCCCGTCGCAAGGTCAATTTTGTATGTGGGCTTGTACTGCTCACCGTCGTCAGATGAAAGATAGAGGATTCCGTCAACAATATCGCCGCCCTGAACGCAGTGAAGCATCGTGTCAATCGGGATTGAACCGATATAAGAGCAGTTATCGTTGATGTCAAGCATTTTAATCTCTTCAACAAAGCTGAATGAGCAGAAATAAAGCACATCATCGCACACTGTGCACCACGGAAGATGGCCGTCGCCCTTGCACTCGGCAGGGATAATTTTGCTCTCGATAAATTCGAGCGTCTCCGCGTCATAAATCATAACGGCGGGATTTTCAAAATTTCTGTCCTCGCAGCCGATATAAAGTTTTCCCTTATAGCAACAGCCGTCGCCGAGGTGGCTGTAGCCCTTATTCATAAGATAAGGCGGTATGCACATCTCGTTCATGGCAACAATTTCACCTGTCTTTGCGTCAATTTTTGTTATTGCGTTGTAATTTGCGACCTTGATTGCGCCGAAGCCGTAGAAATATTCGCCGTCCGTGGCGATTCCCTGCGCAAAAGACATTCCCTTGTCGAGCGAATATTCATAGCTTTTCACAAGCTCGAAGCCCTCAATTTTTTCTTGGGGTTTACCCGTGAAAAATGAGCCGAAAAAGGACACAAGAACGAGAATCCATGAGACGGATTTTTTGATGAATAAAATAACAGATGCCATAATTATCCTCCTATAGCGTTACGCCGTCTTTGAAGATGGCTATTTCTTTATATCCGTTGATTTCGCTGAGAGTTTTTTCTCTGCCCGAGGCAACGGATATTATTTTCTCTGTCAGCTCTGCGCTGAGATTGTCGAAGCTCTCACCCGAAAGCACACGCCCCGCATCAAAATCTATCCAGTTATTTTTCTTATTATAAAGCGGAGTGTTGGATGAAATTTTGAGTGTCGGAACAGGCGCGCCAAGAGGCGTTCCCCTGCCCGTTGTGAAAAGAATCATGTGCGCTCCGCTCGCGGTGAGATTTGTAACGGACACCATGTCGTTGCCCGAACCCGTGAGCAGATTGAGCCCGTGAGCAATGCATTTTTCGCCGTAATCAAGTACCGCCGCAACCTGTGCGCTGCCGCCTTTCTGAACACAGCCGAGAGACTTTTCCTCAAGCGTGGTTATGCCGCCCTCTTTGTTGCCGGGGGACGGGTTTTCATAAATGACCTGTCCGTGGTCTTTGAAATATTTTTTGAAATTGTTTATCATCGAAACGGTCGAATTAAAAACAGCTTCGTTTTTTGCTCTGTTCATAAGAAGCGTTTCCGCGCCGAACATTTCGGGAACTTCGGTTAAAATTGCGCTTGCGCCGAAAGTCATCAGCCTGTCGGTTACTCTGCCGCACAGGGGATTTGCCGTTACGCCCGAAAAAGCATCGCTTCCGCCGCATTTAAAGCCGATTATCAGCTTCGACGCGCTGATTTTTTGCCGTTTTTCCTTTGCGGCGTTTTTGCAAAGCTCTTTTATAATTTCAAGAGCCGCGCCGATTTCGTCCTCAACGCTTTGAGTAACAAGAGTTCGGATTCGGTTTTTATCGTAATCGCCGAGAGTAGGCAAAAATGCGTCGAGATTGTTATTTTCACAGCCGAGGCTCAGAAGCAGAACGCCCGAAGCGTTGGGGTGGCGGGCTAATCCGCCTAAAATTTTCTGCGTATTTTTCATATCGTCCCCGAGCTGAGAACAGCCGTAAGGGTGAGTGAACGCAAAAACGCCGTCGCACATTGAGCCGTAAAGCTCGTTCGCCTTTTTGCAAATATTTTCAGCGGTTTTGTTGACACAGCCGACGGTCGGAATTATCCATATTTCGTTGCGGATTCCGACGCTTCCGTCACTTCGCAGGTAGCCGTCAAAAAATCTTTCCTCACACGGAATTTCGGGAAAATCAAGCGGAGAATATGTGTAGCTTTCCTCGCCCGAGAGAAGCGTTTTCATGTTGTGGGAATGTACCCACTCCCCCGCGTGAATGTCCTTGGTCGCCGTGCCTATCGGATAGCCGTATTTCATAATTTTTTCGCCGCAATTTATATCCGTGAGCGCGATTTTGTGCCCGAGCGGAATATCCTCAGCGGCTTTCACATTCATAACAGAATTTCCCTTCGTTATTTTTTCAACGCAAAGGGCAACATTATCTTTTTCATTTATTTTTAATGAGTTCATTTTATCAGCTTCTCTATGGCGGCTTTTACGCCCGAGATTTTTATTTCGTCAAGGTACGCTGAAACGAGCTTTTCCATTCCGTCAATTTTTGTGAGGTCTTCGCCCCAGAAATCGCGGTTTGAAAGAACGGCTTTGACTGTGTTTTCACCTTGCCACGCTTTGTTCATAAACGAAAGCACCTCTGCGCTGTCGCGTATCTCGTATCTTTCATCTCCGCGCGTGCCGTAATATTTTCCGTCCTCAAATTCGCCGTTATAAAAATTTATAAGCGCAGCAAGTCCGAAAGTGAGAATGGGTGGAAGCTCAGCCTTGATTTTATAATAATCGAGTAAAGTTCCGAGACAACGTGCCCTGTATTTTGAAACGGAATTGAGAGAAATATCGAGAAGTCTGTGTTTAATAAACGGGTTGTCAAACCGCTCGATAACCGCGTCGGCAAAGTCGGAAAGCTCCTTTTCGGGCAAGTCGATTGTGGGGATAATCTCCTCACTCATCGCCTTTTTTATATAATTTCTGAGTGTGGAGTCATTCATCATTTCGAGCACTATGTCATGTCCGCAATGGTAAGCCGCGAGGACGCTGACCGTGTGCGCGCCGTTGAGAATACGCACTTTTCGGGTTTTGTACGGCGTTATATCGTCCGCAAAAACCACATTAAGTCCCGATTTATCGGCAGGAAAAACTGCTTTCCATTTTGAATCGCACTCAATCGCCCAGAAGAAGAACGGCTCGCAGGTGTCAATGCAGTTATCTTCATAGCCGAATTTTTCGCAGAGAGAAGCCGCTTCGTCCTTCGGATAGCCTGTAACGATTCTGTCAACAAGCGTGTTCGCAAAACAGCAGGCATTTCTGAGCCATGAAACAAATTTTTCGGGAAGCTCCCATTCGTGAGCGTAACGCAGGACGATTTTTTTAAGCTCAGCGCCGTTTTTGTCGATAAGCTCCGCAGGAAGAATCAACAGACCTTTGCCCTCGTCGCCGTCGAAAAAGCGGTATCTTTCGTAAAGCAGAGCCGTCAGCTTTGCGGGGTAAGCCTCGGGAGGCGCGCTTGTGATTTTATCGTCGGGATTATAATAAATTCCCGCCTCCGTGGTGTTTGAAATCACAATTTGCAGAGAGTCCTCACGGGCATATTCAAGAAGCTTCGCGTAATCCTTTTTAGGATTTATACACTCGCGAACGCTTGTGATTATCTGAGAATTATTGACGGTTTCGCCGTTCTCTTTCCCTCTGACAACCACGGTATAAACGCAGTCCTGCGCGTTCAGCACATCGGCAAAATCGCTGCCCTTGGGTTGGCACATTACAATGCTGCCGTTAAATATACCTTTGCGGTTCATGGATTCAATAACCAGCTCCGCAAAGGCTCTCAAAAAATTGCCTTCGCCAATCTGCAAAACCTTAACGGGCAGATCGGCGAATGTTTTATTTACACTTATGTTTATCATTTTATACTCTCGTTTCAAGAATTTCCGTTGTTCCGTCAACGGTGAATTCGCCTGCGTTTGCAGGAATAAAAATGCTTTCGCCTTTTTTGAAATCAAGCGTTTTGCCGCCGCAGGCAACTTTTGCCGAGCCCTCAAGGCAGAGAAGCGAAACAAAAGAAGTTTCGTCGGCAACGGCACTGTATTTTCCGTCAACCTTAAGGTTGAACATCTTGAACAGGTCGCAGGAGGTAAGCTCTGTGCGCTGAGCAAAATCAAAGCTCTCGACCTTTCTTGAAGCGGCATCGGGGATTTCGGGAGGGCAGAGCTTTGTAACATCAGCCGCCTTATCCACATGAAGCGGACGGGGCTTGCCGTCTGCGCCGAGCCTGCCGTAATCGTAAATTCTGTAGGTCGTGTTGGAATTCTGCTGAACCTCCGCAAGCATTATGCCCTTGCAGATAGCGTGCATTGTGCCTGCCTCAATGAAGAAAAGGTCGCCTTTTTTAACTTTGACTTTGTTTACGATGCCGAGCATTTTTTCGCTCTGAGCGGCTTCTTTGAATTCCTCAGCGGTAACATTTCTGTTAAAGCCTAAGATAAGCTCCGCGTCATCATCGCAGTCGAGAATGTACCACGCTTCGGTCTTGCCGTATTCGCCCTCAACGCGCATAGCGTATTCATCATCGGGGTGAACCTGAATTGAAAGGTTGTTTTTAGCATCAATGAGCTTGATAAGAATGGGGAAAAATTCAAACTTCTGACCGTTCGTACCGCAGATTGATTTATCGTTTTCATAAATCTCCTGCAAAGTTTTGCCTTTAAGCCCGCCCTCTGCAACAACTGCGGGGCCCGCCTTATGGCAGGAAAGCACCCACGCCTCAGCGGCAGGTCTTTTATCTGTCTCAATGCCGTATTCATCAACAAGGCGGCTTCCGCCCCAGATATAATCGGCAATAAACGGTGTAAGTTTGAGCATTTCCATAATTATCTCTCCAGAATGGTACTATTTATCTTCTTTGGGATTGTCATCTTTTATAATAAGTCCGTATTTTTTAATCATTCTAAGTCTTTCGCCGCCTGTCTGCAAGACCTTTCTGCTGCGGGGAATATTTGTTACAAGCCGCAGGAACCATGCAACGGGCAAAAGAATCGGATGCTTCTTTGCGAAAGGATACTGCTGCTGCAGTCTGTCTTTCGGCGCGAAAAGAATCTTTTTAAGTGAGGATTTGCCGATAAACGCGCTCGAGGTAAGATTTGCGGCGTGAATTCTGTCTTCGTCCGCCTTGCCCAGAGAGCCGCTTTTGAAAATGTCCTGAACAAAATCCTCGCCAAGTCTCGCGCTGCCGAAAGTATAAGTATCGGGATAAATATATTTTTTAATGAACGCGGTAATCTCCGACGCGAATGTATAAGCCTTGACTTTTTTAAGCGTGTCGCGTACTCGTTTCATGTTGATTTCGCTGCCGTATTCACGCATGAAAAGGGCAATATCAACAATCTGCTTTATTCCGACGCCGGAGTAAATGAAGTGCTTCGCCGCGTGGAGAATGAGGAAGACAAGATTATCTTCCCTTGAAAGAGAAATTATGCCGTTATCGTTGACAATTGTTTTATCCTGATATCCGTCGAACGCCATGTTCCACTTTTCAAAGCTCTTTTCGGCAGGGAACGGAGCGGTATGAACCTCAAAATAAACAGAATAATTCTTATTGAACCAGTGCTTGTCATCGTCGCCCTGCATAACCTCTTCAAAGCCCATATTTGTAAGCTCGTTCGTGAGGGCTTCATACTTGCTTTCGTCAATAAGAAAATCCTCGTCAAGAGACGTTCTGCTCTCGGGCTTCGGATAAAGACTTCTGAGAACCTCGCCCTTGAGAATAACGGGTGCAAGGTCAGCCTCTTTAAGCCGCTGATAAAAGCTCATGAATGAAAGAGAACGCACGGCCTGGAACGACATTTCTTTGAAAGCACTGTGCTTGAACCAGATTGCGTATTTTTCGGGAAGCCTGTCGCCGAACTGCTCGACAAGCTTGTCATACGTCATACCTACGACTGAATGTATGCTGCAGAGCGTAAAAAGACTGCCCCAGTCCTCAAAGTCGGAGAATTCAGAAAAATCCTCTTCACTTTGAAGAACAGAGCTTCTTATTAACTTGAGCAGTAATTCTTCGTAAGGTTTCATGTTTTCAATCCTGTGTTCTTAAATTTCTGAGAACTTATTTCACGGGTGTATCATCTGTCTCATTCGGAATTTTATGATAAAAATTGAATGAGACAAACAGCGATTATTCATTTTCCGAAAATAATTTTCTATTTTGTTTGCAAAAAAGAAGATTATTTGCACCTCAGATACGCCAAAAAAGAGCCGAGTTCACGGCTCTTTTATTTGACTTGCTTTGCCTGTCGGCAAATAATTTACCACTTGAAATCTTTCATGACAACAGTAGTTGCGCCATCAGCTATACCTGATGAACCCATAACATTGCTGATTTCAACATGTATATTGAAGGTTGTTGTCATAGATGTGATTTTGCCGTCCTTTGTAACATTCATAACAACTTTTGCGTCGCTGTACTTTTCTTTAATTGTTGCGCCGCCTGCAACATCATCAATCGCGTCATAGATGTTCTGAGCTTTCTTGTGATCCCAGTAACCCTTATCGTCTGCGCCGTTGGCAATGCCGCACTTGTCGAGAGAGGTCTTAGCGTTCTGAGTAACCTTGCCGTTTTCAACTGCTGATGAACCGGGCTTAAGGCTGAGTGTGATTGTGTAGGAATTGCCGTTGTCCTTGCATACAGGTGCAGCGGCAAGATCAGCCTGTGTAAGTGATGAAGCGAGGAAATATTTAACCGCATAGTTTTCATCACCTGCTGCGATTGTCTCGGTATATTTGTTCTTATCGCCAATGCTCATGAACTGGAAAACGAGTGACTTGAATGCTTTAAGCGCAACGCCTGCGTCATAGTTTATCTCTTCAGTGGATCTTGACTTTGAGAAACCGACTTTCTTATCGGCAGCCTTTTTGGTTGCGCTGTTGTAGATGTTGAGAATGTCAGCTGTTGAAAGGTTCTTCTTTGCGGGAGCCTGTGTCTTCTGAGTTGCTGCGGGCTTTGATGAATTTGAAGGTGTTGAGGGTGTTGAATCAGATGAAGATGTATCAGCGGGTGTTTCGTCAGCAAAGCTGCTGTCATCAGCCGCAACATCGTCCTTGATATCAGATGCTGTGTCGTCTGCGGGAGCTGCTGTGTCGTCTGCCGCTGCGTCATCTGCGGGAGCAACTGTGCCGTCAGCCTGCTGAGCCTGATCTGAAGCTGCTGTGCCGCCGCCTGCGATTTCGAGATTGCTCTTGTTTACTTTGTCTGTTATTGAGTTTGCGCCGAATGCGATAATGCCTACGCAAAGGAGAGCGGATACACCCTGAATGAGAGCTGAGCTGACTTCGGGATTGCCGCCCTTAGCCTTTTTCTCTGCTTTCTTTTCAGCCTTTGCTGCCTTTTTCTGTTCTTTAGTTAATTTTTCTTTACTCATGGAAGTTCCTCCTTGCTCTTATACCGTTATGTCACGGCAAATTATACGAAGTTATTATATAATATAATTATCGCTTTTTCAACCCTTTTTGCAGATTTTTTCTTATAATGAGGGGGTTCTTACGATTTCACCGTCAGTTGCCATAAACAGAATCTGTTCATCTTTGGAAATAACGCCGATATTAACCTTGACATCCTCAAAATTATACTCCTTGAAATCTTCAATGCAGGAAAGGCTCATCGACACAATCCCGTCCTCAATACCCTTCCACATATCGGGCTCTCTTTCATAAAGCTCAGCGCAGGTGTCGTAATCCTGCTCATACTTTGAAACAATGAGAAGCTCCTTGTTTTCGGAATCATATTTTCCGAGGGCGTAGCTTCCGTTTGCGAGGAACTGGCTTTTTATGTCCCTTATAATCCGTTCCGCAAGCTGTTCTCTTGTTCTGATTTCTCCGTCATCTTTTTCTTTAATCACGGCGATAAAATCTTCAGCAAACTCTCCGCTTTTTTCTTCGCCTTTTTCGTCGGTAAATGAATATGAAAGAGCCTTTGCCTGAGTGCATTCTTTCTTCGCCTTGAATGTCAGCGTCGCTTTAGCTCCGCTTTCGGCTGATATCGGATAAACAGCCTCGCCCTTTTCACAGAGAGTGCTGCCGTCAGAATAAGTTTCAATATTCAAAGTCAGATTTTTAACTGCTTTTCCCGTGTCGTTTTTAACGGTAAAGCTTACGATGAAGCCGTCCTCTGCCTCGATGATATCACCGCTGACGGGTGTTATCTGCTCCTTGCCCGCGCAGGATGAAAAGCTCAGCAGAATCAGAATTATCAGAAACGCGGAAATAAAATTTTTCACAATAAAACTCCTCCGTTTTTTTAGATAATTATATATTACAATTTATTTTTTTGCAATAGCTGTTTTTAGTCTTGTTTTAATCGCCATAATGTAATATAATAATATACTGAAATAATTTGTTGCGGAGGTGCAGGACTTTGGAAACTGCTGTTTACTGCATACGATACATTCTGCCCGTTATCGGCGTTCTCATAGCGGTGCTTTGTCTGTCGTCTCTTTTAAAAACAAAATCGCCGAAGGTCAACCCCGCGGCGTTTGTAGATAACATCGACGGCAAGGAATACCCCATAACCCACTGGGAAACATCAATCGGCAGGAGCAATTCATGCGATGTTGTGCTGAATTTTGAAACCGTGAGCCGTTTCCATGCCGTACTGACAAAGCAGAAAAAAGGCTGGATTCTCACAGACACATTTTCACGCACGGGGACATACATTAACGGAACCAGGATAAAAACACCCACGGTGATTCAGAGCGGAGACAACATCATTTTCGGCAGAGCTTCGCTGACATTCAAAGAGAGGTAATTATGGATAACTTAAAGAAAGCAAAAAGAATTGTTGTAAAGGTCGGCACATCGACCCTCACATACGAAACAGGCAGGGTAAACATCAGGCGCATGAGGACGCTCGTCGAGGTTCTCTCCGATCTTAAAAACAGCGGTATGCAGGTCGTGCTTGTAACATCGGGCGCAATCGGCGTAGGCGTAGGTAAGCTCGGACTTTCCTCAAAGCCGAAGGATACCCCGGGCAGACAGGCCGCGGCGACCGTCGGTCAGTGCGAGCTTATGTTCATGTATGACAAGCTGTTTTCGGAATTCGGTCATATCACAGGTCAGATTCTTGTTACGCGCCTTGACTTTGAAAACGACGAGCGCAGAGTGAATCTTTCAAACTCATTCAGCAAGCTGTTTGAATACGGAGCTGTGCCGATTGTAAACGAAAACGATGCTGTTGCCGTTGAGGAAATAGTGTTCGGCGACAACGACAATCTTTCCGCAATTGTGGCAAAGCTCATAAACGCCGACGGGCTGATTATTCTTTCGGATATTGACGGTCTTTTCAGCGGAAATCCCAAGACGGACGACAGCGCGGTGCTTATTCCCGTTGTTGATAAAATAACCGAAGAAATTGAAACGCTCGCGGGCGGCGCAGGCTCAAACCGCGGCACAGGCGGAATGATAACAAAAATCCACGCCGCAAAGGTTGCGGGCAGTGCGGGAATACCGACTGTCATAATCAACGGCTCAAATCCCGACGATATTTACAGACTTATTGAGGGCAGGCAGACAGGCACATTCTTCCGCCCCGAATTGAGAGAGGACTGATTTTATGATGCAGGAAATCGGAAAGAAAGCAAAAGCGGCTGAGCGAATTCTCGGCACAGCCAACACTGAAATAAAAAACCGCGCGTTATATGCAATTGCTGACGCGCTTATGACAAATTCGGAGCAGATTCTTGCGGCAAACATGAAGGATGTGAGAGCCGCAAGAGTAAGAGGAATGAGAGAAACTCTTGTTGACAGGCTCATACTCAACCGCGCAAGAATTGAGTCAATGGCAAAGGCGGCGGCTGATGTTGCAACCGCTGATGACCCCGTTGGCAGAGTTTTAAGCGGCTCTGTAAGACCGAACGGACTTAAAATAGAAAAAGTTGCGGTTCCCCTCGGTGTTGTCGCGGTTATTTATGAGGCAAGACCGAATGTTACCCTTGACGCGGCAGTGCTCTGCCTTAAATCGGGCAACGCGGCAATTTTAAGAGGCGGCAAGGAAGCGATTTACTCCAACATGGCAATCGCCTCCGTTATGCGCGACGCGATTGAAAGAGCGGGGCTTCCCGCGGACTGCATTCAGCTTGTTGAGGACACTTCTCACGAGGGCGCGGCAGAGCTTATGAAAATGAACGAATATGTTGATGTTATAATTCCCCGCGGCGGCGCAGGGCTTATAAAGGCGTGCGTTGAGCAGTCAACCGTTCCCGTAATTGAAACAGGCACGGGCAACTGCCATGTTTATGTTGATAAAGCGGCGGATATTAAAATGGCGGCAAACATTGTTGTCAACGCCAAAGCATCAAGGCCGTCTGTATGCAATGCCTGCGAAAGCCTGCTCATTCACGAGGAAATTGCCGAGAAAGCTGTTCCCGTTATCTGCTCGGCTTTGAGACAGGCAAGAGTTGTTATCCACGCGGACGAAAAAATCCACGCGATGTTCCCCGATTCCAAGCTCGCGGACGAGGAAGACTGGGGCACGGAATATCTTGACTACACTATCAGCGCAAAAATTGTTTCATCTGTTGATGAAGCCATAAACCACATTTCAAAATACGGCACGGGGCACAGCGAGTGCATCGTAACAAGCGACTATTTCACCGCAAACAAATTCACCTCACAGGTTGACGCGGCGGCGGTTTATGTAAACGCTTCCACAAGATTCACCGACGGCGGCGAATTCGGCTACGGCGCGGAGATAGGAATTTCCACTCAGAAGCTCCACGCAAGAGGACCTCTCGGTCTTGACAAGCTCACAAGTGAAAAATACATTGTAACAGGCGAAGGTCAGATAAGATAAGTTTATTTAGAGGGCGGTGCGCGTTGTGTCTGAAGAAATCATAAAAGAAAAAGAGAATAAAAAAGGCGGCAAAGGCTCGTTTATACTCGGGCTTCTGGTCGTTCTGCTCGCGATTGTGGGCGCAGTGTTTTTAATCGGCACAGGCGTCGGTCAGCTCCGCAGTCTCACAGGCAGCGAAAAGCAGAAAAAAGAATATGAAGAATATCTCTCCCCCGTGGCAACGCTTGACATAAACACCTTTGACGATATTACGGGTGCGGACATGAAAGAGCTTATATGCTCGGCGATTCTTTCCCTTTTAGAGCAGGACGGCAACAGCCCCTACGATTTTGAATTCGTTGAGGGCGATATTTCGGGCATGGGAATTCCGCAGGAAACGGTTGAAGAGGCGTTTATCGCTCTTTTCGGAACGGAAGTAAAGCCTGTTCATCAGAGCGTTGAGTGCTCCACCTGCATTTTCACCTATCAGAGTCAGACAAAGCGTTATGTTATCCCCATAACGAGCTATGACCCCGCATACGCGCCGAAGGTTTTAAGCATTAAGAAAGCCGCTGAGGGCTCTGTTGAGCTGCTGACGGGCTACATTGCCTACGGCGACTGGCAGAAAAGTGAGACAGGCGGCTACGAACAGCCCGAGCCGTCAAAATACAGAAAAATAACCCTGCGCAAAACGGACAAGGGTTATTATATAAGCGCGATTCAGAACGCGGAATCGCCTACAAAAAAATAACAGCAGGTGATAATTATGAAAGAAATATTCAGCACAAAGGTTTTTGAAGAAGGCTTTATCAACGAGGTTCACGCCTCCACCATCCTTAAAACAGGCGAAAATGAATTTCTCTGCGCCTTTTTCGGCGGCACAAAAGAGGGCAAAGACGATGTTAAAATCTGGACTTCTCATTTTTCAGACGGCAAATGGTCTCTGCCCGTAATCGTTGCAGAAGGCATTGACGAGCCTTGCTGGAATCCCGTTCTTTTCAGATATGACGACAAAATAATGCTCTTTTACAAAATCGGCAAGCCCATCCCTGCGTGGAGAACAATGCTCATGGAATCAACTGATAACGGCGCAACATGGTCAGAGCCGCAGGAGCTTGTAAAGGGCGATGTCGGCGGCAGAGGCCCTGTTAAGAACAAGCCAATCCTTCTTTCGGACGGCAGAATCTGCGCGCCTGCTTCAATTGAAACAGAGCTTACCTGGGACTGCTTTACAGATATTTCCGCAGACGGCGGCAAGACATGGGAGAGAAGTGAATTTGTACCGATAAATCATCTTCTGACTCACGGCAGGGGCATCATTCAGCCGACGCTGTGGGAAAATGACGGCAAAATTTTCATGCTCATGCGCTCAACAATGAGCAGAATTATGAAAAGTGAATCCGAGGACGGCGGCATGACCTGGGCAGAGGCAAAGGAAACAGAGCTTCCCAACAATAACAGCGGCATTGACTGCGTTAAGCTCGCGGACGGCAGAATTGTTTTAATCTACAACCCCATTGCGAAAAACTGGGGAGACAGAAACATCATCGGTATTTCGGTAAGTGATGACAACGGCGAAAGCTGGACACCCTGCGACATAGTTGAAAAGGACGACGATGAGGAAGCGGAATTTTCATATCCCGCAATCATCTGCGATGACAAGTATGTCTATACTACATATACCCACTACCGTAAAAATGTAATGTTCAGAATATTCGAACTTTAAAGCAGGTATTAGTGGTTATCGCATTTAGATGCAGAAAGCGTTTTCTTCGCCCGACGGTGTATGCGATACTCCAAGGGCGAAAAAACGATTAGAAAAGTAAAATATATTACTTCTTAAACTGTAAAAAATAGCAATTCTAAAATTTTGGATTTATTTTCCGTTATTGCAGAATTGCTTTTTATTTATTCTTTATTTTACTTTTCGATCTGCGCTAAAGGCGATAACCACCACTTTTTTTAAAAAAGTATTGCATTTTGAAACTTGTTGTGCTATTATACCGTCAAAGAAAATGATAGAGGCGCATCGTATTATCAGTAGCACCCGTTATTCAAGGCTTCGGCAAAAGCTTAAGGCGGATGTGAAAGGAATCGTTGCCGAAGACAGTTTTGTGCCGAAACTGCTCTGGCGGATGGAATAATATCCTTTCCGCTGTCGCTTATGCGGAGAGCTATCTTGTTTTTCCCGATACGGATTTATGAGATAGTCGATGCAAATCGGCTATTTTTTGTTTTCTTGAATATAATAGTTCTAAGGAGATTGTAAAAATGACAGACAACAGTATTTTCAGAGGCGCGGCAACCGCGCTTATCACACCGCTTGACGAGAACGGAATCAACTACGAAAAGTTCGGCAGAGTTATCGACTGGCAGATTGAGCAGGGCATCAACGCTCTTGTTATCTGCGGCACCACAGGTGAAGGCTCAACCCTCAGCGACGAGGAGCACAGAGACGCTCTTGACTTTGCGATAAAGAGAGCAGCAGGCAGAGTTCCCATGATTGCGGGCACAGGCTCAAACGACACAGCCTACGCCATTGACCTTACAAAATTCGCCTGCGAAATCGGCTATGACGGAATGCTTCTTGTTACACCCTACTACAATAAAGCAACTCAGAACGGACTTATAAAGAGCTTCGTCGCCGTTGCGGACGAAAGCACAAAGCCGTGTATTCTCTATAATGTTCCGTCAAGAACAGGCGTAAACATTGAGCCAGCTACCTACAGCGTGCTTGCCGACCACCCGATGATTACTGCTATCAAGGAAGCCAACGGCAACATCTCAAAGATTGTTGAAACAGCGGCTCTTGTAGGCGACAAGCTCGACATTTACTCGGGCAACGACGACCAGATAGTTCCGATTCTTTCTCTCGGCGGCTCGGGCGTAATTTCCGTGCTTTCAAATGTACTGCCCAAAGAAACAGTTCAGATGTGCGACAGATTCTTTGCAGGCGACACAAAGGGCGCGCTGAAAATGCAGCTTGACTATCTTCCGCTTATCAACGCTCTTTTCTGCGAGGTCAACCCCATCCCCGTTAAGGCGGCTATGGCTGCCATGGGCTTCTGCGATAATTTTGTCCGTCTTCCGCTGACCGAAATGGAGGACGACCACAGAGAGTATATGTTAAGACTTATGCGTGAACAGGGACTGGATGTATAATGAAGATTTTATTGAACGGTGCCTGCGGACGAATGGGCAGAGAAATTGAAAAACTCGTTTCAGCCTCCGAGGCTCACGAAATTGCCGCAGGAGTTGACAAAATGGCAAATGACGGCGGCTGTTACACAGACATAAATGATTTCAACGGTGAAGCCGATGTGATTATTGATTTTTCAAATCACCTCGGCACGGCGGAGCTTCTCGACTACGCGGTTAAAAGGAATATCCCTGCCGTTATCGCAACAACAGGGCACACAGATGATGAACTGAAAATAATCGAAAAAGCCGCTGAAAAAATTGCTGTTTTCCACTCGGCAAATATGTCGCTTGGCGTTGCGCTCCTTGTGGAGCTTGCGGTGAAAACGGCGGCGGTTATGCCCGACGCGGATATTGAAATCGTCGAAACTCACCACAACAGAAAACTTGACGCTCCGAGCGGAACGGCGCTGATGATAGCGAACGCGATTAAAAAAGTGCGTGAAAAAGCTGAATTTAAACTCGGCCGTGCTGGCAGCGCAAAGCGTGAAAAGAATGAAATAGGAATCCACGCCGTAAGACGCGGAAACATAGCGGGAATCCACGAGGTGCTTGTTTCGACGGACACGCAGACAATCACCCTCAAGCACGAGGCTCATTCACGCGCGCTTTTCGCGGAGGGTGCGATTTCCGCGGCGGAATTTCTTGCAGGCAAGCCCGCGGGGCTTTATGACATGAACAGCATAATAAGAGGCGAATGATATGATAAGAATAGGAATATCGGGATACGGAAACTTAGGAAAAGGCGTTGAGGCGGCGGTTCACAACGCACCCGACATGGAGCTTGCGGCTGTGTTCACACGCAGAGACCCCGAAACGGTAAAAATCCGCACGGAAGGCGCAAAAGTTGTCCCCTTTGAAAAAATCACCGACTACAAAAACTACATTGATGTTATTATCAACTGCGGCGGCAGCGCGTTTGATTTGCCTGTTACGACGCCGATTATCGCTGAGAACTTCAATGTTATTGACAGCTTCGACACTCACGCGAAAATCCCCGAGCATTTTGCCGCTGTTGACAAAAACGCAAAAGAGAACGATAAAACCGCGATTATTTCCGTCGGCTGGGACCCGGGAATGTTCTCTCTCAACAGGCTTTACATGAACGCAATTCTCCCCAACGGAAATGATTACACTTTCTGGGGCAGAGGCGTAAGTCAGGGACATTCGGACGCCATACGCCGCATTGACGGAGTCGTCGATGCAAGGCAATATACCGTTCCCGTTGAAAGCGCCGTTCAGAGCGTAAGGAACGGAGAAAATCCTCAGCTTTCCACAAGAGACAAACACACGCGTGAATGCTATGTTGTCGCGGAGGACGGAGCGGACAAAGAAAGAATCGAAAACGAAATTAAGACAATGCCCAACTATTTTGCCGATTACGATACAACGGTTAATTTCATTTCACTCGACGAGCTTCACGAAAAGCACATGGGGATCCCCCACGGCGGAAGCGTAATAAGAAGCGGCTTTACGGGCTTCTCTCTTGACACAAAGCACACCATAGAATACAGCCTCAATCTCGACTCCAACCCCGAGTTCACGGGAAGTGTCCTCACAGCTTACGCAAGAGCCGCTTACAGGCTCAACCGCAAGGGTGAGTTCGGCTGCAAGACGGTGTTTGACATCGCCCCTGCCATGCTCATGGCGGAGGACGGAGAATACCTCAGAGCGCACATGCTCTAAGGCTTAACTTTAATCAGATAAAGGATTTTTAAAATGATTTGTGATAATCTCAGCATAAACGAAAACGGAAACCTCTACTTTGCGGGGTACGACACAACGCTTCTCGCGCAGAAGTACGGCACGCCCGCCTACATCATGGACGAAAATAAAATCCGTGAAAAATGCCGCATTTATAAAAAAGCAATGAGTGAATATTTCGGTGGAAAATCAATGCCGCTTTTCGCGAGCAAATCTCTTTGCTTCAAGCGCATTTATGAAATAATGCGCGAGGAAAACATGGGCATTGATGTTGTTTCCTCAGGCGAGCTTTACACAGCCGTGCAGGCAGGCTTCAACGCGGCGAACGCTTATTTTCACGGCAACAACAAAACGGACTTTGATATTGCTTTCGCGATGGATAACGGCATCGGATTTTTTGTCTGCGACAATGCAGACGAGCTCGACGCGATAGACCGTGAAGCAAAAAAGCGCGGAATCAGTCAGAAGGTCATTCTTCGCCTTACCCCGGGTATTGACCCTCATACCCACGCGAAGATTTCCACAGGAAAGGTTGACTCAAAATTCGGCGCAGCGATTGAAACAGGGCAGGCAAAGGAGCTTTGTGAGCTTGCGCTCGAAAAAGAAAATGTGGATTTAAAAGGCTTTCACTGCCACATCGGCTCTCAGATTTTTGACTATGAGCCGTTCTGCTCGGCGGCGGCAATAATGATAAACTTCATCTCTCAGATGAAAACAGAGCTCGGCTACGAAGCGGAAATTCTCAATCTCGGCGGCGGAATGGGCGTGAAATACAAGGACAGCGACCCCGAAATTGACTACGCCGCAAACATCAAAGGCATTGCAGACCTCATTAAAAATATGTGCGAAAACCTTGACATAAATATGCCGACAATTCTCATGGAGCCGGGCAGAAGCATTGTTGCCGACGCGGGACTTACCCTCTACACCGTGGGCGGCAGAAAAGAGATAACGGGCTTCAAAAATTATGTTTCTGTTGACGGCGGTATGCCCGACAATCCGCGTTACGCTCTGTATCAGTCCGACTACACCGTCATGCTCGCCAACAAAGCGGACGAGCCTGCCGACTATGAATGTACCGTTGCGGGCAGATG
The DNA here is from genome assembly GCA_045640865.1 of Acutalibacteraceae bacterium. Lineage (GTDB taxonomy): Bacteria > Bacillota > Clostridia > Oscillospirales > Acutalibacteraceae > CAG-488. Next base: position 11,815 of record JAZUFU010000075.1, on the reverse strand, counting down.
CTGTGAGAGCGGAGACCTGATACAGGAGAATGTTAAAATCCCGAAGCCGCAAAGAGGAGATATTCTTGCGGTAATGACCACGGGCGCGTATAACTACGCCATGTCGTCGAACTACAACGCGATATGCAAGCCGCCCGTAATCATGCTTGACGGCGAAAGAGATTATGTTGCCGTAAGACGCGAAACCTTTGAGGATATGATCGCCTGTCAGAAATAAAAAGGGACTGCTTTGACACAGTCCCACAGAGCAATTTTTAATATGTGATCGGGGCTGTTTGCACAGTCCCTTTTTTATTTGTCTTTCTCAATAAACTTTAACAAATAATACCGAAAACAGTAAATAGGCAAAGTTGTTTTTGGGTTTTCATGCACACCGTCTGCAAAGTAAATCCTGTCTTATAAAAGATTAGCAATTATGTAGTAAGATACACCGCCGATAGCCATTGCCACCGCACTGATTATCAACACCTCTTTGGTGCTTCCGCCAATAAAAGGTATTTTTTCATTTCAATACTTTTTGTTAAAGAAGAAAATAATTCCTAAAATCAAAGTTATCGATGCACCAACTGTAAGTAAATCCTTTTGGCAGATAAAATGGCTTGTCCTCGATTTCAAATTCCACACAATCTCCCATTCTCGGCGGTAGGGGCGATTATCAATCGCCCGTTTTTTATTAGGGATACCACGGTTGAATTATTATAATTGTGTGCTCGATGCAGTGGCTTTGTAATAATTTTTCTCACGGGTCATTCGTGAATGACCTCTACAAACGCACGCCGAAAAATCACCGTAAATTGCGGGCTAATCCCCTACGGAAAGACTTTTACTGCTAAATATAAAGCCTTGCGATTTCAAGCTCGTTTGTTTCGCTGTTTGTTTTACCGAGACCTAAAAACTCATTTTCGGGGGAATACACTCTGAAAATTCCGCTGCCCGAAAAATTCTTTATTCTCTCAAGTGAAAGCGCGCCGCCGTTTCTGAATCTCTTTGCCTGCGCTTCACTTACATAAACAGGAGAGTAAATCTCCATGGCCTTTTCAACGCTTATGAGCTTTTCAGAGAGTCTGCCCTCCTCGGCAAGAGCGGCGGCCTCCTCAAGAGTTACGGCGTTTTCAATCGAAAATCCGTTTGAATATATGCGCTCGAGCCTTTGCAGGCATGCTCCGCAGCCGAGCTTTTCGCCTATATCGTAAGCGAGGGAGCGGATATATGTCCCCGCGCTGCACCAGAACTCCACGGTATAAAGATTGTCCGCTTTCTTTTCTTTGATTTCAGCGGAATATATCGTAACGGCGCGTTTTTCTCTTTCGACTTCTATCCCCTTTCGCGCGAGCTGATAGAGTCTGACGCCGTTCTGGGATATTGCGGAATACATAGGCGGAGTCTGCATTATTTCACCCGTAAAAGCGTCAACCGCCGCCTTGAATTCGTCAGAAGAAACGCCCACTTCTTTTTCTCTGAGCACTGTGCCCGTAACATCGTATGTATCTGTCGTAACGCCGAGAAGAATATCGGCGGAATAAGCCTTTCTGCTTGACGGAATGAAATCCGCAAACTTTGTCGCGCCGCCGAGCATGACAGGCAGAACTCCCGTAGCCATCGGGTCAAGAGTGCCTGTGTGCCCCGCTTTTGACGCGGAGGCAATACGCCTTAATCTGTTTGCGGTTGTGAATGAGGTAAGCCCCTGCGGCTTGTTTATGCAGATGAAGCCTGTCATTTTACCACCCCTTTTTTGTGTGCGAAGTATATTATACAACATTTTTTCAAAGAATACAACGGCTTATTTTTGCTCCTTCTTTAGTGCAGTAAATCGTAAAATTATGTTGAATTAGTAGTAAAATTATTCTTTTTTGTCAAAAAACATAGTAAATTATAAACAAATACCTTTGTAATCTTTTGTAAAATAATCTAAACTTTTTAAAGTTTTTAACAAAGTGTTGACAATAGCAACATTTTAATATATTATGTTTGATATGATATTGTCTGTGAGGTGCGCGATGCCTGATAACCGTAACGATAACGAACTTGCAGCGGCTGCGGTGGCAGGCGATAAGGACGCAATGTCAAGCCTTATCTCGTCTGTTCTGCCCTCTATTGAGGTTGCGGCGACGCTTAACGCGGGCAACGGTACGATAACCCGTTCCGACCTTATTCAGGAAGGTCTTATCGGCGCAATCAACGCGATATTCAGCTTTGACGCTTCAAGGGGAATCAAATTCTCCACCTATGCGCAGAAGTGTGTTACAAACAGAATTACCTCCGTGGTAAGAGACAACGGCAGAGAAAAGCGTCAGACCAACAACACCTATGTTTCGCTTGACGATGTTGAAAACGCGGTTTCGCTGGGCTCAGGCAATCCCGAGACCGTTGTATCAATGGAAGAAAGCGTTGAAAGCATAAAGAACTGCATCGACACGAAGCTGACGGAGCTTGAAAAAAATGTTCTCCTGCTTCACATCGCCGATGAAAGTTATGAGCAGATTTCTCAGAAGCTCGGCATAAACGCCAGAGCTGTCGGCAACGCATTAAGCCGTGCCCGCCAGAAAATCAGAGCGGAAATCGGTAAAGATATATAAGTCCCATCCAAGAGGAGCTGAAAAGCCGCGGTGCAAATCCGCTCGGGGCGTAAAAATTTTAAGCGAGGTTGACCAGTATGTACGAAGACAAAACCCTTACCTGTAAAGAATGCGGAAACGAATTCGTGTTTACCGCAGGCGAACAGGAATTCTACGCAGAAAAAGGCTTTGTAAATGAGCCTCAGCGCTGCAAAGCTTGCCGTGATGCACGCAAGAACGCTGTACGCGGTGAACGCGAGATGTTTGAAGCAACTTGCGCTAATTGCGGCGGCCCTGCAAAGGTTCCGTTCCGTCCCCGTGAAGACCGTCCTGTTTATTGCAGCGAGTGCTTCGCAAAAATGAAGGAAGAAGCATAATTAAACAAACATAAAATTTTTATATTATTTAATTTTGCTGCACCCCGTCTTATGGCGGGGTGTTTCCTTGACTTATGAAATGTTTTGTTGTATGCTGAAGTCAGAGAATGATATTCGAACCACGCCTTGAAACGGATCTTTTTCCGCTTATCGGCGTTAGCGTTCATTGTAAGGCGTCAGCCTTACTGCTTCCGCTGCCTTACTAAACGAAAAAATCTCTCGTTTCAAGGTCGAAGATTTATTTTGTTTTGCAGTGCTTAGCTGCAAGAAAGGCGAATGACGCATACTGGCGTATTCGGAATGAGCCTGCCGCCGCAGATAAGTGCGACAAAGCAAAATAAACGGGTTCGAATTTCATTCTCTGACTTAGCTTGAAAGGAGTGTTTTTATGTCTGTTAAAATTATCGCTCACCGCGGAGCAAACAAGGTTGCCCCTCAGAACACCCTGCCCGCTTTTGAAAGAGCTTTCGAGATGCGCGCTGACGGAATTGAGACCGACGTTCATCTCACCGCCGACGGCGTGCCGTTTATATGCCACAATTACGAGATAGATAAGACCTCCAACGGCGCGGGCGAAATCAGAAAAATGAACCTTGATGTGCTCAGGAATTTCGATTTCGGCTCATATTTCAGCTATGATTTTGAGGGAACAAAAGCTCCGACACTTGACGAGCTGCTATCGCTTTGTGAAAAAAATGATTTTGAAATACTCAACATTGAGTTAAAGCCGTCCTTAGAGCATGATGTGAGCGTTGTGAAAAAGACGCTTGACGCTGTTAAAGAGCACGGGCTTTTTGAAAAGCTGCTGATTTCATCATTCAGCTCCGAGATGCTTGTTGAGGCTAAAAAGGTTGACAGAACCTGCCGCACGGCTTACCTTTACAGCGCGGACAAAAAAGAGGCTCTGAGAATGATGTTCAGAGCCGCGGATTTTGCCAAGGAGCTCGGCTGCTGCGCGCTTCATCCGCAGACCTACTACGTCAATAAGAAGTATGTTGAGGAAGCTCACAGCAAGGGCGTGCAGGTGAATGTGTGGACGGTTGACAAGGAGAAGGATATCATCCGCCTTGCCGAAATGGGCGTTGACGGACTGATTACGGACGTTCCCGATTTTGCAAGAGAAGTCCTTGAAAAGAACGGGTTGTTATAATTCAATAAAAAACTTCGGCTCTCCTGTAAAGGAAAGCCGAAGCTTTTATTTACTTTGATTTTTCATCGGGCAGCTTTATCTGAAAATCTCTTTCGCCAAAACGCAGCTGTCCTTTAATCCATTTATTCCAGCGGACGGCATGAGCGGTAAACCACACGTCAAAGATAATTGAAACCGTCCAGAAAATATATACCGCAGCATTAAGAAAACCTGAAAAATGACAACCGGCCAGATTGATTATCTGCATTGCAATAAGGCAAACCGACAGAATAATATATGAATAGTCCGCTGCAACAATCCATTTTATCTGCTTTCTGTATTTCATCTTTTCTCGTATTTCGGGAGCGAAATAAGTCAGCAGATAAAATCTTTTATGAAACGAATACTCTTTCGGATATATCCTTTTTCTGAATCTGTTAGTGTTCATCTCACCCTGAAAAAGGAAGAACTCATATATGTCTTTAAATTCATCTATCGACACAAATGCTATGATAACTGTATAAAGCAAATCGAGCCAATCCATTATTTTCCTTCTTTTGCGTCTTCGGCTTTGAGGAAATCAGCGCATCTCTTAACCTCTTCAAGTCCTGTGGGGTCAAGGCCTTCGCTCTCAACTATGATTTTAAAGCCGAGCTCGAGAGCTTTTTTGCGCACCTCTGCGGCAGGAGCTTCACCGTCGCCGAGGGATTTGCCTGCGCCGCCCTTAAGACCGTCTTTGAGGTGGATAAGTCTGATTCTGTCTTTGTATTTTTCAATAAATTCAAGGGGGTCAACGTCCGCGTTGAATACCCAGTAGGTGTCAACCTCAAGGGTGATATTGCTTCTTTCAAGGATTTCATATTCGGGAATAAGTCCGTCCGCGTTGGGCTTGAACTCGCGGTCGTGGTTGTGATAGCCGAGCTTAATGCCGTTTTCGTTGAGCTTTTTCTCAGCGAAGCTCATTCTTTCAAGGAAAAGGTCAATGTTCTCTTTTGTTGAAAGGTCAGCACCCGGAACGATAATATCATCACAGCCGATTGCCTTGTGATAAGCGATTGTTTCGTCGATTGTCTCCTCGCTCAGCGCGCCGAGACCTGTGTGAGTGCCTGCGGCTTTAAGTCCGTTTTCGTCAAGCATTGCCTTGATTTCCTCAGCAGTATGACCGCCGAAGCCCGCAAACTCAACAAATTCATAGCCCATTTTTGCTGTTTCAGCAAGCGCAAGAGCCATATTTTCGCCTGTAATGTCTCTGAGACTGTACATCTGTAATCCGTAATTCATAATAATTCTCCTTATAAAAATCGGGGTTGCCGCAAGCACGGCAATCCCGATAAAATTTTAATTAAAGAAGGCTTGCCGCTTCTTTGTCAAGCATGATGATTGCGTCAGCGTGTTCATTAAGAACGGACGCGGGAAGCTGAGGCGTAACGCCGCCCTTAATCATGCCCTCGATAGCCTTTGCCTTTGACTCGCCTGTTGCGATGAGCAGAATTTTCTTGGCTTTCATGATTGAGCCGATACCCATTGTGAGAGCGTATCTCGGCATGGGAACATCACCGAAATATTTCTGATTTGAGTTGATTGTGCTCTGAGTAAGAGTAACCTTGAAGGACTCGTCTGTGAAAGCGTCGGCAGGCTCGTTGAAGCCGATATGACCATTTGTGCCGATGCCGAGAAGCTGAATGTCAATTCCGCCTGCGGCTGCCATAGCGTCAGCGTAGCGTTTGCTTTCCGCTTCCCAGTCCTCAGCGTTGCCGTCAAGGAAGTTTACATTCTCTTCCTTAACATCAACGTGGTTGAAAAGCTGCTCGTGCATGAATGTGTAATAGCTGTTTTTGTCGTCCTTGGGAAGGTCGCAGTATTCATCAAGGTTAAAGGTCTTTACCTTTTCAAAGCTGACCTGACCGTTCTTGTAAGCCTCAATCAGCTTGCCGTATGTAGGAACGGGAGTTGCGCCCGTAGCAAGGCCGAGAACAGCGTCATTTTTTTCGTTTATAATATCAACGAAGAGCTTCGCGGCCGCAACCGCAATTTCTTCTGCATTGTCAAAAATCTTAACTTCCATTGTATAAACCTCTTTATTTAATTGAATCAATAAGTGCCTCAAAGGCTGTGATTGTTGAAGAACCCGCCTTGTCGCCTGTTGCAACGATTTCTTCGTTAACGCCTGAAACAATGCTGCTGTAGTCATTGTCGGAAAGGATGTAGCCTATCTGGTCATTTGTAAGACCGAATACGAGCAGGTCGCGGTCTTTGCCGATAATATCCTGCATTGAGGGATAATCCCAGCTCTCTCCTCTGTAGGAGTTTGAAGCGTCGAGGCATCCGCCGTAAGCGATAGCCGACTCAAGCTCGCCGGGGATAATTGCAACCGCAAGTTTGTCGCCGAGCTCCATGTAGCCGATTTCGGAAACAACCTCAAGGCCGCCGTTTGCTTTAACCGCAAGGTTGGTAACAAGGCCCATCTTGGCGGCGAAAATAAGAATCTGATTTGTTACGGGAACTCTGTACTCCATGAAGCGGAGGTTGAGAACGGGCTCAAGAGGAGTCTCTTCCGCGTCTGAATTAACAACAAGCTTGCCTAACTCAGCACCGAAATATTTAAGTCTTTCAAGTCTGTCCATATCGCCGTACTGCTCAATGATGGGATCGTTATCGCTTGTGATTGCAAGCTCCGCGCCCTGAATATACATAAAGTTCGCGCCTGCTTCGTTGGTAACCTGCTCCATGTAGTACGGATATTCGCCTGTAACATCTGTGCCTGCCGCACCGTTGCCTACGCAGTGAATAGCCGCGTTGCAGAACCATGTTTCTTTTGCGGTCTCATCATCGGGAACGAAACGGAAGCGGTGAATGTCTGTGTCATATACCATCGGCTCGCGTTTGTCATAAATGAACTGCTGAGCGTCGATTTCTGAGTAATAGATTGAGCCTGTCTTCATATCCGCAACAGCCTCACGAATAGCAGTAGCGGTAACATTGAAGAGATTCTCCATGAACTCTGCATTCTGACCGTTTACGAGCTTCTTGTCTGAGCCTGTGAGAGTGTTGAAAATGTTGATAACGGGGTTCTTGAAGAGCATTTCAAGAATGTTGCCGTTCATGCCGAGGGTATCAACGCAGGAATGCTGATGAAGAACGGAAATGTTGATGCTGATTATGTTGTTTTCCTTTGCAAAGTCAGCAAGTCTTGCGCGGATTTCTCTTGTATCGGGAAGAGGAAGACCGAAAGCGTCAAGAACAGCAAATACAACTGTTCCTCTGCCGCTGCCGTCGTTAAGGCTTGTAACGCGAACGCGCTGATCGTCATAAACAGCAGTAGCCGCTTTGTTGAGTGAAAGGCTGCCGCCTACATAATGTCTGCCGTCAAGCTCGTTGCCTGTCTGCAAAGACGCGCTTGCATAGCCGACGCTCCACTTTGCGCCGTCAGCCGCTTTGTCAAGGAATGTGTCTGTTCCCTTGAAGAAATTCTCTGTCTGATAGCTGTCTGCCGCAGGGAAATCTACTGAGGGAATAACCATGTTGATTATGCCGACGATGTTGTCGATGAGGAAATCAGCAAGGCCGTAAAGAACCTTGAGCATTGAAGCTCCGAAAGCGTCCTTTGAGCTGAAGCTGATATTGAAAAGAGGACGGGTAAGGTCTTCAAGATGAAGGTCAACTGATGCAGTCTGAGCCGCCGCGGGAGCAGCAGCAACATCTGCGCCGTTATCTGCAAAAGCAACAGCGCTTGCACAGCTGAAAATCATAATTACGCTGAGAATAACAGCAATGATTTTTTTCATAAAAATCATCCTTTCCGAATAATAATTAGGTGTATTATAACATACTATTTCCCAATTTACAATAGAAAGAGGTAGATTTTTATGAGCTGCTGCATAACTGACATGAGAAACAAGGAGGTAATCTGTCAAGGCGACGGAACGAGGCTCGGCGCGGTTGACGATGTGGAATTTGACATCAAAACAGGGCACATAACCTGCATTATAATTTACGGCAGAGGTCGCCCGTTCGGCAAGGGTGCAGATGTTAAAATCCCGTGGGATAAAATCAGCGTCGTGGGTGAAGACACCATTCTTGTGGATTACGTCTGCCCTGCCCAGCCGATAGCGCAGAAAAAGAGATTTTTTCCGTGATGTTACAAATGCAAAGGGGCTGCCGAATTTAGATGCAGAAAGCGTTTTCTTCGCTCCGAAGCTGTATGCGATACTGCGAGAAGGCGAAAAAACGCTTAGAAAAGTAAAATATACTTAATTGATTATCAAGTATTAATACAAAAGATGGTTTTGAAGAGTTTTTTACCCATTCAGAACCATCTTTTTATTTCAGATTATTTTTTACTTTTCGTTCTGCGCTAAAGGCGACAGCCCCAATTTTTATGCATGTATTTTTTCCTTAATTGAATCAATTATTTTTATGACAAGTTTTTCGACCTTGTCGTATATTTTGCCTGCAAGATTATTCAGCGGTTTTTCTATCGTTGACTTTCTGATAAACTCAATTATTATGCACGCCGCAAATACAAGAACTGTGCTTATCAGCAGGTACAGAAACCAGTATTTTGTATAAACATAATCGACGGATTTCAGATATTTTTTCCACAGCACAGAGCAGAAATACGGATTGTAATGAATCAGATAAACCGCAAAAGTGCAGGACGCAACTTTATTGATAAATCCGCTTCTGAAATTCATCTTTGTGAATTTTACGAGAAGTCCCGCGGCAAGACCGATTACAAGCGGTGAAAGTCTCACATAAAAATGCGGGCTGAGATTTTTAACCGCAGGAACATATTTCCCCGCTATTCCGCAGGCAAGCACGCTGCCCGCAAGGAGCACGGAGCAGATTACCGTGAGAATTTCCGCGTTTTTGCCCTTTGACAGAACATTATCGGAATATTTGCCGAGATACGCGCCGATGATATAAAGCATAATCACCGTTATGACTTCATTGAAATAGAAATCCTGGTCGGTAAAGAACGGGATAACTCCCCACAGAACAATCATCACGGCTATGAGCTTTAAATGGTCGGCTCTTGACACCGCGGCGATGAACTTATTTATATACGGTGAAAGGAGCATCAGAACAATATAGGCGGTGAAAAACCAGTATTGCTTGAATGTCGTCGGGAAAAGTGTATGAAGCACATAGGACGTGGACAGCTCCTCATCGCCCGTCAGAATCATGCACACACCCACAAGGATTGAGTAGAACTCAACCTCAAGCAGCAGGCTGATGATTTTTTTAGGATTCGAGACCGATTTATAGCCGAAAAAGCCTGTAATCAGCACGAAAATATCAACGCCTATCGCGCCTGTCTGGAGGATTTCGTATGTGAACTTCTGCAAACCGAAGCTCGCGCTTTCAAGGTCAAAACCGCTCTGAAGCGTACAGTGATAGACAACTATCATATACATCGCGATTATTCTCAGAAGCTCAACCGCGGAATTACGCTCTTTTTTTACGGCAGATAAGCTCATATTCTTGCAACTCCGCTGTCTCTTGCCGCCTGAGCAACAGCCTCGGCGACAGTTTTGCCTACTCTCGGGTCAAACGGCTTCGGGATAATGTAATCAGCGCAGAGCTCATCATCGGCAACGAGTGAAGCCAGCGCGTGAGCAGCCGCGATTTTCATTTCTTCGTTGATGTCGGATGCTCTTACATCGAGTGCGCCGCGGAAAATGCCGGGGAACGCAAGGACATTGTTAATCTGATTCGGGAAGTCGCTTCTGCCTGTGCCGACAACCGCCGCGCCTGCCTCTTTAGCGAGGTCGGGCATGATTTCGGGAACGGGATTTGCCATTGCGAGAACTATCGGATCCTTTGCCATGGAACGGATCATGTCCTGCGTTACAACGCCGGGGGCTGAAACGCCGATGAAAATATCCGCGCCCTTCATAGCGTCGGCAAGAGAGCCTCTTATATGATTTTTGTTTGTGAAGTTTGCGATATCCTGCTTCGCGGGGGCAAGCTCGTCGCCGTCGCAGATGATGCCCTTACGGTCGCACATTACGATATTGCCGATGCCCATGCTCGTGAAAAGCTTTGCTATGGCAACGCCTGCCGCGCCTGCGCCGTTGAAAACAGCCGTGCAGTCCTCAATCTTTTTGCCTGTGAGCTTGAGGGCGTTAATGAGACCTGCCGAGCAGATAACCGCCGTGCCGTGCTGGTCGTCGTGGAAAACAGGAATATCAACACGCTCCTTGAGCTTCCTTTCAATCTCAAAGCATCTCGGAGCGGCAATATCCTCAAGATTTATGCCGCCGAAAGAGCCTGCTATCATGGCAACTGTGTTGACGATTTCATCAACATCTTTTGAGCGGACGCACAGAGGGAAAGCGTCAACGCCGCCGAACTCTTTAAAGAGAACGCATTTGCCTTCCATAACGGGCATGCCTGCCTCGGGGCCGATGTCGCCGAGGCCGAGAACAGCCGTGCCGTCGGTTACAACGGCAACAAGGTTGTGGCGTCTTGTAAGCTCGTAGCTTTTGTTTATATCCTTCTGAATTTCAAGGCAGGGCTGAGCAACACCTGGGGTGTAAGCAATTGAAAGAGCCTCTTTGTCGTCAACCTTGGCTCTTGCGATAACCTCGATTTTCCCCTGCCATTCATAATGTTTTTTAAGTGATTCCTTTGCGTAATCCATATATTTAAACTCCTCATTATAATAAAAATCTTTTCCGTTTAAGACTCGTTTACCTAACACATAATCCTGTAGGGGCGATTATTAATCGCCCGTAAGATTAGCGAAAATTACATGACGGGCGACTGATAGTCGCCCCTACATTTTTTTGTTCTCAGAGTTGCCCTCAAAGAGGGAGGCATTTTAATTATTCTTCCCATGACTTGGCTCTTTCAACCGCTTTGAGCCAGCCTGCGTAGAATTTATCTCTTGTTTCTTTATCCATTTCGGGGGCAAATACTCTGTCAACCTCGCGGTTCTCCTCGATTTCGTCAAGGTTATCCCATACGCCGACAGCAAGACCTGCAAGATACGCCGCGCCGAGAGCCGTTGTTTCAACCGTCTTAGGTCTGTTTACGAAAGTACCTATCATATCAGACTGAATCTGCATCATGATGTTGCTTACGCTCGCGCCGCCGTCAACGCGAAGCTCAGCAAGCTCAATGCCGCTGTCCTTTGTCATGGCAACGAGCAGGTCAGCCATCTGAAGCGTTATCGCTTCAAGCACCGCTCTTGCGATGTGTGCTCTGTTTACGCCGCGGGTAAGACCGACAATGCAGCCTCTTGCGTACATATCCCAGTAAGGCGCGCCGAGACCCGTGAAAGCGGGAACAATATAAATTCCGTTAGCGTCGGGAACGCTCTCGGCAAGAATATCACATTCCCTTGCCTCGCTTATGAGATGCAGCTCATCACGAAGCCATTTTATAACAGAGCCTGCGTTGAACGCACTGCCCTCGATTGAATAAGTTGTTTTGCCGCCCACGCTCCATGCAACGCCTGTGAGCAGGTTGCACTTTGACTTTACTCTTTCCTCGCCTGTGTTCATAAGCAGGAAGCAGCCTGTGCCGTATGTATTCTTTGCCTGACCCGGCTTGAAACACGCCTGACCGAAAAGCGCGGCAGGCTGGTCGCCGATAGCGCCGCAGATCGGAGTGCCCTTGATAGCGTCTATGCCCGCAACAGCGTCAGTATCAATATAGCCGTAAATCTCGCTCGATGTTACGGGCTTAGGAAGCATGCACATCGGAACGCCGAGCTTTTCGCAGAGATACTCGTCCCAACAGAGCTT
>JAZUFU010000074.1:0-3709 GCA_045640865.1 Acutalibacteraceae bacterium | reverse complement strand
TACACTCAAACACATTGTTTTCAACCGTCAGCGATGCCGTGCGTGTAACATTTTCGATAACATCATTTTCCGCAGGCTCTCTGTCGGGAAGAGCGTCAGCTTGTATCAGAACATCTGTCGGGCTGATTTTTTCAGCCGAAATCACGGCTGCCTCGCCGTAGGGCAGAAGCGTGTTGCCGCATACGTATTCGATTTTATCGCCTGCCGAGTAAGCCTCAAAGCCCCACGACTCGGGATGACTGTATCTTACCAGAATTGTGTTATTGCTTCTGTTGATATTTATTATTCTGAGATGCGTGCCGTGAAGATTTATTATGTCGTCGTGCGCACCCTTTGCCTTGCAGTTTATTACTTTCACTTCTCCCGAACAGCCCGAAAAATGAAAGAAATCCGCGTCGGACACCACCGTTCTGCCCTCTTTCGGCGTGCAGTCAAGCCTGTTATAAAGAATGTCGCGGCTGTTCTGCGCGAGAATCCCGAAGCCGTTCATTGACATTATTCTCAAATTTTCAAGCGTTACATCACTGCATCGGTCAATTGCGCCGCCCGTCTGAACACGCTTTATTGAACGCGTCTGCGCGACAGTGCCGACAGGTATGCGGCGGCTTTTATCACGAAAACGCACCTGCAAAACGCCCTTGCGAAGCTCTTTAAGCTCCGCGATGTCGGGAACTCCGCCCCATGAATCACCCTCGCCGCATATCATGTCGTCCATAACCTGCGTTGACGGGTTGAACGCGTTAGTGAGAACGCCCTTGCCCTTATACGGTATTTCCCAGTACGGCTCATTGTTTTTGTTGTTTTCTGAGCACCAGTAGAGCATATTGCCGTCCGTTCTGTAAATAAACTCGTCGGCTATATGTATTTCGGCGTATCCTTCTTCGCTGTCGGCAACGGTAAATTCGCTCATCGTCGGGCGGTAATGGTCAAAACAGATATTTTTCATTACAATGTTGCGGCAATTGCAGAAAATGAACGGCGTCATTTTTCCGTGAATCATCACCTTCGCGCCGTTTCCGTCAATTGTGATGTCGTGTTTCCCGTCAAGGTAAATGGCGCAGAATCTTTCTCCGTCGGGGTTTTCTTCGTATTTTGCCGTGTTGCTGAAGAAAAACCCCTTCAGATGAAAGCTGTCCTCGGGAGCGATTTCGTATATTTTATTTTCGAGCGTTATACATTCGCCGTCCTGCGCTGATTTGAAAATTTCAGATAATTCGTTCATGGCTTTTCTCTTTTATGCGTTCTGCAAATTATATCAAGGTGAGGTATCTTCCGCCGTTTTCTATGCCGAAGCAGTCATATTTGCGCCATACCTCCGATTTTTGATACGAGTCGCAATGCGCGCCGTTAAAGCTGAAATAATTCCCCGCGCATTCGTGCGTAACATTTCCGATGAAAAGATTTGCAAATGAAGCAAGCGAGCATACCACGGGCACTATATCCACCCTGTCCGCCATTCTGTGAAGCGGACATTTCTTCCCCTTGAACAGCACATAAGGTGAGCCTAATGTGAGCACGTTGAGCGTTTTATACATACTGCTCAGTTCCTCGTCTGCGCCGAGCTGCTGGCTTACCATTCCGCCGAGGCTGTGCCCTATATAGACAAGGCTTTCCCCTGCGGGGATTTCTTTTTTTATGGCATCTTTCACAAGGTGGAAGAAAATATTTTCTCTCGAACAGCCGCTTCTGAAACACACGGGCAGACTGAGCGGGTCTGTTTTGTCCATTGAGCCGTTTGTGCCTCTCAGACCGATAACCCATACGGTTCTGTTCTCACATTCGGGAGAAGAAAGCACGGCTTTTCTGATTTTATACGGCGCGCAGTCCGCTATGAAGGTATATGCTTCGTTTACGTTGCTGATTATGTTTTCTTTAATCATATTTCTCCTCCGATTTCTATTGTTATAAACGAATATCCGTCAAGCGTTATATGCTTCGGATTTTTTCCGCGATATGTTTCTTCGTAATCATGATTTCTGCTCAGCGTGCGGATAACGGCATTACCGCATTTTGTTCCGCTTATTCTAAGCTCGATTTCTTCGTCGCTTTCGCTGATATTCGCTATGCAGAGCAGCTTTTTTTTACATTTTGCGGCGCAGGTGTAAACAAGTCCGCCGCCGTGGCTTTCACATTCATTTTTCTGCTCATATAGCTCGCCGAACTGCTGAAAGGCATAATATGTTTTTGTCGGCTCAAGGCTCGGAACGTGATACAGTCCGCCGTATTCAGCCCACAACTGGGTATCGTAATACATGGCGGAATCTACGGGGCATCTCTGCATTTCATAAAGACTTGCCGCCGCGTGGGACGCGCCCTTTTCGTTGCGGTAATTTATATAATACTGCGTGCGTCTGTTTTCGGTTTCAATGTCGCAGATGTTGATGTTCCACTCCGCGTCAATGCACTCGGTTTGCGTGAATCCGTAACGGTCAAGATTATCGCGCACAAATCGGCTTTCGATTTCGATTTTCCGGAGGTACTGCTTTCCGAGATAGCCGTGATATGTGAAGAAATCGAGAGGAGCATTTTCGTTTTTTACATATTCAAGAAAATTCGTAAAATACGAAGCGTCGCCTGCTTCCCAGCGTCCGTTCTGGAACTTGCCGAGAATGTAACAGCTTGAATATCCGCCGACCTTAACCTCGGGATGAAGCTCCTTGATTTTCTTTGCCGTGAGGGCGTAAAGCTCATAATACTGCTCCGCTGTGCCTATCCAGTTCGGGCAGCCGTAAGGCTCGCACTCGGGATTCAGACCGTCGGGCTCGTTCCATACCTCCCAGTAATCAATGCCGAAGTGAAATCCGTCCGCCCAGCCGTTGTTGTAATGGCGCACAATATGCTCGCAGACCGACGCCCATTTCTGCGGGTCGGACGGAGCAAAAATATTATGCTTTTTCGGCTCGTGCTCAATTGTAACGCCCAGACGGTACATCACCTTTATTCCGTTTTCAATGAGCGGCTTTATGTAGTAATCCGTCAGCGTAAAGTCGTAGGATTTTTCATCGTCGGGGTCAGCCGAAAAATCGGGAAAAATGCACGGAATATCAACATAGTGCGCGTTGCCGTGATAGCCCGTGTCGTGAAGCCTTGCAAACGGCGGTTTCAGAGCCGAAAAGCTCCCAAGCAGAGAACCGTAATTCGTTTCACGGGCAGAGTTGTTGAAGCCGTGAACGGGCTTGATTTTGCCGATAATTTTATTGAAATCCGCGCTTACAGTTACCATTTCAGTCCCTCGCAAATCGTTTAAGATAAAGATATTCCCCCGACGGGTGAGTGCCGAGCCGCTCAAAACCGCATTTTTCATATAAATGCTGTGCAGGAATGTTGTCCGTCGCCGTTCTGAGCAGAAGCCCTGCATAACCCGCTGAAAAAATATTCTCAAATATCTCTTTCATGAAAGCCGTGCCCACGCCTTTTCCCTGCGCGGAATCACGCACGGCGATACCGAACCACGGAACGGTTCTGTCAATGTCCCATATAAACGCACGCGCCCCAAGCTCGCCGCCGTCAAAGGCAACATAAAAAACATGGTCTTTCTTGCCGTTTTCAAAGAACTCCATTGTTCTCTTTTCGTTGCCGTGATTTACATTAAAAAAATGTGCGCTCCGCTCGCCCATGGAGGCATAAAATTCGACAACCTTTTCTCTGTCGCACATCTGCATTTTTCTTACCGTCATTACCGTTACCTCTTTTGCTTTTGTTGAAATAA
>JAZUFU010000073.1:0-10377 GCA_045640865.1 Acutalibacteraceae bacterium | reverse complement strand
TATTCACTGGATGAAAAAACTGACACGATGAAATCAGACGCTCGTTATGGGTGCAGTCAGCGTAGAGATAAAATAAAAGCTGATGAAAAAAGGCGCCCCTTTGGGGAGCTGTCTGCGAAGCAGACTGAGGGGGTTACCCCCTCCGTCAAAATCATAGATTTTGCCACCTCCCCCAAGGGAGGCTTCATATCAGCAAATCACGGAGATTACCGTAATTTTCAGAACGGGCGATTCGTGAATCGCCCCTACCGCCAAGAATTGAAGATTTTGCGGGATTTCATAAATTCGGGTGCGGGTGTCCCGCCCTCAATTATTCATTAGCGGAGCGACTTCATTATTCATTATTCATTCGTGCATAAAGGGAAACCCGCCGAAAAGGATAAACTCCTTTTTAGCGGGGTTCTTGTTAGATTACTTCTTTATAAGGCGGTGCTGTTACGCTCCGCCGTTTTATTATGTTGTAATATTACTGATATTTTGCTGCCAGCTCGCTGATTGTGCCGTCTGCAAGCATCTTTTCGATTGATTCGTTAATCTGGTTAAGAAGCTCTGTGTTGCCTTTCTTAACTGCGATTGCATATTCCTCAGCCTCGAATGCGTCTGCGTCTTCAACAATCTTAAGCTCTGCGTTGTCCTTAATGTACTTCTGAGCTGTTGCGGAGTCGATAACAACTACGTCGCACTTGCCGTTCTTGAGCTCAAGGATAGCTTCTGAGCCCTTCTTGAATGCTTCGTATTTGTAGCCCATGTCCTTAACGCAGGTCTCGCCTGTGTAACCCTGGATAACTACGATTTTCTTGTCAGCCATGTCTTTTGCGGACTTGATGTCAGCGTCCTTAACGATCATAACCTGTGTTGCTTTGTAGTAGGGAGTTGAGAAGTCAACAGTCTTAAGTCTCTTTTCTGTAACAGTCATGCCTGCGATAGCAGCGTCGATCTGACCGTTCTGAAGAGCGATAAGAAGTGAGTCGAATTCCATGTTCTCAATCTTGGCTTCCTTGCCGATTGCGTCGCCGATGTTCTTGGCAATGTTCATGTCGATGCCGTCAAACTTCTCGATTACGCCGCCTTCGTTGTTAACGAACTCGAAGGGAGGGAATTCAGCGTTTGTGCCGAATGTGAGAGTTCCTTTTGCTTCCTGTTTGCCGCTGCAAGCCGCAAATGAGAAAACGAGTGCTGCTACTGCAAGAACGATAACAGCGATTTTCAATGCTTTTTTCATTTTGATTATCTCCTTAAATTAAAATATTATATAAAATGCTTAAAGCACTTTACTCAGGAATAACTGCGTTCTTTCGTTCTGAGGATGCTCAAGAACGAATCTCGGGTCGCCGCTTTCAACAACCTTGCCCTCGTCAATGAAGAGCAGGCGCGTGCCGACTTCCCTCGCAAAGCCCATTTCGTGGGTAACAACAACCATCGTCATGCCCGCTTTCGCAAGGTCTTTCATAACATCGAGAACCTCGCCGACCATTTCGGGGTCAAGAGCTGATGTAGGCTCGTCAAAGAGGATAACCTCGGGGTTCATCGCAAGAGCTCTTACAATGGCGATACGCTGTTTCTGACCGCCCGAAAGCTGAGCAGGGTAGGAGTCCGCCTTGTCGGGAAGACCGACAACATTAAGAAGCTCCATCGCCTTTGCCTTTGCCTGTTCCTTTGTCATCTTTTTGAGCTTAACGGGAGCAAGCGTGATGTTTTCAAGAACTGTAAGATGCGGGAAAAGGTTGAAATGCTGGAAAACCATTCCCATTTTTTCACGAATCTTGTTTATGTCGGCTTTCGGCGCGTTAATCTGAACATCGTCGATGTAGATTTCACCGTCTGTCGGCTCCTCAAGCATATTGAGACATCTTAAAAATGTGCTTTTGCCCGAGCCCGACGGGCCGATTATAACAACAACCTCGCCTTTTTCGATGTGCTCGTCAATTCCGTTGAGAACTTTATTGTCGCCGAAGCTTTTGTGTAAATTATGTACCTTTATCATTTCTTTCACCCCCGCTTATCTTGTATCCGATTTTCTCAGCCTTGCTTCAAGCTTGTCGAGGATTAAGGTAAGAATCTTGATTACAACAAAGTAGATTATCGCCGTTGCGATAAGCGGCATGAACGCCTCGTAAGTGTCGCTCTTTATGAAGTCGCCCGCTTTCTGAATGTCCATAAGTCCTACATAGCCGACGATAGCGGTTTCTTTAATAAGAGTGATGAACTCGTTGCACAGCGCGGGGAAGATGTTCTTGACAGCCTGCGGAACAATGATGTTGAACATTGTCTGCCTGCTGTTAAGACCGAGGGAGCGTCCGGCTTCCGTCTGCCCCTTGTCAATCGAAAGAATACCCGCGCGGATAATCTCCGAAACATACGCGCCCGAATTGATTGAGAACGCGAACGAGGCAATCAGCCATTTTTCAAGGTTCACAGACGCGAAAACTACGAAGTAGATAATCATCAGCTGTGTAACCGAGGGCGTACCTCTGATAACATCGGTATATACCTTTCCGATTGTGTTGAGAGCCTTATTTTTTGAGAGATTGCAAAGAGCAATCAGAAATCCGATAACCAGACCGAGAGCCGCCGCCACGAGCGTAACCTTGATTGTAACACCGAGACCGTTGACGAGAAGCTCATAGTTGTTGTCGTCAATAAAGCACAGGATGAATGTTTCTTTTATATCTTCAAACCATTCTAAGAACGACAGCTTGAAACCTTCAAAAAAATTCATTTTTTCTCTTTTCCTTTCTACATTTTATACAAATTATTATATCAGCATTGCACTATTTTGTCAATAGAATTCTGCAAATAATATGAATAAATCCCTCAAATAATGTATTTAAAATGAATATTTATTTGTATATTCAGTATAATATTCATCCTTGAAAAATTCATTTCTTTGTGATACAATACACTCAGAAAGAAGGTAATATTATGAAAACTTGTGTCAGCAGTTACAGCTTTTCAAATTATATGCGTAAAAACGGCAAAAATCAGAAGGACATCATCAGCCTTGCCGCCGATATGGGCTTTGAGGCGATTGAGTTCACCGACCTTTCCGCTCCCGAGGGAATGACCGAGGCGGATTTTGCCTGCGCAATCAGAGAAGAGAGCGAAAAATGCGGTATTCCCGTTGTCAATTACACTATCGGCGCGGATTTCCTCAACTGTGCGGATATCGAAGCTGAGATTGACCGCGTATGCAAAAAAGCGGATATCGCTAAAATCCTCGGCGCGGGCGGTATGCGCCACGACGCCACAGGCGGTTACAGAGACGAAAGAAAGCATTACACCTCATTCGATACGGCTCTTCCGATTCTCATTAAGGGCTGCAAGGGCGTTACCGAGTACGCAAAGACAATCGGCGTTGAAACAATGGTCGAAAACCACGGTCAGTTCTGCCAGGAGAGCACAAGAGTTGAACGCCTCATGGGCGGCGTGAATGATGCGAACTTCGGCTGGCTTGTTGATATAGGCAATTTCCTCTGCGCTGACGATGAGCCTGCAAAGGCTGTCGGTATCGCGGCTCCGTTTGCAAAGCATGTTCATGTCAAGGATTTCCATGTCAAGAGCGGCAGTGAGTTTGACCCGGGCAGAGGCTTCTTCACCACGAGAAACGGTACATATCTTCGCGGCGCGATTTTAGGTCAGGGCAATGTTCCTGTTTATCAGTGCCTCAAAACCATAAAGAGAAGCGGTTACGACGGCTATGTCAGCATTGAGTTTGAGGGAATTGAAGACAATATCCCCGCGCTCGAAACAGGACTCGAAAATCTCAAAAAAATAATCGAATGTTTATAAGAGGTGTTTAAAGTGAAAAATGCTCTTAAAGTTTTGATTTTTACCGTAGCTTTTATCGCTGTTGCCGCGGGCGTTTTCATCGGCTCGCTGAAATACAACAGAACGGATTTTGCCTGCTCCGACGGCGGCAAGAAAGGCACAACAGTTATCAACGCCTATACAGGAAGCTCGGTTAATATTGTAATCCCCGAAAAAATCAAAGGGGACAAGGTTGTTACAATCGGCAACAACGCGTTTGAAAGAACAAATATAAAATCTCTGGTTATTCCCGATTGTGTTACAAGAATTGAGCCGAGAGCGTTCAGCGAATGTACGAAGCTCGAAACTGTTACAATCGGCAATTCGGTAACGGTAATCGCGAACAGCGCGTTTTCGGGTTGCTCAGAGCTTAAAGAAATAAATATTCCCGCAAGCGTTGAGGATATCGGCGAAATGGCTTTTGCGGAATGTAAAAATCTTAAAGAAATCAAGGTTGCCGAGGGCGCAAAGTTTGTTTTTGAAGACGGAATTCTTTTCACCGCAGACAAAAAAGAAGCTGTTGCGGCTTTGCCGTGCGTTGATTTTTCGACATATAAATTCCCTGCCGAAACAGAGAAATTTGCACCCGAGCTTTTCTTCAATCACTCTGAGCTGAAATCCTTTGAGTTCCCCGACGGAACAACCGCAATTCCCGAAGGTCTGTTCACGCTCTGCAGCTCGCTTGAAGATGTTAAAATTCCCGACGGAACGCTTTCAATCGGCGACAGCGCGTTCCTGGGCTGTAAGTCTCTGAGCAAGCTCTATATTCCGTCGAGCGTCAGAACAATCGGCAAAATTGCGTTCCCTGCTATTGCCAAGGGCGATAAGATTGAGGATTCGGCAAAGGAATATTACAACCCCGATTTCAAACTTGTTGTAGAAAAGAATTCCTACGCATACCACTATGCGGTTGAAAACAAAATCAGCTATGAGTTTGCAAAATAATAAAATAAAAGCGTGCATTTTTGACCTTGACGGCACGCTGACAGATACGCTTGAGGACATAAAAAACGCCGCGAATTACGCCATGCGCTATGTCGGACTCCCCGAGAGAACGCTCGACGAGGTTCGGCGGTTCGTCGGCAACGGCACCACAATGCTAATTCGCAGGTGCGCTTTCCCGATTGACGACGAAGAAACTATAAAAACCGCGCTGACGGTGTATAAAGAATATTACACTCAGCACCTTTGCGTCATCACGGCTCCGTATGACGGCATAATTCCGATGCTTGATGAACTGAAAAAAGCGGGTATAAAAGCCGCCGTGCTTTCAAATAAGTTCGACTCCGCGGTTAAAACAATCTGCGATGAGTTTTTCGGCGGTCTGCTGTGCGCCGCTTACGGCATACGAAGCGAAGTGCCGCCAAAGCCTGAGCCGCAGGGCGTTTTTGAAATAATGAAAGAGCTTGACTGTCTGGCGTCCGAAACGCTTTTTGTCGGCGACTCCGAAACGGACATACAGACCGCGCGGAACGCGGGGCTTAAATGCGTCGGCGTCTCGTGGGGCTTCCGCGGCAGAGAACTGCTCACCAAAAGCGGCGCGGATTATGTAATTGATTATCCGCAGGAAATATTCGATATAATTAAATAATCTCAAAAAATCAGTCAATAATTTTATTGGCTGATTTTTTGAGATTCACAGGTGTGCTGAAAATTTCCCACTTGATATTTTATCATAATTATGCTAAAATATTTTTGGGAGGTTGATGAAATGAACACTATAAGACCTGTTTCGGATTTGAGAAATAATTTTGCTGACATTTCAAAAACTGTGCATGAAACCAGCCAGCCTGTTTTTTTGACCAAAAACGGTTACGGTGATATGGTTGTGCTCAGCATGGAGGCTTATGAAAATCTTCAGTTTGAAAGCGAGGTTTATTTTAAGCTGAAAGAAGCTGAAAAAGAGGCGGAAAGCAACAATAAAAGATATTCTTCAAAAGAAGTTCTTAAACATCTGAGAGATATTGCCTCAGCGGAGGAATAATAATGTATAATCTTGAATTTCTTCCGTCGGCACTCAGTGATATGTCCGAGATTATCAGCTATATCAGTAATGAGCTCGACAATAAGCCCGCTGCCGTCAGAATGGCGGATAAATTTATTGAATCCGCTGAACGGCTCAGAGAATTCCCGTATGCCAACGCGGTATATGTTCCGATAAAACCGTTGAAATATGAATACAGAAAAGCGGTTGTAGAAAATTATCTGATGTTTTATTATGTATCTGAAAAAGAAAAAACAGTTACCGTGGCAAGAGTTATATACGGCAGACGAAACTATTCTGAGCTTGTAGAGTAGCCGCTTTAAATAAAAGATAACATTACATATCAAATAAAACTGAATTATTTATAATTTCAAAAAATCAGTCAATAATTTTATTGGCTGATTTTTTCTGCACTTACAGAACCTTTACATATCTTTATAAAGGAATGATTTTGTGCAGTTTAACAAGGTTGAAATCTGCGGCGTTGACACAAGCCGCCTTACGGTGCTTAAAGAAAAAGAAAAAATTCAGCTTCTTAAAAAGGTCAGAGAGGGCGACAGCGGCGCACGCGAGGAGCTGATAAACGGCAACCTGCGACTTGTGCTCAGCGTAATTCAGCGGTTTATGAACAGGGGAGAGAACCCCGACGATTTATTTCAGGTCGGCTGTATCGGGCTTATCAAGGCAATTGACAACTTCGATTTGTCGCAGGATGTGCGCTTTTCCACCTACGCCGTGCCGATGATTATCGGCGAAATCCGCCGCTATCTCAGAGACAACAACGCCGTCCGCGTCAGCCGCTCCATGCGCGACACGGCATACAAGGCGATTCAGGCGAAAGAAAAACTCTCCAACGAATTACAGCGCGACCCCACGGTTGAGGAGATAGCAAAGGAGCTTGACATGAAAAAAGAGTCAGTCGTGCTCGCGCTTGAGGCGATAGTTGAGCCTGTTTCGCTGTATGAGCCAGTCTATTCCGAGGGCGGCGACGCAATTTATGTTATGGACCAGATCGGCGACGGCAACGCCTCCGAGGGATGGGTAGATGAAATTCTCATAAGGCAGGCCATGGAGGAGCTGAGCGACAGAGAAAAAAGAATACTCAATCTGCGCTTCATGGTCGGCAAAACTCAGACGGAGGTTGCCGCCGAGGTCGGAATTTCGCAGGCGCAGGTGAGCCGTCTTGAAAAGGGCGCGATTAAAAAGATAAAGAGCTGACACGCTGTCAAAGTATATTGAAAGTGTTTAAAATTTATGGTACAATATAACAAATCGTAAAAAGGAGATGTTAATATGAAAAAATTGATGTCGGTGATTATTTCAGTTTTCCTTATGACGGCTCTGCTCGTTCCGCAGATTTCAATGACAGCCTGCGCGTTTTCCATTGAAATTGACAACGGCGGCTACATTAACTCTCAGCTCGCATATGAATCAACGCTTCTTGACAGTGAGCTTGAAAATTATCAGATTCTGAAAAACTATCTCAGAGAAAAATTCATTAACTGTGAAACGGAAATTCCCGTGTCCTCATTCGGCATAAGTGCAAGTGATTTAACCGCTTTGAGAGCCTGCATTTTTTATGATATTCCCGAGGCTTTCCATGTTGACAGCTTTGCGTATTACAGAAATTCCTCAACCAATCTCGTTACGAAGCTTGTCATGTATTACAACATGACAAAAGAGGAGTATCAGGCTCAGCTTGATGTTTGTGAAAGCACCGCTGAGACATTCATATCCGATTTGAAAAATTCGTCTCTTTCCGAGGCTTACAAGGCTCTGCTTGTGCATGACAGACTTATTGAGTGGTGCGAATACGATTATCAGAGCCTTCTTGACAACAATGTTCCCGACAGCTCTTATAAGATAAACGGAGTTTTCGTCAATGGAATTGCCGTCTGCGCGGGATATTCGAGAGCGTATAAATATATGCTTGAAAAGCTCGGCATGACCTGCTTCATGTGCGATTCCGACGAGCTTAACCATGACTGGAATATTGTCGTAATAGACGGCAAAAGATACCATGTCGATACCACATGGGACGACCCCGTATGGGATATTTACGGCAGAGTGCTTCACACTAATTTCCTGCGTTCCACAGACGGCATTATCTCAACAGACCATGACGCGAGCGACTTTGACACCTCGCCCGTGAGCACGACCTATGATTCCTATTACTGGCAGAATTCCGAAACGGAATTTCAGTATAAAAACGGCATTCTGTATTATTTCGACAACATAAATAAAAATCTCAATAAAATTGAAAATGGAACGACAATCACGCTGAAAGCAGTCAGCGACAGGTGGATTGTTTCGGGCGGATATTACTCAAAGAGCTTTGTAAGGCTCGACAGCGATAATCACGGCAATCATCTTTTCTACTCCACACCGTCTGCGATTTATAAATATGACCTTGACACCAACACCGTGTCGGAGTTTTACACTCCGAGCCTGCCCGGTAATTATTACTGGATTTACGGCTTCAAGGCACAGAATAATTATTTTTATCTGAATATATATAACAATCCTAATCTCACCGCCGCGGCGTACAGCAACAATATCGTATATCAGTACTTTGACCGTTTTATTTTAAGCGACAATGCGCCCTATCTCTATGACGCCGAAAAACAAGTGCTTTACGGCAACGGAATTATGTTGGCAGATTTAACATCCCTGTTATCCTGCTTTGAAAACACAAATATAGTTCTTGATTACTGCGGATATGACAAGGTTACATCGAGCACAAAATTTTATCTTGTTGACGATGCAATGCAGGTCTATGACACAGCGTATGTGGCTGTCATAGGCGATGTGAACGGCGACGGCTGGTATGACGGCACGGATTCGATTTTAGTCAACTGCCTTGTTCACGGCATTCTCACAAAGGCTCAGGTCGGTGAAGCGGCTTATTTTGCCGCCGACTGCGACAGGGACGGAACTGTCAGCGCGGAAGATGTCGCAATCCTCGAGCAGGCTGGTCTGCTTCTGAGTGAAATTGACATAAACAAAACGCCCGCGGAGCTTTCCGAGGACGCGGCGTTCAGCGAATATCTTAATCTTATCGAGGCAAATGTCAGGCACGAAACGGCAGAGAAAACGGAGGACACTGCCGAAATCATTACCGAAGAGCCTGAAAGTCATAATATTTTCAGACAGATTATTGAGTTCATGTCCAAAATCATTACAGCATTACGCTCATTGTTCTTTATTAAGTAAATAGCGGATAGCTCTTGATTTCCCGAAAAAAATATGCTAGAATAAAACAAGGTTTCAACCTAATACTTAACGAAAGGAGAAAAACTCATGGATATTATGCAGACTCTTAACGCAATCTTCACAACACTTGTTGACTATTTCCGTAACTTCGATTTTGACCAGATGGGCGAGTTCGTTAACATGATTATCAGCAACTTCAATGCTGACACAATCAAGACAACATTCTCATCTCTCGGTGATTTCATTAAGGACGTTTATGCTATGATCAAAGGCTGATTCGGCGTTTTATCAGCATAAAAGCAAACAAAAAATAATACCTGCTGAAAGCTTTCTCTCAGCAGGTATTTATTTGTCTTATCAGTAAGTGTATGATGAGTTGATACCGAGATATTCTTCAAGGGTAAGTCCGCTGTTGTGAACGGCGGCGGCTGTGCCTGTTCCGAGGTATCTGATGTGCCACGGCTCATACATATAGCCTGTTACGCTTTCCTTGCCCTTGGGGTATCTGATGATAAATCCGTAATTGTGGCAGTTTGCCGCGAGCCATCTGCCCTCGGCTGTGTTTTCAAATGACTGGCTCAGCGAGTTTACATCAAACGCAAGACCTGTCTGATGCTCCGAATGACCGGGACGCGCCGAGTATCTGTCCGCCGCGGCCTTGCCGTCTCTCGCAACATAGTTGTTGTAAATTGACGCCTGGCTTGAGTAGCTTCTGAATCCCGAAACGATATAAAGATTTATTCCCTGCTTCGCCGCGTCAGCCGCCATAGTGTTAAACGCGCTCTGAGCCGCAGAGTTTACACCGGGGTTGTAATTCGAGGGGAGGGCGTAGGTCTTGTTGGCAATAAGAATTCCGTTTATATATGTCGGGCTTGACACGCTGTGAGAAGCCGTTGCCTTTGTGGTTGATTTTGTTGTTGCCTTTGTGGGCGCTTCGGTCTTTTTCTGCGTTGAAGCTGATGTTGATGATGTTGACGAGGTTGTGCTCTCTGTCGTCTCTTCATCGGTTGTTGTCTGCTGAGTTGATGATGAACTCTCAGTTGTCGATGCAGTCAATGCCGTTGCTGAGCCTGTTGTTGTTTCTGTCTCGTCAGTGCTCTGAGTTGTGCCGTATTCTGTGGAGGCAGAGGTTGAGCTTTCTTCGTCTTTATTTTCGCGGTTGTTTATCAGATAACAGCCCTGAAGAAGTATCAGAACAGCCGCAATAACTGTCAGCGATTTCAATAACTTTTTCATTTTCTTCCTCCTTAAAGTATTTAACTTATATATTATAACACCATATAGTATTAAAGTCAAAGGCAATAAACAAAATATGCAGAAAAATATATAAAAATAAATCAAAAAATTTGCAATTTACTGTTGACAAATCAATT
>JAZUFU010000072.1:0-11226 GCA_045640865.1 Acutalibacteraceae bacterium | reverse complement strand
CAACACCATAACCCGCGAGAGTGGCGGAATAGGCAGACGCGCACGTTTGAGGGGCGTGTGTAGCAGTACGTACGGGTTCAAGTCCCGTCTCTCGCACCAAAAATCGAGCTTTCACAGTTGTGATTGCTCGATTTTCTTTTTGTTGAACAATTACTTTACTTATGCTTATATTTTCCTTGAATTTTTTTACATATTATGATATGATAGCTGTCAAGGAGGAGATATTATGCTCGATAAAATAATGGATTTACTTAAATTTGCATACAGACAGAAAGCGTCTGTTTATGCTGTTGGCGATTTCTTCAAAAATTTCTTTGACGGCTTCTCGCTGAAAAAGATTATTTCAGGCTTTATGGTTATCATTGAGATGATCGGCTGTGTTATTTTTGACGCGCCTGTTACTCCCCGCGGACCTGAGCTTGACCTCAACGGCTATGAGCTTGTTTTTGAGGACGAGTTTGACGCGGACGAACTCAATCTTGATGTATGGCAGCACCGCGGAGAAGGCTCACGCCGCTGCGGCTTCAACGCAGATTCTCAGGTTAAGCTCAAAAACGGCACCTGCGTTCTCACAGGTGAATACCTCAAGAACGGCAAGTTCGGCGAAGGCTGGTACACAGGCATGATAAGCCTTAAAGAGCATTACTGCCGTGGCTACTATGAAATCCGCTGCAAGTGCAACAAGGACAAGGGCTTCTGGAGCGCGTTCTGGATTCAGTCAATCAGCAGTCCTTACGACCACTACATTTCAAACGGCGGCATCAACGGCGCAGAGCTTGATATTTTCGAGGCTATGAGCGCAGACGCAAAGACAAAATCCGCGCGTAATTCCGTAACTCAGACAATTCACTGCAACGGCTGGGACGATGATATTGAAAATATCGACTCACGCTGCCTCGGCGACTTCAAGGTTGGCAGGGATATTTATGATGAGTACAACACCTACGGCCTTATGTGGACTGAGGACGAATACATCTTCTACATCAACGGCGTTGAAAGCGCAAGAAGCTCATTCGGCAAAGGCGTTTCAACAACTCCCGAGGAAGTAATCGTTTCGCTCGAAATCCCCTCATCAGGTCTTGAAGATTTTGACACAGACTACACAACCAGCATGATTGTTGACTATGTAAGAATTTATCAGCTTGAAGCTGCAAGATAAAAGAACACACAGCGCGGAATTGCAAAATTCTGCGCTTTTTTTCGGAGGTTTGTTTAACCATGACTATAACAGAACAGGAAAAGCGGCTCGAAGTAACCGATGAATGCAATGTGCTCGTCTGTGGCGGAGGCATTGCGGGAATTTCCGCAGCTCTTGCGGCGGCACGAGGCGGAGCAGATGTTCTGCTTCTGGAGCGTGAATGGCTTTTGGGCGGTCTTGCCACAGCGGGGCTTGTAACGGTCTATCTCCCCTTGTGCGACGGTTACGGCAGGCAGGTGTCGTTCGGTATTGCCGAGGAGCTGTTAAAGCTCAGCATAAAGCACGGCGCGGAAAGCGGAGAAAATCCGTGGCTTAGTGGCGGAAGCGATGAAGAAAAAACTAAACAGAGATATATTGCTCAGTTCAATCCGAATCTTTTTGCGTTTGAAGCTGAAAATCTGCTCCTTGAAAACGGCGTAAGGCTCCTTTACGGCACAGCTGTGTGCGACGCTGTAACCGACGGCGATAAAATTACTCACATTATTATTGAAAATAAATCGGGTAGGTCAGCTATTGCGGCTGAAAAAGTTATTGACTGCACGGGCGATGCTGACATCTGCAAGCTCTCGGGCGAAAACACTGAGCTTTTCAAGCAGGGAAATGTGCTCGCAGGGTGGTACTATTCCATAAGGGACGGGAAATACACCGCGAAAATTGTCGGCGCAAGCGACAAGCCCGACAGTCATAAAACTCCCGAAGAACTGGAAAAGTCAAAAAAGCTGTACCGTTTCGGCGGTGTTGACGCAAAGGAGCTTTCGGATATGATGATTCGCTCCCACTACGAAACGCTTAATGATTTTCTGAAATACGGCGACGGCACAAAAGAAAAGGCTCTCGCCACCGTAACAACCATTCCGCAGGTGCGCATGACGCGCAGACTTTCAGGCAGATACACAATGCACGACACCGAAATGCACAAAGAGTTTGCGGACAGCGTTGGTATGTTCTCCGACTGGCGCAAGCGCGGCCCTGTTTATGAACTTCCGTTCAGTACGATGACGGGCGAAAAGATTCACAATCTCCTCGCGGCAGGCCGCTGTATTTCCGTAACCGACGATATGTGGGATATTACGAGGGTTATCCCCGTCTGTGCCGTTTCAGGCGAAGCCGCAGGCACCGCAGCGGCAATGTGCCGTGATTTTACGGGAATAAACATAAATGAACTTCAAAATAAATTAAAGGCTAACGGAGTTATACTCCACGAATCGGATATTTAAATAATAACCTCTCCCCTGCTTAAAATAAAAGATGGTTCTGAATTTATCAGAGCCATCTTGTTTTTTATTGAATCATCTGCGCGAACTGTTCTTCGCTTATGACTTCAATGCCGAGGTCATTCGCTTTTTTGAGCTTACTGCCTGCTTCCTCGCCGGCGAGAACATAGCTTGTTTTCTTTGAAACCGACGACGAGGTTTTACCGCCGAAGCCCTCGATAATTTCGGACGCTTCATTTCGAGTGTATTTTGAAAGCGTACCTGTCAGCACGAAAATCTTGCCCGCAAAACGGCTGTCTTTGACCTCCTTGAGGTATTTCATGTTAAGCCCGTGCGCCATGAGCGCGTCAATCAGCTCACGGTTGGAGGCGTTGCTGAAATAATCCCTGACGCTCTTTGCCATAATTGCGCCGAAGCCGTCGATTGTGAGAATGTCCTCCTCCGAGGCTTTCATAATTTCGGGCATTGTGATGAATCTTTTAGCAAGCAGGTCAGCGGCTTTCTGACCGATATGACGGATTCCGAGCGCAAAAATGAGCTTAGCGACATCGTTCTGCTTAGACTTTTCTATCGCGTTTATGAGATTTTCGGCGGAAAGGTCGCCCATTCTTTCAAGCGGCGAAATCTGTTCCTTTTTGAGCGAATAAATATCCGCAGGCGTTTTCACAAGTCCGTTTTTGACAAGAAGTTCCGCAACCGACCAGCCAAGACCTTCGATATCCATGGCGTCGCGCGAGCAGAAATGAATAATATTCCTCAGAAGCTGAGCAGGACAGTCGGTGTTAAGGCATCTGATAGCCGCCTCGCCGTCCTCTCTATAGACAGGTGCGCCGCAGGACGGGCAGAAATCGGGCATTTTATATGGAACGATATTTTCGCCGTGCTTTGTAACACATAGCACTTCGGGAATAATATCGCCAGCCTTTCTGACAATAACGATATCGCCGAGGCAGATATTTTTATCCTTGATGAAATCCTCGTTGTGAAGCGTTGCGCGGCTGACGGTTGTGCCTGCAAGAAGCACGGGAGAAAGAATTGCCGTGGGAGTGAGAACGCCCGTTCTGCCGACATTTATTTCGATATCTTCAAGAGTAGTTTCCTTTTCCTCGGGCGGATATTTAAACGCGATTGCCCATTTCGGGAATTTTGCAGTGCTGCCGAGGGCTTCACGCTGCGAAAAATCGTCAACCTTTATAACCGCGCCGTCAATGTCAAAGGGCAGCTCTCCCCTCTTGTCGCCGATTTTTTTAATTTCATCAATCGCTTCGTCGATTGTGTTGCATTTTGTGTAGAACGGAATTGTCTTGAATCCAAGTTCCTTGAGAAAATCAAGAGACTGCTTGTGCCCTGTGAGAGTTTCACCGTCGATCTGCTGAACATTGAAAACAAAAATATCAAGCTTTCTTTTGGCGGTGATTTTCGGGTCTTTCTGTCTGAGCGAGCCTGCCGCCGCGTTGCGCGGATTTTTAAACGGAGTTTCACCCATAATTTCCTGCTGTTCAACGATTTCAAGGAAAGTCTTTCTCGGCATATAGACCTCGCCTCTGACCTCAATCATGGGAAGGTCTTTTTTGATTTTTAGCGGAATTGAGCCGACCGTGCAGAGATTTGCGGAAACATTCTCGCCTGTATCGCCGTCGCCACGGGTTGAGCCGATTGAGAAAACGCCGTTTTCATACTGTAATGATACCGAAAGTCCGTCTATTTTGGGTTCAACAACATACTGTGCCTGCGGAACATTCTCTTTAACTCGCGCGTCAAATTCTCTCAGCTCCTCAAAGCTGAAAGCGTCCTGTAACGACTCCATTCTGACAGTATGAACAACAGGCTCAAACTGACCGTCCGCCTTGCCGCCGACGCGCCTTGTGGGTGAATCGGGAGTTGAAAGGTCGGGGTATTTTTCCTCTATATTTTCAAGCTCACGAAGCATTTTGTCATATTCAAAATCGTCGATTTCGGGGTTATCCTCAACATAATACTTGTGGCTGTGGTAATTCAATGCGTCTCGAAGCTCCGCCGCTCTGAGCTTGCTCTGTTCATAATCTGCCATAAAATCATTCCTCGCTGTTTGATATCTATATTATACCAAATATCGTTATAAATTACAACAAAAAAACTTCGGGCTTTTACACCCGAAGTAATTTTTTTATAATAGCTTTTCATCTGTCTTGTGCGGTACGGCAATTGAATCGAAAAACGCTTCGTATTTTTCCGCCCATTTGTGAACATCCTCAGCGTTATAATCGTTGGGGAACGCCACCTTGACCGCCTGAAGCTTCGCCGCATTAGCGGCAAGAGCAACAATCTTTTTGAAAAGCTCATCGTTGTTTTTGATTTTCTTTGCCTTGCCGAGCAGAGATGTAATCGTAAGTCCGCCGCTGAGAAGCATATCGACAAGCGAGGAATCGTTTACATTTGACGAAATATCGTCGGTGGTAACAATCTGCTCTTCGATAAGGAAAATGATGTCCTCGGGCGAAAGGTTGTTCATCATATTCTTGAACAGCGCAAACGCTCCGCAGGAATTACCTATCTCCTTATAATACTGCTTTTCATATTCCCACAGAACTTCCGCCGTGTAGGTCTTTCTCTCGTCCGCAAGCATGGCGTCGGCAAGCATTTTGCCTGCCATGATGCTGTTGGTAAGTCCCGAGCCGATAACAGGAATAGTCATGCACGCGCTGTCGCCTATCGCGGCATAGCCGTCGGCAACAAACACGCTGATAGGCTGACGCACGGGAATATCGGCAATTGAGCCGCCGTGAACGATTTTTTCACCTATGTGAGGGAAATCTTTACGAAGATTTTCAACGCCCTTCTGAGCCATTTTAAGGTTCAATTCGCCGAATCTGCCGACTAAAATATCAACATGCTCCTCACGAGTAACAACCCAGCTCAGACCAATATCACCGTTTTCATTAAAGATAACCTGATATTCATTCTCAGGGTCGGGATAATTGGTATTTTTCTCATAATACGCTCTGTAGGCGTGGAGAACCTCACAGCCCGCAAAATCACAGTGAATATCCATATACTCGGGCAGGCTGTTTTTGACGGGCGAATACATACCCGCCGCGTCGATAACCATGTCGCCGAGCATATCGCCCTGACTTGTCCTGATGCCGCAGACGCGATTGCCGAAAATAATTGCGGAGTAAATCTCCGTATCAAAGGAGAACTTGACGCCGACCTTCTGACAGAGATTTATCAGATGGTTGTAAATATCCTTGCGGTACATATGCAGTGAATATTTACCCGTCTGCTTACCCTGCGAAAAGCTGATATAAGGGTCGGTCGAGGGAACAAAAGTCATGGGAACTCTGTCTTTCATGCCCATTTCGGGTATGGGAAGCTCAGCGTAGGAAAAGCATTTGTAATCGTAAGAATCCTGCCAGTCATAGCCGAGATTTTCACGGCTGCTTCGCTCATAGACGGTAACATCTTCTCCTTTTGCGGCAAGATGATACGCCGCCACAAGTCCGCCGTGTCCTGCTCCTGCAACAATAACTCTTGACATTTTTATCCCCCTGTTTCTTTATTTCCCTTTGCGGATTTTTACAAGGTCATCGTAGTTTATCAGCTCAATCCCTTCGCTTTCAAGAATTTTTCTTGTTTCGGGGTCTGAGAAGATTTTATATTCCCATACGCGGTTCCACCAGCGCGCGGTAATCTGCTTGATTTCGTCCGTCTCGGTTGACGGGTGAATATACGCCTCGGTTACGCCGTCGGGAATGTTGACAAGTCTGTTTATGACAAATTTTCTGAATGTTTCGAAATCCCTGTATGCCTCGCGCGGACACTCGGGATATACAAGATAATCAAGAATCGGAATTTCATAAAGGTCGGCAATATTTGAATAATTTCTGACAAAGCGTTCATACATCGGAATAGGCAAATCAAGATCCTCGGGAACATAATCGGGATGCGGAAAACGATACATTCTGAAAGGAAGATTCATTTCACTGCAAAGCTCAAAGGTTTTGGGCATGAGGTCAAAATTGCCGCAAAGACCATAGAGAGCCGCCATGTGAGTGTCAAGGTGAGAAACGCGCAAACCAAGCTCCTGCGCTTTTCTTACCTGCGCTTTTATCTCAGCTTCAACATCGTCGATGTCGCACTGAGCCTCAAAAGCCTCGCACTCCTTGCAGAAATATCCCTCGCTGTCGCGCAGAGTTATCCCGTCCGAAACAGGTCCCCAGCGGTAGCCGCTCCATTCACTCGTAAATGTAAGGTGAACTCCCACAGAATAATTGCTGTGCTCCTGCCACCATTTTATTGCGTGCTCAGCCCACTTACTCGGCATCATCATTGACGCAGAGGTAATTCCGCCACATTCAAAAAGGTTAAATGTGGCTTCGTTTTCAGACTGACACATTCCGAAATCGTCCGCATTGATTATAAGATAACGCTTTGTCATAACTGCCTCACTTAATTATTTTAAAATTCCGTTTGATTTAGCATAGTCGTAGAATGTTCTGATGCTCTTGAGTCTTGAGGGAGCAAGGTTGTGATTACCTCTTGTAACATAAGTCATGGGTACTCCCTGGAGCTGACAGAGATACTTTGCGCTTGCCATGAAGCCGCTGTCGATGCACTGATCAAGAAGAATGATATGCTCGTATGTTTTCTTTGCCGCTTCATAGTCCTTGTCAACAAAGAATTCATCATACATCTTTCTGAAAAGACCTGCGCCGCAGGATGTGGGAGTAGCTACAACGCCTCTCGCGCCTGCTTCATATGCTTCAAGAAGATAAGGAATGTTAGCCTGCATAACGGCTGTGTCGCCCTGAACATCAATCTTATCTTTGATAAGGGGCATTGTACAGGTTGTATCTTTAATGCCGATGAATCTGTCTGTTTTTACAAGCTCAGCATATGCCTTGCCCGTGATGAGATGAGGCTGACAACCGGGGAATTCATAAAGAAGAATGGGAAGTGTTGAATACTCGGCAAGCTCATTGAGGTATGTAACAACTCTGTCGTCATTGTCTCCGTAGCCCTTTGTTACAAAAACAAGACCTTCAACGCCTGTCTGCTCCATACGCTTTACTTCTTCAATCTGAGCGTGCCATGACGGCTCAAGGTTTGCTGTTGCAAAGCAGGGAACGCCGTTTGAATGCTTAACAGCAGTTTCGGCTACCTTGATTCTTTCGTCAAGGGTAAGTGAAGCCATTTCTGAGCTGCCGCATACAGGGAAAAGATAATGAGGCTTGTTTGCCGCCTGCCATTCAACATAAGCCGCGTATCCGTCATAGTCGATTGACTTGTCGTCATTGAACGCGGTAAGAAGCAGAGCATAGACGCCTCTGTACTTTTCCATATTTTCGATTTTCATAATAAACACCTTCAATTTTATTATTAAGGCGACACCGATATTCGGTTGACGCCTTATATGAAATATTATTCTTCCTCATCGTCCTCACTGAGGAAGTCGAGAAGCTCCTGCGTCCCCTCGCCTGTTACGGCGCTGGTGAGGAAAATTCTTTCACAGCCTGCAAGCTCCAGAAGCTCAACAGCGTCATTCACCTGCTCCTCGGTGGCAATATCAATCTTGCTCACAACGCCCGCAACGGGAACGCTGAAAAATGCCGCCTGACCGGGTGAAAAGCGAAATCTCTCGTCGGTTGCGTCCTGCAAAAAAAGAACAAGGTCGCTGTCTGCCGCGGTAACGATAATCCCTTTGTAAAGCTGTCTGTTTTCAAGGTATTCGCCCGGAGTGTCTATGGTATTATTGATAACACCGACAGTCTGTGTTTTCTGATATTCTATTTTGAGTCCGTTCAGCCGCTGACACAAGGTAGTCTTGCCGCAGGTGCTTGAACCTATCAACATTACTTTTTTCATATTTATGTCCTTGTGATTTCGGTTGATGCGAATTTAAGCACATTTGTGAGCGTGGCAAGCACATCCTTGAGCGCCGCTTCAACGCTTGCAACATCGCCGCAGACAACGAGCGAGCCGCTGAATCTGTCAACAAAAACAATATCGACATCCGCCGCCTTAGTCGCAACATCCGCGCCGATAATCGCCGCTTCACTCGGGGTGATTGTCATAATTCCGAGCGCGCCGCGCTTTTTGCTCACAACGCCGAGCTTTTTATATAAATCATCCTCGGGGTTTGCTATCAGGTGAGCCATTGTAACCTGCTTACCCGGAACAAACTCCTGAATAATTCGCTGTTTATTTTCAAATGCGTCTGACATTTCGTTACCTCTGATTACATAAGAGAGTCAAAAATTTCAGGTCTCGGGTTGGGAATAACAACGCTTGAAACAACCATTCCCTCGGCGTTTGGCGTGTTGATTCCGCAGTTTACTGATTCATTGACAGCGGCAACCTCGCCTGTGAGGATAACGAATGATTTTCCGCCTATGCCTGTACCGAGTCTGACATCCATAAGACTGATATCCGCTGCCTTTACAGCCGCATCAGCCGCATAAACCGCCGCCGTAACGCTGAAAAATTCCATAACGCCGATAGCGTTTGTCTCAACAGGTGAAACAGCCGCATTGATAGCAGAAATAACCTGCGGATGAACGCGCGGAATAACACATTTGTCAACGGTGTTTGCGCCGCCTATGAGTGCGCCCGCTTCAATAGAAGCCTTGACCGCCGCAACCTCGCCCGTAAAGAGAATGTAATATTTACCCGGGCAGCCCGCGCGGGCAAAAAGAAGCTCGGTTTCAGCCGCTTTGAGTATTGCGTCGGCGGCCTCAATGCCTTTGGCTATGCTGTTTAATTCAAGAAATCCTATTGTTTCATACATCGCTCTTCACCTGCTTTGTTTCTATAATAATCACATCACCCGTTGATTTAACTGTTCCGTCAACCGAGGAATGGATGTTTGCGCCCATTTTACCCTCGGGACAGGCGGCAATAAGCTGACCGCATTTTACCGTGTCCCCTGCTTTGACAACAGGCTCGGCAGGTACGCCGATATGCTGTCTTACGGGTATCGCGACAACTGATGGTGTGAATTCCTTGCAAGTTTTAATCTTGTAGTCGTAATATGCTCCTGCTCCCGCGCGGTTTGCCGCACGCTTTGATGGAATTTTTCTCAAATCCCTGTTGGGGTCGGGAGTATATTCTTCACCCGATTTCGGGTATCTGATTCCTTTTTTGGCAAGCTCCTTTTTAACAAGAGAGTTTACCTTTCTGGGCTGTAACTGCATCGGGCACGCAAAAAGCTCGCACACGCCGCATTCACAGCAAAGCAAAGCGTTTATAGCTTCAGGGGAATCAGCTAATTCTTCGATAGAACCGCAGGCAAGCTTACGCATGATTTTATGCGGCTCTATGGGATGACCGAGCATGTGTCTCGGGCAAAGCTGAGTGCAGTAGGTGCACTGAATACACGCCGATTTAGCTCTGTTGATTGTGTGCTGAATCGGTGTCTGATGAACGGAGGGCAGTCTGCTCCCGTTCGGTAAAAGAATGAAGCCCGATGTTGTCTTTGTAACAACTGCCTTTGCGGCTTCTTCTTTAGTGAGCGGTTTTCCCATCATTGGGCCGCCGCAGATAACAAAATAATCGTCAATATTTGCTCCCCCTGCCGCTTCGAGGCAGTCAAGGAAGCTTGTTCCAAGCGGAACATGAAGCACTGTCGGCTCACCGACTTCGCCTGTCATTGTAAGAAATTTATGGGTGAACGGCTTATCCTTCATGGCGTCGCTTATGGCGTACATTGTAGCCACATTTGAAACGACACAGCCAACATCAAGCGGTATTCCAGAAGCGGGCACTACCCTGCCCGTAACCTCGTGGACTATAACCTGCTCATCTCCTGCGGGATAAAAGCTGTCCATAGTATGAAGTCTTACCTTTGAACCGAGACCGAGAATAGCAACCTCCAAAGACGCGATTTCTTCCTTGTATGCGCTTTTGAGGGCGATTGTGCAGTCCTTCGCGCCGAGATGCTCCATGGCTGCTTCACAAGCGGTGATAATATCCCTTGCATAGCGGCACATTATGTAACGGTCGGTTCTCAGCAGCGGCTCACATTCAGCGGCGTTTATTATAAAATGCTCAACCTTTGCGTTATATTTAACATGAGTAGGAAAGCCTGCGCCGCCGCAGCCTACAATACCTGCATTAAATATTTTTTCGGTTAAATTCAATTATTTCACCTGCTTCTGTGCAATCTGAGCCGCTTCGCGGTCAACTTCAAGTGTATCAATAATTCCGACGATAACGCAGTCAATGGCAATATCGTCTCTGCCGAGGGCGCGTCTTGCGGTGCTTCCGCTTACAACAAGAACCCGTTCGCCTACGCCCGCGCCGACAACATCGGCGGCAACGAAGGTTTCGCCGTCTGTCTTGTTGGTCTCGACCTCTTTAACAACCATGAGCTTCTGACCCATGAGTGTTTCTTCTTTTTTGGTTGCCCACACGTGGCCTATAACCTTGCATATAATCACGGGGACACCTCCTAATCAACAAATTCAACTTTAATTTCAGAGTGATTGAATATATCTTTTGCGGACGGTGTTATTACCGTGCCTTTTCTGAGCTTGACAATGCCGCCTGAGCATTTTTCGCAAAGAGCAACCGCAATTTTTTCGGTGATTACCTTATCGGCGGTGTTATCCTCAATAGCGTCCTTGTTGAGATTCTTGCCGAACCACTGCTCACGGATAAACTCAACGCCGAATGAGCGCAGAGTGTTCACATAACCCTCAAGCATGGCATAAAACTTTCTGTCCGCCGTTTCTCTGTATGCTCTGTGAGGCAGAGCTGATTCGAGCAGATATACCTTTTTGCCGTTGAGCAAAGCCTGAATAACAGCGCACGAAGCAGCGCAGGAATCTCTGCCCA
>JAZUFU010000071.1:0-20781 GCA_045640865.1 Acutalibacteraceae bacterium | reverse complement strand
GAGCGGTCGATGATTTTGGCTGTCGGGAGCTTGTCAAGCACCGCCTGCACGGACGGGCCGCTGAACTCGAAGCGGATTTTGCGAAGCTTGCCCGGCCACATGAGAAGCGAACGCTGCTGTAAAAGTCCCTCGTCATATTCGGGCGCGTCGTCGGTTGTGAAAGTCTTTCTGTGGACGGTAATGTGCTTGATTCTGCCAACTCTGAAATAGGTCGGGCGGGAGCTGTCGCCGTCAACGGGGAAAGCGATAAGATAAAAATAGTAATCCGCAAACATAACCGACACAGGGCGTATGCGGCAGGTAACATAATCGCGGTTTTTGCGGTAATAGTCAACGGTTATTTCGCGCTTTTCGCGGATATTATTGACGAGCTTCCATAAAAATTCCTGCACGCTGTCGCAGTCGTGCTTAACCTCGGAGTAGTGATACAGCTCCTTTTTGATAAGCTCGGTGATGATTTTTCTGTCCTCAACGGTGGTGAATCTTTTGAGCTTATCAACAATTGTGAGAAGCTCCGTTTTTGAGAAAGCCCTCGTGCCGATAAGCACCTCAAGGATTGCTATAAGCTCCTTGCTCGAGAGGAATTCGTCGATGTAAATGTGGTAGCATTTATCCTGATTTGAATAGCGAAGCTCGGTGTTGCCCACAAGCTCGCGGTGGTCGGCAAGGAAAGCCCGCAAATCTGTGATTGAACGGGCAACGCTTCTTGTTGAGACTTCAAATTCCTCAGCGAGTTTTTTAACAGAAAGCCCCTCGCCGCGGAGACTGCGGAAAAATATGGCGAGCGTGCGCTCAATTTTGCTGTCCGTAAAATCACCTTCCTGTGCCGTTTTCTATATAATAACACCTTTCTTCTGATTTTGAAACAGTTATTTTGTGAAATGCGGAGATTTACGGGGAATTGTGCAGAACGGTAATTTTATTCTGAGCGATTGCCTTCCTCTTTGAGGAAGGGGGACCGCCGAACGGCGGTGGAAGGAGTTGCGCAAAAATTCCAAAACTCCCTCAGTCTCGCATTCGCCCGACAGCTCCCTGGGGGAGGGACCCGCCATTCCTCCGAGGATGAAAAATTGTGCAAAAATAATGACGAATATTGCCGCCGAAATTACACAAGCTCGTTATCTTTCAGAATTCGTCTGATTGTGCGCTCGGAGTAGTTATACTTCTGGGCGAGCTGGGCAATATTATCGCCCGTGTAGTCCTTGCATATCATCTCGTGGGTATGCTCAACGGAAAACAGCCTGCACGGAAACGAAACCTGCGAGCCCTTGAACATATTATAAATAACAATGGCGTTTTCAAAGCCGATTTCGTCGGCAATATCCCTGTAAATATCGTTGAGCCCGTCAATTCCCGAATTTGGCATAGTTTTTTCCGTCTCCTTGCTTTCTGTATATCCGCTCATAATAATACCACCCCGTTTATGACATATCAAATGACACTTACATTGAAAAAGTCAATGTGTTTTTCTGCTTAAAAGCATAAGCATGGACGGTCATTGACCGCCCGCCGTTTTGCCTCAATTATAAACCGAGCAGCTCTTTTTTCTTTGCGTCAAATTCTTCCTGTGTAAGGACGCCCATGTCAAGAAGCTGTTTCAATTTTATAATCTCATCCGCCGCCGAGGTCTGCTGAACAACCGTGCCTGCCGCGGGAGCGTTCTTTATTTCTTCGATTTTATTTTTGATGTAATTCGCAACGATTTCGGCTTCTTCATTGACTCTGCCGCCGAACTGAATCGCGTTTTCGCCGTCGTACTGACTTCTCGTGCTCGTCATTCCGCCGACTGCCGTCTCGACCTGTATGTATCCGTCTGTGATTGACGACGGCTTGAACTGAATTCCGATTGCGTCCTTGTAGTAAATTGTCTTTTCACCCTGCGTCATTGAGCCGCCGAGGAAAAGCCCCGTGATAATGGTTGAAGTTGACTTCGTTGAGGTGAAAACGACCTTGTTTTCATATACATCAAGGATTTTGCCGAGGCTGTTGACAATGCAGTATTTAACGCCCTCGGGTCTCATTTTAACTCTTTCCTCCATCGGCATGGCGGCAAGCTCCTTGTTGGCGTTTTCCTGCTCCTTGAGGCTGCCTGTGTATTCCTTTGCTTTCTCTTTTGCCTTATCAAATAATCCCATAATAAACTTCCTTTCTTCTTTTTTCTAAATTATATCAATCTACCCTGACACAGGGGTGTCATTCCAAAAAATAAATCGCGTTTTTTGTGCTGTCAAGCGCAAAAAGCAAAACACGGAAACGGAGTGATAGTTCCGACATTGTGTTTTTCTTTTTTTGAACATATTTAATAGAAATAATTGCATATTTTTATAATTTTTAGTTGATTTCACGAACAAGCCGTGATATAATCAGGATAATGCAATAAGAACTGAGTAAAAATTAAAGTTTTGCTCGGTCAATAAATTGAAAAGGGGCAGTATTATGAAAAAAATATTATCCATCATGCTTGCGGTTCTCATGGCTTTTTCCGTTTGCGTCTGCGCGTTTGCGGCGAATGAGCCGCTCAACTATGTTGCGGTCGGCGATTCAATCGCTTTCGGCGCGGGAGTCTATAACTCCACGGAGGCGTGCTACGCGAAAATAGTCGCGGACACCAACGGCTACAACTACAAAAACGATTCAGTCAGCGGCTTCAAGTCCGCTCAGCTTCTTGAATACCTCAAAACGAACGACGAAACGATTGAGGACATTTCAAAAGCTGACATTCTCACGCTTTCAATCGGCGGCAACGATTTCATTCAGGAAAAGCTCCCGATTCTCATCTTCAAGGCTCTTGTGCTTGACGATTACTCAATGTTTGATGATATTACCGATACATTCAGAGCGAATTTTGAAAAAATCATCGCCCGCTTAAAGGAAATCAACCCCGACTGCACTGTCCTCGTTCAGAATATCTACAACCCGAGATATGACTATGCAAGAGAGGTCTATGCCTACGGTCTCGGACTTGTAAACGATGTTTTCCGCGGCTATCTTGAAGAAAATCCCGGAGCTTATGAGATAATTGATGTCTGCTCCGCTTTTGACGGCAGACAGGATCTTATCGCCAACGACGAGGTTCACCCGAGTGCGGACGGAAATGTTGTTATCGCAACGCTTATCCTCAAAAAGCTCGCCGAGCTGAAACTCGGCACGGAAACAGAACCCGTAATCAATGTTAAGGGCTATGAGCAGAAGCAGGAATTCGTTAAATACATCAACGGCGAATGGCTTCGTATGTTCTTCCACTGGCTTTACATAAATCTTTCAAGAATTCTCCCCGAGGTTCGCATTTTCCTCTTTGTTTCATAAGCAAAAATAAATAAAATTATCCCCCGCAAAGCGAACGCTTAAAGTGCCGCTCTGCGGGGGATTTTTGTGAATTTTTATGTGCAGACGGGTTCGGGAATTCCGCCGTTTTTCATGCTTTTATCGGCTTTGAAAATTGTAAGATGACCTTTGACCGATTCCGTAATTGAGGTGCAGGAAACGGACATTTCGCCGTCTCTGACATAGCGTACAAAATCCTCGGCGAGCATTAAATCTCCGCCGCCGTGGGAATCATCGCCGACTTTTGTATCAATTTCAATGTCCTTATGCTCACAGTTCGGGCTGGGGTCAATCAGCGAAACAGTGAATTTTCCGTCCTCAAGCGTGCCGAAAATCTCGCCCTTTGTGCCGATAATGTGTATCTTTCTCTGCGGAATCGCCGTGCCGCCTATCATGCTGTGGGTGCCTGTCGCTCCGCTTCTGAAAAGGACATTCACGCTCTGGTGGTCAACAACATTGTTGTCGCTCTTATAGGCGCATCTGCCGTAATTGCTCGTTTCAAGGAGTTTTCTTTTATCCTCAATCGTGGCGTTTTCCTTGTCCTCGAGCTTATCCCACACATAAAACGACCAGCGGTCGGGGTGGTCGAGGTAAATTCTTTTGGCAGAGTAAAGGCAGGTATCGACAAGCGGACAGTCAACAAGGCAGCGCGTTCCCGAGTTTTCGGGGGCGTTTTCTTTTCTGAACTGCGTAAGTCCGCCGAAGCTCGAGACCTTAACGGGGTCATCACTGCCCATGAGCCACATCATGATGTCAACATCGTGGCAGCATTTTGCTAAGAGCATAGATGTATGACACTCCTCCTCGTTGCGCCACTTGCCTCTGACATGGCTCGTTGACATATGGTGGTAGCTGACATGCTCGGAGGTCTGAATGTTTATTATATCGCCGATTGTGCCGTCAAGGATTGTCTCTTTGATTTTTCTGTAAAACGGAGAATATCTCAGCACAAAGCACACCATTATTTTGCGGTCATACTCCCCTGCCGTGCTGACAAGCTCGTTCATTTCGTCCTCATTCACGGCAAACGGCTTTTCAAGCAGAATGTCATACCCCGCCCTGAGAAGCGGAACGGAGGTTTCAACATGGATATGGTCCATTGTGCCGTTGATAACCGCGTCGGCAAATTTCGGCACTTTCGCAAGCTCGTCAACGCTTTTAAAAATGTGGTTTTCGGGTATGGAGTAACGCTCGGCGAAAACCTTGCATCTGAACTCATTAGGGTCGGCAATTCCGACAACCTGCATTAAATCGGGGCGCGTTTCGGAAAGCGAAGCGTAAATCGCCGAGCGGTGGCCGCCGCCGACTACGATAACTTTTAAAGGCTCACTCATTTTATTCACTCAATTCGTCTGAATATTTTATGCGGTTGGCTAAAAATCCTGCGCCGAGAAGAAGCGCGATTACGGGCAGCAGCGGAATGAGAATAATCAAAGCAATAGCAATCACCGCCGCGATGAATTTTCCTTTTCGGCTCTTTTTTATATCGGAAAATTTCTGACCGCAGAGCTTTTCAACATCTTTTTCTGTCGGATTTTTCGGGAGCACGGCGTCGGAATCGTCAATTCCGCTGTTGTAAAGAAGCGGCTCGATAAGACTGCTCACGGAGTCAAAATCCTTGAGAAATTTTGACAAAGGCAGATGAAAGGCATTAAGAACGCTGTCAATCACGCTGAGCAGCGACATGGCGATTTTATACTCGGGCGTGTCGGGGTTGTACGGCGCGTTGCCGGAGTACAGGTGCATAACGAGGTCGATTATGAAATCAACCGCTTTTTTGTCCTTTATCGCGCTGATTTCTTCCTTTTTCAGCCTGTTTTCTTTTTTCGTCCAGCGATAAACCGTGCCGAAAGTAATTTTATCAATGAGCTTCGCAACAGGCTTTATCAACCAGCCGAAACGGTAGGTGAACTTTCTCGGTACGCTCATTGAGTTGAGGCACTCCGCAAGGAGCGGAACGTCGGTTTTTGCCGCCTTGACTGTGGTCTTAATCATGCCGAAGAACTGATTTTCAATCACGCTGTCAAAGTCGGGATATTTTTCTGCATCATACGCCTTTTCCGTGCTGATTTCATATCCCGTTTCGCTGACGGTAAGCCGCCTTAAATATGCGGGATAGCCTGCAAGCGCGGAGGTCGAAATATCGTAAAGCACATTTTTATTCTCAGAGAAAATATAGGAAATATCGTGGATATGCGAATGCCCCGTGAACACAAGCTCGACACCGCAGTCGGCGAGGATTTCGCGGATTTCCTTATGCTCACCCATCATGTCGTTTTTGCCGATAAGCGCGTAAAACGGCGACGGCGAAACGAGCGGATGATGAGTGAAAGCGATAACTTCCTTATCCTCATTTTTTGCTTCGAGGACGTTTCTTTTTATCCATTCAAGATGCTCGTCTGAAAAGCCGCTTCTGCCCTTGCCGTTCCTGTCGGAATTAAGCCCTAAAAGGCGGATTTTATTGTCAATATCCGCGGCAAATGACATTTCAAATACTGAAACAGCGTTGTCAATGCCGAACTCACGGTACATTTCCTTAAGGTCTTCCCTCGACTCAGCCGGGATTTCTTCCTTTTTGTCGCCCGTGTATTTAAAGGTGATTTTGTTATCCTGATAATCGTGCGTTGAGGTTATGGCAAAGACGTTTTTGCCGCTCTCCTTAAGCTCACGCAGGAGCGCAATAAATTCGCGGTGGCTGTTACAGTCGCCGTCGCAGGTGGCGTCGCCGCAGAAAATCACATTTTTGCACTCGTCATTTTTAATTTTTTCAAACGACGCTTTTATGACATCGCTGCTCAGAGCGACGAGCTTCTGAGATTTCGCG
This sequence comes from Acutalibacteraceae bacterium, assembly GCA_045640865.1. Taxonomy (GTDB): domain Bacteria; phylum Bacillota; class Clostridia; order Oscillospirales; family Acutalibacteraceae; genus CAG-488. The sequence continues at coordinate 14,633 of JAZUFU010000071.1, read as the reverse complement.
TTGAATTCCCGATAGCTCGCCGAGTCTGTGCCGAGCTTTTTTGAGTAATAATGTGCGTCGGTTATGATGATAAATTCTGTTGTATTTTTCATATCACGCCTCCCGATAATTATATATTATCTTGCCGTGCGCGTAACAGGGAAGCTTTCGTCAGCAAGGCAGTCGCCTTTCCAGTTATACGAAACGGCTTTAATGCTGCCGTCCGAGAAAGTGAACATTGTTGCGGCGGCCTTTGAGCTGTCGGAATCAGGGCCTGTTATGAAGCGGTAAAACGGAGCTGTGCCCTCTCGGAAGTGAAGGTCAAGCGTATGCCAGTGCCCCGATATTACGGCGTCAATGCCGATATTGCCGAGCATACCGAGCCATTTGTTGCCGTCGAGGTCGTCAAGCTCGGGCTTGTGAGAAAGTGCGATTCTGTAAGGTGAGTCGGGAGCTTCAACGCCGCCGAGCCATTTTGTTTCTTCGGCAATATAGCTTCTGAAATCGACAAGACCGCTGTATTCCTCGTGGCTGTCTTCCTTATCTTCACCCGAGTCAAGCACAACCGCCCAGAGCGGGCCGTAATTGAATGTATAGTAAAGACCGCCTGTTGTTGTGCGGAAATACCTGAGCATTTCCGAAGCATATTCGCCTCTCGGCTCGTGATTGCCTCTTACATAGGCAACGGGAATTTTGCCCTCGGAGAACTGGTTGGCATATTTCAGAATGTTGACAAAATCCTTTTTCTTTTCCATGCGGCTTGCCATGTCGCCGTCAAGAATGATAATCGACGGCTTCGCGGTGAAATTCTCCATCGCCTTTTCGGAAAGGTCGGGTTCGTCGTGAACATCGGCGATAACAAGGGCATTTACCTCGCTTTCACCGTTATAGCCTGTGAAAAATACAGGCTCTGAATCAATCGTTTTGCCCTTGACGGCGTTGTATGCCTGCTTTGTGCCGACATACTGCGAATGATATATATAACTGTTGTTGTCAAGGTGAGTTTTCGGCACTCTGACCGAGTGAATTGTGTCGGTCGAGCGGACAGTTCCGCCTACAGCGTCATAAACTGTATAGTCTGTTCCGTCAAAGGTGTAAGTGATATATCCCGAGCCGGGGCGCGTTGTAGTCCACATGACGGTGTACATGCTGTCTCCGCTTTCAAAGACGGTGGATTCCGTATCAATTCTGAAATTGATGCTCAGCACAGGCAGAGAAAGTGCCGCCTGCAAGGTAACAATCAAAGACATAATAAAGCTGAAAATCTGTGTTAGTATTCCCATAATCTCACTCCTCATAGTTTATAGTTATACAATACCACCCGTGCGTTTATAATTCAATAATATTTGCAAAAAAGTCGCTGAGATTTTTCATCACGGCTTCCCATTCTGCGCATAAAAAGTTGAAACGGAAATATAAAAGTGATATGATGTTGTAAAAAAGGAGGGGTACAATTATGAATCAATATGAACTGAAAAAAGCATTTGTCAGCGGCGACAGAGTTTACGGAACTCTTGTTGCCTCACCGTCGCCAAAATGGGCGGCGGAGCTTAAAAAAACAGGCGTGGATTTTGTATTTATCGACACAGAGCACATGCCGCTTGACCGCTCGATGATGAGCTGGATGTGTCAGGGTTACAGCGCAAACAACATAGCTCCGATTGTCCGCATAGGTGCGCCCGACGCATACGAGGCTTCGCAGGCGATTGATGCGGGAGCTGCAGGCGTTGTTTCGCCATATCTTGAATCAATCGAAGAAATAAATAAGCTGCGCGGGGCAGTGAAATACCGTCCGCTCAAGGGCAGACGGCTTCAGGACGTGCTCAGCGGAAAAGAAAAGCTGACACAAAAGGAAATCGAATACTTTAAGAAGTACAACGAGGAACGCCTGCTCATTCTCAACATAGAGAGCCGCTTTGCGGTTGAGAACATCGACGAGCTGCTTGATATGCCCGATATCGACGCTGTGTTTATAGGGCCGCACGACCTTTCTGTCAACCTCGGAATTCCCGAGGAATATGACAATCCGCTTTTTGAAGAGTATGTTGAGAAAATCATATCGGCGTGCCGCAAGAGAAAAATCGGCGTCGGCAATCATTTCTCGGGCTCGAAGGAAAAACAGCTTCTGTGGGCGTCAAAGGGAATGAACATAATCGTGTGGAACAGCGACATTCAGAGATTTATTCAGGTGATGTCGGACGATATAAATGAAATGAAAACAGCACTCGGCGATTCAGCCGAAAAGCAGAAAACAGATGTTGTTATCTGACGGAGATTTAAAATGAAAAACATAGCTAATATTATAAATTTTGTCAGAGCCGTTGAGCCGCGTGAAAAGGACAACGCCTATCTGCCCGAAACAACGCGCAAAGAGCTTGAGCTTTGCCGAAAATACGGCTTTCGCTCAACCGTTCTCTTGCAGTATGACGCTCTGATTCTCGGGGAATACCGTGAAATGCTCAGAGAGTTTTCGGACATAACCGAAATCGGGATATGGTTTGAGGTTGTTCAGCCGCTTGTGGAGGACTGCTCACTCGAGTGGCGCGGAAGATTTCCGTGGGACTGGCACAATGATGTGGGTTTTCTCGTCGGCTATGACACAGAAGAACGAAAGCTGCTGATTGACCGCTTTTTTGAGGTGTTCAAAGAATATTACGGCGACTATCCGAAAACGGTCGGCTCGTGGCATATAGACGCTTTTTCGCTTCGCTACATGAGCGAAAAATACGGCATCACTGTTTCGTGCAACTGTAAAGACCAGTACGGCACGGACGGATACACAATCTGGGGCGGATATTACGCGGGTGCGTATTATCCGTCAGTGAACAACATGATTTGCCCCGCGAATTCTCCCGAAAATCAAATCAATGTTCCCGTTTTTCGCATGCTCGGCTCTGACCCGATTTATCAGTATGACATCGGTCTTGAAAACGGCATCGGCATTCAGGGCGTTTCGTCAATGGAGCCTGTCTACGGCTGCTCGGGCTCAGATGAAAACTGGGTAAAATGGTATTTTGACGAAGCGTATAACGGCAAAACTCTTGCTCTTTCCTACACGCAGTTCGGGCAGGAAAATTCATTCGGCTGGAAGAAAATTTCACAAGGACTTCAGATGCAGTTTGAGATTCTGAAAGAACAGATAAAGCTTGGCAAGGTTGAGCTGATGACACTCGGCGAAGCGGGAAAATGGTTCAGAGATAATTTCACCGAGACGCCTGCCGCGGCTTTGTGCATTGACTCCGACTACTCGGAAAACGGCAAAAAGAGCCTGTGGTACAACTGCAAAAATTACAGAATAAATATGATTTATGAAAATGGCGGACTTCATATCAGAGATTTTTATCTTTTCAGAGATGATTTTTGTGAAAAATTCCTCAACCAAAAAGAAACAGAGCACTCCTGCGGATATTACAATCTGCCTGTTGCGGACGGCTACCGTTTCAGTTCTTCACAAAAGCGTGCGGGAATCTATCCGCTTGACCGCTCGGGCAGACAGATTCTGTGCGGTGATTACCGCTCCGAAACAGATGACGAAAAGCAGGAAGCGTCATGTATCGGTAACGGGATAAAATATATTTTCACGCCCGAAAAAATCACAATTCATGCAGGAGAGGCGGAACGGTTCGTTTTTGATTTTGCGGATAATGCCGATGTGCCGTATGAATCTGTTGCCGAAAAGGAGCTTTTCATGAAATTCAAAGGCACCGCCGATGAGGATTATTCTTATTCCGTCAGACTCGAAAAAGGATTTTTCGGAATGTCGGAGGGCAAGCCGTTTATTGTTCCCGAAGACGGAATGATTACAATAATTACAGAATAAAATGAAGGGGCTGTCAGATTCGACAGTCCCTTTTTTCAATCCATCATATTGACAAACATTGTATAAATTTTTTCGGGCAAGGCTCTGAAAAAGCTGTTTATGCAGATAATCAGTTCGCTGACGGGCTCAGAGCCCTCCACGAGGAATACGCCGACATAGTCGGGCTTGATTTCCGCCGTGAATTTTTTAATTTCCTTTTTTGAGCCTTCGGCAATAACCGCGCCCGTCATGAGGTCGGTTACGGTGTAATGTCTGTATCCGTTTATCCCTGCATTTGCAAATGGAATTTTAACTGTTCCGTTACAGGTTTCAGATGTATTATTCGCCGCGATAATAACGGCTTTATTATCCGCATATCTCGCATAAGCCTGCAATGAGCCGAGATTTTCGGTTTTCACTTTACAGATGTTGGAGTTTCTGTGATTTGTCGGCCAGTATTCAAAAATATCGCTGAATGTTCTGCGGATTTTTATCATCTGCTTCACATCTTCAAGAAAAGCCGCGTTTTCCTCATTCTCCGCTTCGGAAAAATCAACATAAAGGTCGTAAAGCACGCCCGGGGGATTTGAAGCGTTGAACTCATCACCCATGTACCATATCGGAATATACGGAGCGAAAATCGCCGAGTAGCCTATGTTTATCCTGCTTGAGCATACATCGCGAAGCTGATAATCGTGGTTGGTTATGCAGTTTGTGTAATACTTGCCCGTGCCCCGCTTTACGGGATTTTTCTGCCATACGCTGTAGCCTGTCGCCTGTCCCTTTTTAGCGCAGTCAACGATATTCAGAAGACCGTCGCCGAAAAAGTTGACAGGCTTCTGATACACCTCGCCGCGTGAAGTTGAAGCGTAGTCAAAAACGCCCTCCTGCTCAAAATCATAAGTTCCGCTTCGTGTGCAGGAATCTTCACAGATAACGATGATTTTTTTGCCCATATCGGCAAGCGTGTTTCTGACCTCACGGTACATATCATAGCCCGAATGGTAAGGTTCGCAGTCGCAGCGGAAACCGTCGGCGTCAGTTACCTTAATGTTATTTATAAGCGTGTCCTTAAACCAGTTATACAGCTCTTTGTTTGACCAGTCAAAAGCAATATTGCCCCACGCTTCTCCGTTGGACCAGTCGGGATGCTCGTCAATGAGCGGCGCGCCTCTGACAACGCCCCAGGTTATGACATCAAGAAAAACATAGATTCCCTTTGAATGGGCGTAAGCCACAAATTTCGCAAGCTCCTGCCAGCCCTCCTCGTAATTATCCTTGCCCGTCAGCTTCGGGTCTATGGTATGCGGCCCGCGGTTGCTGTAACCGTTTCCGATTTCGGATTTATCATAAACGGGAGTGAGCCATATTCCGTTGACGCCGACCTCGGCATAGAAATCAAGCAAATTATAGCACTCGGCAAATGTGCCGCCGATTGAAGCGGTGTCAGGTCTGACTTCAACGATAATCAGAGAATCTGCCCAGTCGGGAGTTTCGATTATTCCGTCAGTATATGACTTACTGAGCGATGCGTTTTCAGACGGAACATATTTCAGCAGAGCAGAGTTATCCGTTCCGCTGACAGCGAAAGCCGCGGCGGAAGTCTGAAAAATAAATATTAAAGAAATGAGAAAAGCCGTTATTACTTTCGGGATTTTCATTTTAGGCTGTGCTCCCCGGTCTGACATAATAATAACTCCTTTTAAGATACAAACTTTGATGTCTTCTGCTGAGCCATGACAAGCTGAGCATAAATACCACCTTTGAGAAGAAGCTCTCTGTGCGTTCCGACCTCGGCGATGCGTCCTTTTTCGATTACGACAAGTCTGTCCGCGTTTTTGAGCGTTGAAAGTCTGTGGGCAATCGCAAATGTTGTTCTGCTCTTGACAAGACGGGAAAGAGCCTCCTGTATCGACTCTTCGGTTTCGGGGTCAAGCGCGCTTGTTGCTTCGTCGAGAATAAGTATCTCGGGATTTCTTAAAATCGCTCTCGCGATTGAAATTCTCTGCCTCTCCCCTCCCGAAAGGTTGTGGCCGTCCTCGCCGACAACGGTGTTGTAGCCGTCGGGAGTTTTCATAATGAAGCTGTGAGCGTTGGCGGCCTTTGCCGCGGCAATTATTTCCGCAGGCGAAGCGGAGGGGCGGGCATAGGCAATATTCTCGTAAATCGTGCCCGCGAACAGGAAAGTTTCCTGGAACACAACGCCGATTTTTTCACGGAAGCTGTTCTGCGACATATCCTTAATATCGACGCCGTTGACTTTTATTGAGCCCTCGTCGGTGTCGTAAAGGCGCATTATCAGATTGATAAGCGTTGATTTTCCCGCGCCAGAATGACCTACAAGACCTATCATTTCACCGTTGTGAACAGTGAGGCTGATATCCTTAAGCACAGGCTCATATGCCTTGTAGCCGAACTTTACTTTATCAAACACTATGTCGCCGTCAAGGCTGCATTCCGTTACAGTTTCTTTGTCGGAAAGCTCGTCCTTTTCGTCGAGTATTTCAAATATTTTAATAAGGCTTGTCTGCATTTCTCCGAGTCTTCTCGGCAGAGACGACAGCCACCTTAAAGGCTGATATATGTAGGTGAGGAAAAGTGTAAATTCAAGCAGCTGACCTGCCGTCATTTTGCCCTCAATTGCCATTTTGCCGCCGAAAAGAAGCACGAAAAATTCACCGATTCCCATAAGGAAAGACAGAAACGGGAAAGTGAGCGCCCACAGGTGTTCGTTTTTTGTTGATATAACCGCCAAATCGCGGCAGACCTTATCGAATTTTGAAATTTCTCTTTCTTCGCTTCCGAAGGTTTTGACAACTCTTATGCCCTTTACAATATCGTGAAGAATTGAGTTTGAGCGTGAATCATAACGCCACTGCTTTTCGTATCTGACATGGATATATTTCCAGAAGCGTGAGATGATAAATGCCACAACAGGCACGGGAATCATGACAAGGAATGTCAGAAACGGGCTTATGGACGCGAGAATAATAAAGACGACAATGAACATCATCAGCTTTTCAACCGCATATATGCCCTGCTCCGTTATGAAGTTTTTGACAACCTCCGTGTCCTTGTTGACTCTTTTCATGAGGTCGCCCGCCGTTTTTCTTGACATTGATGACAGACTGAGCCGCTGAATTTTATCATACACTTTAAGACGCAAATCTGCGGACATACTGCAGCTTATTTTATTTGTCGCGCGCTGACTGAAAACACGCAGAACCTGACTTAATACATGCGCGATTCCTATGCCGACAGCCATAAGCCACACGCCCCGTATGCCCTCGGAAGCGAGTTTATCGCCGTAAAAATATCCGTCAACAAGCCGCGCGTTGAGAACAGGCACAAGTGTTGAAACAGCCGACGAAAGTGTGATAAGAAGCCCCGCAATAAGCATCGGGCGCAGATAGGGCTTTGCGACCTGCGCTGTTTTTTTGACAAGATAGCTTCTTTCCACACAGAAAAGGCAGACCTCAAGACCTTTGGCGTAATGCCTGCCGCACTTCGGGCAGACTCTCAGTCCTTTTGAGGAAAGCTCCGTCATTTCGCCTGTGTTTATGTAGTGGTTGACAACCTTGCAGAATTCACCGATTTCATCGGCTCTCGCCATGCTGAAGCGGCAGATTACGGCGCAGTCCGCCATATCGTCCCCGCCGTTTTCGGGCACAGCCTCAAGCTGACCGCAGCCGACATAAATCCTCTGAACGAGCTCCTTCATGCTGTCCGCGTGATATTCTTTTTTTATTCCGTTTTCTTCTGCGGTGATTATGCCGTTTTCAAATGTAAGGCTTCCTTTACACAGCGAGCCGTCATTTTTCAGGTCATATTCTACACTGTTTAACATTGCTTTCACCTTCTTTAATAAAGGTAAGGCTCGAGCTTACGCCTGCTTTTACGGTTTATTTTTTCAATATCTTCAATCACAAAACGGTTGCCGTCAACATCTGTAAGGGTAACTGAATTGCCCGAGCAGCGGATATTTTTTGCAAGGTCTTTTATTGTGAAAGAACGCTTGTACTCGCCTATCATTACATCAAAATAGAAGTGCCCCATTTTCTCTTTTATGGATATGATGTCAGTTACATTCGGGCAGAAATAACGCTGTGAAAGCTCATCTTTAATAAGCTCCTGCTCACTTTCGGAAAAATCAGAAATGTCCTCGATAATTCCGAGCTCGTTTTTATCAATATCTGTTACGCATATATATTTATCGGGCAGATTAAGGGGCATTGCTCTTGTGAGGATTACTCTTTTGTGCTCTGTCTCGCCGAGCTTCATGCCTAAAAAGCAGTCTCCGCTCTTAAAAAACGAACAGCTTTCGGGCTTGACATATTCCGTTTCGAGCGTCTGCGGTGTTATTGAATTTGCCGCCGATAATTCTTTATTCTCAGTCATTTTAATCACCTCATTTTTCATCTGCGTCGTCTTCTTTGCCGAACATCGAGCCCTCGCCGTCATCGGCTATGCCGACAGCCTTAAGAGCCTCCTGCTGAATTTTATAAAGCCTGTAGAAATCGCCTTTTTTGCTTATAAGCTCCTGGAATGTTCCCATTTCGGTTATTGTTCCCTCTTCTATTACTGCAAGCCTGTCCGCGTCTCTTAGGGTTGAAAGGCGGTGCGCGATTGCGATTGTCGTTCTTCCCTTTTTAAGCCGCGTGAGGGAGTTCTGGATATTCCTTTCGGTTTCGGTGTCCATTGCCGCGGTTGCCTCGTCGAGTATGAGAATCTTCGGATTCTGAATAATCGTTCTCGCGATTGAAATTCTCTGACGCTCGCCGCCCGAGAGCTTCTGACCGCCCGCGCCGACTCTTGTGTCGTAAGCGTCAGGCAGCTTCATTATGAAATCGTGAGCAAACGCCGCCTTTGCTGCCGCGATAACCTCGTCCATGGAGGCATCGGGCTTGGCGTATCTTATATTGTCGGCAATACTGCCCATGAAAAGATAAATATCCTGCGAAACAAGACCGACATTGCTTCTGATTTCGGAAAGCTTCAGGTCTTTGACATCAATTCCGTCAATTTTAACCGAGCCGTCTTTGGCGTCATAAAGGCGCGCAATAAGATTTGCGATTGTGGTTTTGCCCGCGCCAGTCTTGCCGACGATACCGAGCATTTCCCCTGCCGCGACGTTAAGCGAAAGTTTTTTGATAACGGGAACGGCGGGCTCATATTCAAAATCAAGCTCGCTGATTTCGATGCTGCCGCTGAGCTCATTAAACGAAACCGCGTTTTCCTTTTCGGTTATTTCGGGCTCGGCGTCGCAGACCTCAAACACACGCTGAGCGGAGTCCGCGCATCTTGACCACCAGTTGGAAACCCACGAAAGGAAGTTGAACGGCTCTTTGAGAAGCTCGAAATAAACAATATAGCTCAAAAGCGTTCCTGTTGTGATTTTGCCGCTGACAACATATGTTCCGCCGATGCCTAAAATCACGGTGTAAAGAACAATAACAAGCACCTCGGCAATCGGAATGAGCGTTGCCTCTGAAAGCGCGAGCTTAAGCTCCGCCTTTCTCATGTCGTCATTCACCTTGTCAAAGCGTTCGTATTCCTCATTCTCTTTCGCAAAAGCCTTGATAACACGCTGACCGTTTATGCTGTCGCTCACAAACGAAGAAACCTTTGAGCGGAAAATGAAATTTCTGTGGTGCATTCCTCTGAAAATTTTATCGCCCAAAATGAGAACGGCGATAATAACAGGAAGCGCACAGACAACAATAAGCGTAAGCCTCCAGCTCATTATGAACATAACCGTAAGCACGCCGATTGCGGTCGCCGAGTCGATAATAACTCTCGGAATACCGTCAATAAAAAACCAGTAGATATTGTTCGCGTCGTGAATTATTCTTTCCATAAGCGAGCCTGTCTGCTTTGACGAATAAAAGCCTACGGAAAGACGCTGCATCGCGGCGAAAATTTTGACCTTGATATTATATGTAACCTGCGGCAAAACCGATGCAGTTACATACTCCTGAATTACTGTAAGAATTGTGTGCAGAAGTCTGATGCCGAAAATTGAGCCGACGATAACCGCAAGGGATTTCAGAAGCTCGCCGACCAGCTTGCCGTCGGGATTCGCGAGCACCTCGTCAAAAAGCATACGGGTGCTTATCTGCGGAACAAATATGGTTACAACCGCGCTCAGCAGCATGAAGAAAATAATGACTGCTATCTGCGGAATATATCCGCCGAAGAACTTGAAAAGTCTCACAGCCGTTGCTGAGCTTTTGCCGCATTTTCTGCATAAATCTTTTCCGTCGGGGCACGGCGCGCCGCATTTTTTGCATTTATGCTCTTTGTTGTCTTCGTCGGGAAGATTTGCCGTTCCCGTCTCCTTATAGGAATTGAAAACCTTTATGAATTGCTCGTAATCGGGAAGCTTGCCGAGCGTAAAACGCGTTATGCTGACTGTCTCGCCTTTTCTTTCGGCGGTAAGTCTGCCCGTGGAAACATATCTTTCCGTTGCGAGCGAATCAATTTCGTCTATCGGGAACGAAACGATTTTATCAACCGAATACTGCGCTTCAAGTCCGCGGCGTCTGCTTTTGGATTTATTCACGCTCTGCGTTCCGAACGCGATGTAAAGTCCTTTTTCGTCAAAGCACAGCCATGAATCGCAGAAGCAGCCGTCGTTGTCCATATCGCCCGTGCAGCAGAAAATAAGACCGTCCGTGTCAAGACCGACTTTGTTAAGAGCATCGAGAAGCTGCTTATCAAATTTTCCTTTTTGCGGCAATGCCGCTTTTTCTTTCGTTTTCATTTTAAGCCTCTGTGTTTTATTTTCTATAATTATATCAATCATTCATCATCAATGCAACATACAAAAATAATATCTTTGTTCAATAACAGAAGATTTACGGCAGATGTGTTCGGAAAAGTCAAAAAAATCTCCTTGAAATATATAAATCGGAGAAATCGTATCTTACATTTCCAAAGTAAAACGAATCAGACAATAAAGAGGCTTGTTTTACCGAGAGTTAAGGTCGGCATTTTAAATTATTTATAGACATTTAAGGGTTTTTGTGATATAAAATAAATAATAAAATATAATGGGGTAATAAAAATGAGTAAGGCAAAATGGATTTGGTACAACGGTGATTATGAGCTTTATCATCACGCTCTGCTTTCGTGCAGGCGCGAGGAATACGGGCACGACTACCCTTGCATGTGGCACATTTCAAGGCCCGAGATAAGTGCGTGGTTCATGAAAGAATTTGACATTCCCGCGGATTCCGATTTCCGCGTTGTAACCTATGCAAGAGGAATGGTTGAAATCGACGGACGCGAAACCTGCGTAAACAAAGATTTGAAGATTACGGCAGGCAGGCACACAATCATGGTCAAGCTCTATGATGTTGAAGCGTTCCCGTCATTCTATATAAACTCCGATTACATAAAATCAGACGAAACATGGGTCGCAAACGCGTTTGACGGCGACAACCAGCCTGTCGGATTTTCGGATTATTTTGATTCACCCGATTCTGACCCGAGAATTTTCCCGTTTGAATATGAAAAAATCGCTCCCGTTTCTGTTGAAAAAATAAACAGCGGAACGCTTTACGATTTCGGCAGAGAGACCTACGGCAGAGTAACAGTTAAATGCGACGACCTCGGCGGAGTAAGCCTGTCATACGGTGAAAGCCGCAGAGAAGCACTTGACACAGAGCACAGCGTAATCATTGAAACGCTTGAAAGAAACAGTAATCCGTGCCGCCCGTCCCGCGCATTCAGATATATTTTTGTATATTCTGAAGATGATAAAGAAATTGAAATTGAAGCCGAGTATGAGTATCTTCCCATTGAGGATAAAGGCAGCTTTGAATGTGATGATGAAAAAATCAGAAAAATCTGGGACACCTGCGCCTATACCTTCCACCTTAATTCCCGTGAATGTTACCTTGACGGAATAAAGCGCGACCGCTGGGTATGGTCGGGCGACGCATATCAGTCATTCAAAATCAACAGGTATCTTTATAATGACGCTGATATTACCGAGAGAACAATCACCGCTCTTTTCGGCAAACCGCCGTACAAGAGGCATATCAACACAATCAACGACTACTCCGCGTATCTCATTATTTCAGTGTGGGAGCATTATTTCGCTTCGGGCAGCAAGCTGTTCCTTGAAAGAGTTTATCCGAAAGTCAAAGAGCTTTACAAATTCATCATTTCCCGTCTTGATGAAAACGGATACGCGGTAAAAAGAGACGGCGACTGGATTTTTATTGACTGGGGTGTGCTCGACAAAGACGGAATTCACTGCGCCGAGCAGATATTGCTGTGGCAGGTATATAATTCAATGGCAAAGCTCGCGGCTGCCATGGGCGAAAGCGATGAATACTCCGCAAAGGGAGCGAAATTAAAAGAGAAAATCAACAGAGATTTCTGGAATGAGGAAAAAGGCGCATATATCGACTGCTTCGAGTCGGGCAAAAATTTTGTTTCAAGGCAGACAAATGTTTTCGCTGTTCTGTTTGATTTTGCGGATAAGAAGCAGACAGAAAGCATAATAAAAAATGTTTTTGAAAACGATGAGCTTCCGCAGATTACAACGCCGTATTTCAAGCTCTATGAACTGATGGCACTGTGCAAAATCGGCAAAATCGAATCAGCGCAGGACTACATCAGCTCATACTGGGGCGGAATGATAGACCTCGGAGCAACGAGCATATGGGAGGAATTCAACCCGAAGCTCAGCGGCGACGAACACCTTAAAATGTACGGAAAGCCCTACGGGAAATCACTCTGCCACGCGTGGGGAAGCGGCCCCGTTCTGCTTCTGCTTGAGGGCTGTGCGGGAGTAAAACCAACCTCGCTCGGCTCAGAGACCTTTGAAATCAGACCGAACGCGGGCAAATATAAGTTTTTTGACGCGGTTGTTCCAATCAGAGACGGTATTGTTTCCGTTAAATATTCGGACGGAAAATACAACGTGAAATCCACTGTAAGCGGCGGTACTTTTATTCTTGAGAGTAAAAATATTCCGCTTGAAGCGAACAAAGAATACATATTTTAAAGTAAAGGTGAACTGATTATGAGAATTCTGAGCACTATTGTTGCCGCTGTACTTGCTTTCTGCGTCAACGGCTTTGTTAAAATCCCCGAAGAGCCGAGCGTTAAACCGACAGGCAAAAAATATTTTACGCTCAGCTTTGACGACGGCATCACGCAGGATTACAGGATAATTGAGATTTGCAAAAAGCATAATTTCAAGGGCATTACATTCAACATCAACTCGGGACTTTGCGGAGAAAACTGGGAATGGGTTGCGGACATGATAGGCAAGCCCGGCACTACTCATCAGCGGCTGACAAAGGAAGAAATAAAATCGGGCGCGTATGACGGATTTGATGTTGCCGTTCACGGCTATGAGCACAGCTCCGCTAAAAACTTCGACGACAATCCCCTCGGTCTCTGGTTTGAATATGAGCGCGACGCACTGAAAATCAAAAGACTGACGGGAAATTACCCTGTCGGCATGGCATACCCCGGCGGCGATACGGAATTCACCGAAAAATCCAAAGAAAATCTGAAGAAATACACCACGATAAAATACGCGAGAGGCACGACCTCAACCTACGGCTTCGACTTCCCCGACGATTATCTTGAATGGCAGCCGACCTGTTCAATCCTTGACGACCGCCTGTTTGAGCTTGCGGAGGAATTTCTTAAAGATGACGGCGAAGATAAGCTTTTCTATGTCTGGGGGCACGGATATGAGCTTGACGCCTTTGAAAAATACGAAGCTCTCGAAAAGCTCATAACCATGATGAGCGAGGCAGATGATGTTGCCTGCGTTTCAAACACGGATTTTTATCTCATCAACAACTGAACATTAACCGACAGATTGAGGGGTATTATTATGACAAACGAAGAATTAAATAAACAGGCTCAAAGAGAATGCAACAGTGCGGAAACGACCGCGCATCACGGCGGAGAAAACGGAAAATCATTCTGGAACGCGGAGGCATTTCAGTTCATGTATGTTCCGTCATTCCAGTTTCAGTCAATATCGGGATGCAAGAAATACAGATTTTCTGCAAAAGATGAAAACGGAAAAATTCATACTTTTGACGCTGAAAAGCCGTCGGCTCTGCTTACGGAAATATGGAAAGACATACCCGAGGGCGTTGTTGAGCTGACGGTCAGAACAGTAAACGAGGATAACAGCGAGGGCTTTTTAGTCGGTGCGAGAACATTTTTCAAGCTCGCTCCGTTCAATACGGATTTGCCGAAGACCAGATGCTCCTATAAGGAATGTGCGTCCCGTGCTTATGATTATATAATGAACCTTGACTTTATCCGCTACTGGCTCGACAACGGCAAGCCCGACCCGAACTATCTTTTAAACGGCTACCCGAGCAAAATGCACTCCGCGGTTTTGAATGCCATGCTCAGATTTGCGTCATTCTGCCCCGAAAAGGCTGATGACGCGCTGAAAATTGCCAAGAACTGTGCGGACTATCTTTTTGAAATCACTCCGCACGATAACGGCCCGATGGACGGTATCCCGCCTACATATCAGCTCGATTACTGCAACACGGAAAAGGGCCGCTATGACGGCACACTTGTCGGCAATCGCAGGAACACTGTCATGATGCTTTATCCGTCGTATGTCGGCAGGTCATATCTGCTGCTTGAAGAAAAAATCAAAGAACGGAAATATTTTGACGCCGCAGTAAAAATCGGTGAGTTTTATCTGAAAACCGTTCGTGAAGACGGCACGTGGAATATTATAATAGACAGCAGAACAGGAGAAACAATCAGCTCTAATCCCTGCGACCCGCTGACCAACATTGTGCCGTTCCTGATGAAGCTTTATGAGCGCACAGGAGATGAAAAATGGAAGACT
>JAZUFU010000070.1:0-2542 GCA_045640865.1 Acutalibacteraceae bacterium | reverse complement strand
CACGCCCAGAAGTGCGCCGAGTGCAAGTCCTCCGACACCGATTACAGCCGCTGTGCCGTTTGTAACAGCACTGCCGACAAGCGTTGAAGCGGCACGGTTAAACGTGATGTATGTACCGTTCATGCTGTCCTTAACGCCTGTGTATTTTTCATCTGTAAGATTGAGAGCCGCTGATTCATTGAAAAGATGAACGAAAGACGCGCCTTCCTTAAAGCTCGATGAGCCTGTCTGAAGCTTGAAGTTTTCAGCAAGAATAGGATTGCCTGCCGCTTTGTCCTTTGTTGTGTAAAGTGTGAGCCAGCCGATTTTTGCGTCAGCTTCGTGATTATTTGTGTCAGCCGCTTCGCCGTTGAGATTCTTTACCGCCGCGTAGTAAACATAATCCTCGCCGTATTCGGTTGTTGCCGCCGTCATGATGTGGTGAGGGATTTTTTCTTCCTGCAGCGCGTCTGCCGTTACATATTCGTAAATTGCGTAAGCGTCAACCGCAAGCATAACAACAAGCAAAACGAATGAAACGCATTTTACAATGCCTGCCGTTCTGCCGACATTCGGGTCTTCAAAAGTTCGTTCAACATGATTAAGTTCATCTAATGCAGCATCATAATCAGCCTTGGCAGCTTTAATTTGTCCTTGAAATTCATACTTGTATTCAGGAAGGTTCTCCAAATCTTTAATAAGTTCTTTTTTACCGTCTACAGTTTTAATTCCCTTAGAAAGCTCATAATATTCCTGCTTCACATCTACATATCTTTTCGTCAGATTCTCATAATTTGCTCTTGCAGTGTTGTATTGTTTATTTGCCGCTTCTACTGAAGCCTTTTCCGCCGATATAAGTGCTTTCTGAACAGAAGAAGATTTCAGAACAGCCGCAATAAGAATGCCCGAAATAAATGTTGTAACAACAGAGGTTGTGAGCCAGAAACCTTTTTCATTCTCAATTCCGAGCTTTGAAAGCCAGCTTTCGCCTGTTAAATTTTCGTGCTCCGTCGCCGCGCTTGTGAAAGCAACGCCGTCCTCAAACACGCTTCTGTCAACGCCGTAATAAATTGAAGTTTCGCCAACCATATCGGTTGCGTTTTCAACATCCTCAACAACATCTTCCGCTTCCTCACTATCTTCCTCAACATCGCCGAGTGCGCTTTCAAGGGTGAGCAAAAGTCCGTTTACGGCTATTTGCGAGCGCTGTCCGTCGCTCATCGCGTCAACGAAAGGATAAAGTTCCTCTTTTTTGACTTCACTTGCGGGACGATTAAAGAAATCAAGTAATGTTCCATCGCCGTACTCGGTCATGCTCAGCAGATTGTAGAAAGCATAGTTGATTTCATCTTTTGTAATATCCGCCATTTCCGTAACAGTATTAACTGTTTTAATGCAGTCTTTTACTTTTTCGTCCTCAATATTCTTATAATCTTCCTCATTTATTTTCTCGGTCTTGAACATATCCTCAGAAGCGTTTATTACGCCGTCTTCGTCAACCTTGATGTTCTTTTCGGCTTCGCAAATATAATTATAAACACTGTCCCAGTCCTTATAGATTTCTGCTGCAGTGTTGCCGTATTCAGCCGCCATAGCCTGATTTGCCTTTGCAATTGAGGGATAAAGTCCCTTGTATTTTGCGGATACGCCGTCAGGTCCGAGCTCTGTGAGTCTGTCAATCATGGTGTTGTCATTATCATCGCCCGCAAATGCCGCCTGCTGCATAATTGTAAGGATAATTTTTGAATTTGCCTGCATGAAAGTGTCAGTCATATTCTTCTCTGATGCGTCGCTGAAATCGTATTCAAGCAGATAATCGCCCATGAGCTTGCCGCTGTCGTCATCTTTAAATACATTCAGAGATTTGTATGCCGCAAGAGCTGTGGGTTTCCCCGCTTCGTAATTCGTCTGGAACTCCGCGATAACAGGCTCAAAGTTGTCGATTGTTTCCTTAATCTGCTCCTTGTTCTGCTCCATTATCGCTTTATAGTCAGAGTAATTGAACTTGCCGGTCATGTTCATGCCTGCAATGTCCGTGATAGCTTCGTCAGCGTTGTCGGTTTCTTTGTAGCCGATGTAAACGCCCGTTTTAAGCGATGAATTGACATTGCTGTTTGAAAGAAGCTTGTAGCCGTCTTTTTCAAGCTGTGATTTTGCGTCAGCTTCATCCTTTGCCGTTACGGCAACAATGTCGCTGATATAGGTTTTCTTCGCCGATGCCGCAAATGCGTTCATTGAAGCTGAAACGCCGATAATTACGGCAAGAACAATAGCGAGTATTTTTTTCATAGCAACACACTCCTGTCATTTTTTCTCATTGTAGCACACCTGGAATTACAATGAAAGTATTTTTTAAAATTTGTTTTACACTTTTTTATACGATAAATTTGAATTAAGGGCTGATGCTTTTTAAAAAAATCCCCCGAAAAGATACTTCGGAGGATTTTATAAATTTTATGCTTCTGCGGTAACTTCTTCTTTTTTCTTTCTGCCTGCGAGCTTTGTAATCATCGCGCCGAGAAGTGCGCCGAGTGCAAGAGAGCCGACACCGATTATTGCCGCT
>JAZUFU010000069.1:0-18818 GCA_045640865.1 Acutalibacteraceae bacterium | reverse complement strand
ATCATTTTAAGGTGCGAAGCAGTTTTTGATGAGAGAATTTTTCTGAAGACAAAGAAAATCCGCATCACGCATACTGGCGTATTCGGATGCGGATTTGATGCAGTATTCGGGAAAATTATCCGTCAAAAACAAAAGTATCCTTGCGAGACTGTGCCTAAGGCGGCAGCCCCATGTTTTTACCATTCAGAGCCGTCATACGCACAGCCGATGTGCTCTCTTTTTTCACAGGTATATTCGCCGTCTTTCAGCGTGAAAACATCCGTCGCGTCGTGTGCAAGGAGGATATTTTCCTCACCGTAACGGGCACACATATGGGCATAGACATCATCAAAGCGGGTATCCATGTTCATCTTGCACTGAGGAAGAAGCACAAATTTTGTGTTCAGACGCTCATAAACATCATAAATCCTGTTGATTCCGTGGTGAGCCGCCTGAAGCAGAACGCTGTCGGTGATTTTTTCGCTGTAATTTCCGATTAAAACCGAGCCATTGTCCTCGCCGCAGTCCGCAAGGAACAGCGTTTTAACGCCGTCCGCAGTTATGCTGAAAATCATTGATGTATCGTTCGTGCCCGGGTAAGTGTCCTCGGGGTCAACGCCGATTGTGTCCTCATTCGACACAAGAAGCTCGATTTCTGCGTTGGCGACCGTGAATTTACAGCCTGCGTGGGGCTTTATGTACTGAATGTTCGGGTATTTTTCAAGAAGTCGGTTTCTGAACGGCGCGACAGAGTCCGAATGGCGCGTGTTCTGAGGATTCGGGAAGTTGAACGCCGCCCTTTCAACCTCAATTTCGTCAGAATGGAAGCGGATAAGTTTCGACATGAAATCGCAGTGGTCGTTGTGCGCGTGAGTGCAGATATAAAGTGAAACGCGCATCTTCTCCCCTGCCGCCGTACCTGTCAGATTGTGGAGGAAATCCATGTAGTCAGCCACGGCAATATCCGTTGCCTGCTCGAATTCGCCGCCGTCGATGATAATAAGGCTGTTGTCGCGCAGACGATAGACATAGTTCATTCCGCAGTCGCTCGTCGTGCCTCTTATCATCGCGTCGTAATGGAGCGAATACTGCGAGAATTTAGTGTCGGCGCAGAGATTTTCAAAGTCGGCACAGCTGAACTCGTCGGCGGTTTTTGTCTCACAGCGGTCAAGGATAACTCTGACAACGGCGTGATTTTTCAGAAAAGAAACATAGAGCAAACCCTCGGGCGTGCTGAACTGATAAAAGAGGTTGTCCTCGATTTTATTTTCAAACACCTTTTTAAAGCTCTTTTCAAGCCCGGCGGCGTAAGCGCAAACCGCTTTTTCGTCGGCGTTTTTGAAAGTGTGCATGAATGAGCCTTCGCAGTCGGCAAGTCCTGTGCCGCAGTCGGCAAAATAAGGCTGTAATTCTCCGCCCGTGAACGCGGGGATATTCTTAAAATGCCACTCGCGGCAGTCGTCAAGCTGAATGTAGTTCATAGTAAATCACCTGTTTTCTGAATTTGAAATATTATAGCACAACGAGAGAGAATGTTCAACAAGGGAATTTTTACATTTTTTGAAAACGGGCGATTGGTAATCGCACTTACTGTACTTCTTCACTATTCACTCTTACTTCTTACTTAAAGAACTACCCCTCCGTCGTGCTTCGCACGCCACCTCCCCTGACAAGGTGAGGCGAATCAGGCTCCCTCTGACGAGGGAGCTGTCAGCGAAGCTGACTGAGGGAGAGAAAAAATAGATTTCAGTGTTCTGAAAACGGGCGATTGATAATCGCCCCTACCGATGAAGGCGGGAGATTATGATTTGGCATCTGCCTTGATTTTCAATTTATTCATAACGAATATTGCGGCGGCGAGGAGGGCGAGGCTGACGGCTATGGCAACAAAATTATTGACAGAAAAGCCTATGAGCAAATAGCCGACGGCGCACATTGCCGCGACGAGAGTTGCGTACGGGAGCTGGGTATCAACATGGTTGATATGCTCGCACTGCGCGCCGATTGAAGAAAGAATTGTAGTGTCGGAAATCGGTGAGCAATGGTCGCCATAGACAGAGCCCGCGAGCGTCGCGCCGAGCGCGGGAATGAGGAACGCTGAGGTGCTGTCGTTGGCGCAAATCATCGAAACAATCGGAATGAGAATACTGAATGTGCCCCACGACGATCCCATGGAAAACGACATCGCCGCCGCCACAACAAAAACGATGAACGGTAAAAATCTGTACGACAGGCTCATGCCCTCAACGAGGTGCGAGATATAAATCCCCGTGCCTATCATTTCACGGCAGACACCGCTCAGACTCCACGAAAGAATCAGAATCAGCATCGGCGGAACGATACTGCCTATGCCGTTCACGATTGACTCCATAAACTCTTTAGGCTTCATTATTCTGCGCGGAAGATAGAGCACCGCCGCCGTAATCAGCGCGGCAAACGCTCCGAGGGTAAGCCCTGCGGTGGGATTTTCACCGATTGCCTGCGAAAACGGAACGCCGCTGAAAAAGCCGCCGACATAGCCCATGCCGAGAATGGCGCAGATGATGAGCACGATAATCGGAAGCACAAGGTCGATAACTCTGCCTTTGACAGCCTTGCTTTCGCCGCTTTCTTCTTCGGGATTTTCTTCATTTGCTTTCAGCTCGGCTTTTTTCATTTTTCCGAAATCCCTGCCCGAAATGCAGATGAAAAGCACCATGAAAATGGTGAGAATGGCATAGAGATTATACGGAATTGTGGAAAGAAAGGCGTTGAAGCCGTTCTCCGAGCTGATTTCGCTCGCGATTGCGACCGCCCAGCTTGAAACAGGCGCGATAATGCACACGGGCGCGGCGGTTGCGTCGATTATATACGCCAGCTTTTCGCGTGAAATGTGGTGGCGGTCAAAAACAGGGCGCATAATCGTACCGATTGTAAGGCAGTTGAAGCCGTCGTCGATAAAAACAAGACAGCCGAGAAGCGAGGTCGCGAGGCACGCTCCCCTCTTTGTTTTAAGGCGTTTGCTCACCCACCTGCCGAACGCTTCACTGCCGCCCGACTTTGAAATGAGCACAACCACAGCCCACAGAAGCGCGAGGAAAATTATCATGTACGCGTTGCCCGAGATTTTGTTTGCAATCATGTCAAACATATTTGTGATGACAGAAAGCACTGAGCCGCCCGCGAACGCGCCGTAAATCACAACGCCCGACAGCAGACCGAGGAAAAGCGAGAAATAGACTTCTTTTGTAATAAGCGCGAGGGAAATTGCGATAAGCGGAGGAAGAATTGAAAAAATGCCCGTTTCGATAAGTTCAGTTTCCATAAAATACCCCCTGAAAATATTTCAGTTAATTATAGTCTTGCGCGGAGAATATGTCAATTGATTTTGCGTTTTACTGCTTTTCGTTCCTTTTTTTTTGCTGTTCGTTCCCTTTCGCAGCATTTGGCAAAAGAAGATGTGTATAATTAAGGTGTATTAAACGAACAACTCAAACAGATGTTTTCAAAATAAAATCCTTCCTAAAAAGAAAGAGGCGGTACGGAATTCCGACCGTCTTTTTCTTTGCGGATTTGGTGCAGATTCCAGACGGGAGATTGATAATCGCGCCTGCCGATGGGAACGGAAAACTGTGCAGAATTAGAACAGACAATCCCTCAGTCTCGCATACGCTCGACAGCTCCCTTTGCACAAGGGAGCCATATTTTTTCTCGGGGTTAAACCCCGAGAAAGCGGGACACAATGCGCTCCCCTACTCGTGAGGACGGTAGATTCGCTGTAAACCTCTTCATACTGCGTTCATCTTTTGACTTTTTATTCCTCAGATTATACCATTTATTCCCTTTCACAACATTTTCCGAAACGGTGTTGTATAATCAGATTACAACATTAAAGGAGGAATAATTATGCTAAAAAAAATAATTTCAATTCTGATTGCAGCACTTATCATGCTTTCATGCTCATTTGCCGCTTTCGCTGAAAATAAAGACGGCAAGAGCAGTCTTTCCGACAGAATCATCTCAGGCAGGCTTGTTTCTGACGGCGGAATAACCAAAATTGTCTATGATTACGAAAATATCGATGATTTTGATGCAACCAACCCGTCAGACCTGTTCACGGAAGATTCACTCGTTCTGAAAGAATACCCCGAAAAATATGACGCAAGAGATTACGGTCTTATTACAAGCGTAAAAGAGCAGCGTCCTTTCGGAACCTGCTGGGCATTCGCGTGCTGCTCCGCCGCGGAAACGAGCCTTATCAAACAGGGATTTGAAACAAAAGACAGCATCGACCTTTCAGAAGCTCACCTTACGCATTTCACAAACAATACAGTTACTGAAAATCCGCAGTCGGCGGCTGACAAAGACGAATATGCCTTTTCGGAAAGCATCCGAGGCGGCTCCCCTGCTATCGCAAACGTAACCCTTGCGCGCGGTTCGGGCTTTGCTCTTGAAAAAGATTTCCCGTACAGCGAAAACGCTGAAGACATGCACTTCGACAGTTCATACAAATATGTCTCTGATTATCAGCTTACCTTTTCGCAATCCTGCGCTTATGACAACGCCGCCATTGATTCAATGAAAGAAGCTATCCTCGATTACGGCTGCGCGTACATATCTTTTTACGGAACAGCTGATGAACTTTTTTACAAGCGTACCGATGACGGCTACGGTTTCTTTTTCCCCGTTGATGAAACAGCCAATCACGCCGTTACCGTAATAGGCTGGGATGACAGCTACTCTGCGGACAACTTTTCGCTTGACCCTGGTGCCGACGGCGCGTGGCTTGCCAAAAACAGCTGGGGCGCAGACTGGGGCGATGAAGGCTATTTCTGGATTTCATATTACACCAAGGGCATCGAAGAATACACTTATTTGACCGCGGTTCCCTCGGGCAGCTACGGCAAAACCTATCAGTATGACGGTGCGATATGCCTGAACAACCTGATTCTCGAAAACAACAGCTCAATGGCAAACATTTTCACGGCTGAAAACGACAATGAAGCTGTCTCAGCGGTAAGCTTTTCTCTTACGGAAAACGCTCTTTATTATACCGCCGATGTTTCTCTTTACACAAATCTCACCGACGAGGGCAATCCCGAAAGCGGAACTCTCCGCGAGCAGAAAAGTCTGACCTGCGGAAAATCGGGCTATTATCTTGTCAGGCTCAACGGCACATATCCCGTTGAAAAAGGCGAAAAATTTGCAGTTGTGGTTACTCTGCACAGCCTCGGCGATAAGGTTTTAATGCCTGTTGAGGGCGGTTTTAAGGAGTATCAGTCTTTTGTGCTGAAGATGATAAATCTTAATCTGAAATTCTTTTCTGAAAAAGGTCAGAGCTTTGTGAAAAGCGGCAGTGATCCGTGGGTGGACGGCAACGAAGATGGCTTCAACAATGTTCCCGTCAAGGCGTTCACGGTAAACACGAGCGATATTGAATCTCTCACAATAAACACTCTTCCGAAAAAGACAGAGTATTACACAGGCAACACCTTATCAACCGACGGTCTTTCTCTTACCGCAAAATTCAGAAACGGTGAAGAAAAAATCATCACAGGCGGCTTTTCGTGCGATGCCGACAAATTCACCGCCGCAGGTACTCAGAATGTTACCGTAACATATTCGGGCAAGAGCGTGTCTTTCCCTGTAACTGTCAAAGAAATGCCTGCCGGTGCGCTCAAAGGCATAAAGGTTGAGAACATTACAATCAACGCAAAGCAGAGCGGAACAGTTCCCGTAACTGTTGACGGAGACGAAAGCACCGACTATACGGTAAAATATATTTCGGACAACGGCAAATCCGTCAGCGTTGACAAAAACGGTAATTTTTACGGTCTTAAAAGAGGCTCATCAAATGTTACCTGCGTTGTTTCCGACGAATACGGCAACACCTTCGCCGACCAGTGCACCATAACGGTAAAATACTCCTTCGCTCAGTGGATTATAATCACTCTGCTTTTCGGCTGGATATGGTACATTTAATCTTGTGATTTTTGAAAATCTTTCAAATCACAATCTCACTTTTCTTCATATAAATCCTTCCTAAAAAGAAAGAGGCGGTGCGGGTTTCCGACCGTCTTTTTCTTTGCGGATTTCAGACGGGCGATTGATAATCGCACCTGCCGATGGAAACGAAAAACTGTGCAGAATTTGAACAGACAATCCCTCAGTCTCGGATACGCTCGCCAGCTCCCTTTGCACAAGGGAGCCATGTTTTTTCTCGGGGTTAAACCCCGAGAAAGCGGGAGCGCAATGCGCTCCCCTACTCGTGAGGACGGTAGATTTTACGGAATTAGAATATCGGGACGCCGAGGACGTCGTCCCCTACAAGCTCAGTCTGAGCCATGTGGTTGTAGGGGTTGGCGTCCTCGACAACCCGTGAATTTACGAAAATCTCAGATAGAACAGATACCGCGAAAGAGATAATTGCAAAATTACCGCATCGACCTCAAAACCGCAAAATTTCAACCGTGGTAGCCCGAATATAAAAGACGGGCGATTGATAATCATCCCAACCGACGGGGACAGAAAATTGAACGGATTTCAAACAGCAGGATGCTGTCTGACGCAAAAATAAAATAATTAAATAAATGCTTGAAAATATCATTTCATTCGTCTATAATGTAGGCGCAAAAATAAATACAGAAAAGGCGGTTGTTTTATGAAAAAGATACTTGCTCTGATTCTCAGCGTTATTCTCTGTGCAGGCGCGGTTATTCCCGCATTCGCGGCAGATACGGTTGACTACAAAATCAGCAATCCTTATGAAGCGGTTGCGGATTTACTCGGTAATCCCGAAAACCATTACAAAACGAATCTTCACACGCACTCGACAATCAGCGACGCTACGGAAGATTATGCAACCATGATTAAGGGTTATTACGAAAACAACTTCGACATTCTCGGCTTTGCCGACCACGGCGTTATCGGCAAGAACTGGAACGAAAGACCTACTCAGCTGCCTTTGTATCTTTATCAGTACATCGCGGGCAGAAAGGTTACAAAACTCACCGACGACGAATTCAAAGCCATAACAGGCGGCACTTACGCGTTCTCCGCAGAGTCGGGCAGAACTCAGGGCAGAGGGCTTCAGTGCGTACCCACCGCGATTGAGCTTAACATGGTTACAATGACAAAGAGCCATGTCAACGGCTATTTCTGCGACTGGGGCGAGGGCGATATCGGCTTTGAAAACGGCCACGAATACGCCGTTAAGCATGTTGACAAGGCAGGCGGAATTTCAGTTATAAATCACCCCGGCGACTGGCTCGGCTCGGCAACTCACCCCGAAAAAGCAAGGGATATAAAGAACGTCCGCTATTTCGGCGAGATTTTCAACAAATACGAGTCCTGCCTCGGTATGGAAATTCTCAACCGCGTTGACTCCGTCGGCTCATCTGACCGTATTCTTTGGGACAACGTGCTTCAGTATGTTATTCCGCGCGGCGAGCGCACGGTATGGGGCTTCGGCAACAGCGACGCTCACAAGCTCAGCGACATTGACACATCTTACATGGACTTCATTCTCCCCGAATACAGCCTTGAAAATGTGAAAACAACCATGGAGCGCGGCAGCTTCTTTGTTGTCGGCCGCAGAGCAAGAAAAGAAATGCCCGATGATTTTGTGGGCGAAGGTCCGCTTCCGCAGGTTACAGGCATAACCGTTGACGATGAAAACGATATTATCACAATCAGCGCGAAAAATGCCGACAAGGTTCAGTGGATTGCCAACGAAAAAATCCTTGTTGAAACAACAGAAAAAGCCGCAGACGGCAGCATTGTTTCGACAATCAAGCTCAGAGAACATTCGGACGACATCACCTGCTATGTCCGCTTCCAGCTCATCGGCGCGGGCGGAATCTGCTTCTCACAGCCGTTCACCTGCGACGACGGAAACATGGCGAGATTTATTATTGAGGACACACGCACGGACGCGCAGAAATTCTTTGACAAGCTCGCGCATATTCTCCTTAGCGCAAGACTTTATGTTGTGTTCCAGGAGCTCTACAGAAAGATATTCTGAGGGAATTGAAACGGGTGATCGATAATTGCCCCTACGACCGAGGACGGAAAAATGTGCAGATATTTAACAGCGGCAGGGGCATTTAAAAGAAACTGTCAACTGCCGTTGACAGAATGTGTCGCAACCGTAGAAAATAATTCACTGGATTATTTTCTACTGCGATCCCTGCCCTACGACCGAAGACGGAAGATTGTCGAGAATGTTGTCCCATACAGGCTCGGTTTGAGTGGAGCAATTGTAGGGGTTGGCGTCCCCGACAACCCGTCAAATCATATTGTTCTTTGTTAATTCTATCATTAACTCTCTATGGTGTCCACTTTTACTATACAACTTTCACTTTTTCACTATTCACTATTACATCTTACTTAAAGAAACCCCCACCGTCAAAATCGGAGATTTTGCCACCTCCCCCAAGGGAGGCTGTTTCGGCTCCCTTTGACGAGGGAGCAGGCAGCGAAGCTGACTGAGGGAGAGGAACTGCAAATAAAAATGCTCTTGAAACGGGCGATTGATAATCGCCCCTACCGCTGAGAAATCAATGCGTTATTCTGATTTCGGGCTCAAGCTCGACGCCTTTTTCTCTGAGAACGGTATCTCTGACGAAATCAACAAGGTCTGTAACATCCTTTGCCGTTGCGCCGCCGATGTTGATAATGAAGCCCGAATGTTTTTCACTGACCTGCGCGCCGCCGATGGTTTTGCCTTTCAGACCGCAGTCCTGAATAAGCGCGCCTGCAAAATATCCCTCGGGGCGTTTGAAAACACTGCCCGCGCTCGGGTATTCAAGCGGCTGCTTTGTCTTTCTTCTGTTGAGAAAATCGTCCATAGCCGCCTTTATGAGCTGAGGGTCTTCCTGTTTCATCTCAAAGACAGCACTCAGAACGATATATCCGTTTTTATTGAAGACGCTCGTGCGGTAGCCGAACTGCATCTGCTCATTTGTAAGCGTAACGATTTCGCCGTCGGGAGTAAGGCACTCCGCCTCAACGACAACATCTTTTATCTCGCCGCCGTATGCGCCCGCGTTCATGAACAGCGCGCCGCCGACGCTCCCCGGAATACCGAAAGCGAACTCAAGCCCCGAAAGGCTCTCGTTCAGCGCAAAGCGGCAGACCTTCATAAGTGAAACACCTGCGTCGGCTTTGATTTTATTGTCTGAAATCTTGGTGATTTCGGCGTTTTCACGGCACATAAGGATAACAACCGCGTCAATTCCGTCGTCCGAAACGAGCAGATTGCTTCCGTTGCCGAGAATGAATGTACGCACTCCCCTGCTTCTGCATTCAGAAAGCAGAGCGGCAAGAGCCTTGTCGCTCTGAGGAATCACAAAAAGCGGAGCGTTGCCGCCGATTTTAAAGGAAGTGTGCCTGCTCAGCGGCTCGTCGTAATATGCAAGACAGCCGTTTTTCTGAGCAAAATCGTAAATTATTTCGTAATTGTTCATACGGTTACCATCAGTTGTTGAGCATTGCCGCGCCGATAATGCCTGCGTCGTTGCCTAACTTTGCTCTGCATATAATTGTCTGCTTCTTGGCGTATTTTGAATATCTTTCTTCTTCACAATACTTACGGATAGGAGCAAGGAGAGTTTCGCCCTCGTTGCAGATACCGCCGCCGACGCAGAGAACATCGGGCTGGAAAACATTGATGATGTTGATAATGCCGACAGCTACATAATAGATGTATTTATCGACAACTTCTTTTGCCGTTTCGTCGCCCATTCTCATGGCGTCAAAAGCAGTTCTGCCGCTGACCTTTTCAAGATCGCCGCACGCACAGTTCCACATCTTGCTGTCGGGATTCTTTTCCATTGCCTTTTTGGTCTGAGCGATAAGAGCTGTCGCTGAAGCGTAACGCTCCCAGCATCCGTTTCTGCCGCAGTTGCAGGGCTCGCCGTTTACAAAAATAACGGTATGACCTATCTCGCCGCCTGCGGAGTTAGCACCTCTGAAAACCTTGCCGTCGATAACAATGCCGCTGCCGACGCCTGTGCCGAGAGTAACGGCGATGAGGTTTTTGTGCCCTTCGCCCGCGCCTGCATAAAGCTCGCCGAGAGCCGCACAGCTTGCGTCATTTGCAAAGAAGCAGGGCTTGCCTGTTCTTTCTTCAAGCATTTTCTTTGCGGGTACTTTATGAAATTTGAGGTTGTTTGAGAAGTCGATATTGCCTGTTTCGTCATCGACAGAACCGGGTGTGCCTACGCCGACAACGCTGATGTCGTCCATTGTGATGCCTGCGTCGGCAACAGCCAGATCAATAGCCTTTTTGATGTCGTCAAAAATCTCCTCCGCGGGACGGGGAGCGTTTGTTTTAACAGAGCCCTTGCCTACTATGTTGAATTTTTCGTCAACTACGCCTACTGAAATGTTTGTTCCGCCTAAATCTACGCCTATACGATACATAATTAAATCCTCCTTAAAAATCATGCCAGATGTCGAGCTCTTTCTCATCGGGGGCGATTTCGTCCATGCCGAGGTTGTGAAGAAGCTGTCTGGCGGCGTTGTAGCCCATTTTCCTCTGACGGTTGTTCATCGCGGCGGCCTCAACGATAATTGAGAGGTTTCTGCCGAGCTGAACAGGCACAACGTAAATGGGAACCTGAATTCCGAGAATGTCGGTATATTCGCTTTCAAGGCCTAATCTTTCGTAGGTTTTGCCCTCTTCCCACGGCTCTAACTGAATAACCATGTCGATTCTTTCTGTGAGTTTAACCGCGCCTACGCCGAAAAGTCGCCTTGCGTTAATAATGCCTACGCCTCGGAGTTCGATAAAATGCCTGATATTTTCCGGAGCTGAACCTACAAGCGTTCTTGACGATGTTCTGCGGATATCAACCGCGTCGTCCGCAATAAGTCTGTGCCCTCTTTTGATAAGCTCGAGGGCGGTTTCGCTCTTGCCGATGCCGCTTTCGCCGAGTATCAGCACGCCTTCGCCGTGAACCTCAACAAAAACGCCGTGTCGGGTTATTCTCGGAGCAAGCTCAACATTAAGATATGAAATAATCGTACTCATAATGTTTGAGGTTGTGTCATGAGTTCTGAGAAGCGGAACGGAATATTCCTCAGCATATTTGATAAAGCTGTCGGGATATTCTCTGCCTCGCGTCAGAATAACCGCAACGGGGCCGTGCGAAAGAAAAAGCTTAACCTTTGCGTCGATTTCATCCTCTGAAAAGCCTGTGAGGAAATCATACTCCTGAGCACCTATGAACTGAAGTCGGCGGCTGTCAAAATACTTCTCAAATCCCGTGAAAATCAGAGAAGGTCTGCTTACATCGGGTGATATAACTGTACGGTTTTTTATGTCCTCGGGCGCATACACGACCTCAAAGCCGTGAGCGTCGATAATTTTGTTTAGCGAAACCGAATATGTTGTATCCAAGTTAGTATTCCCCTTTCCAATGACAACTGAGCAAAGATACTCACATTAGTTATTATACATCATCGGGGCGGATTTGCAAAGACCTTTTTTAAAAATATTTGAAAAAGGAGGGTTGTTCATAGTTGAGCAACAATATTGCAAAAAACGGGCGTTAATTAACACGGCAGGGGCAAGCCCCTGCCCTACAATCGAAGACGTCAAATTATTCAAGAACCGCGGGAGCGCAATGCGCTCCCCTACGACCGTGGACGGAAGAATGTGCGGAATTCGAACACGGGACGCCGAGGGCGTCGTCCCCTACAAGCTCGGTGAAACGGCAAATTTGTAGGGGTTGGCGTCCCCGACAATCCGCGGATTTACGGCAAAATTCAGATAGAACACATACCGTGATATAAAATAATACAAAACCTCCGCATCGACCTCAGAATTATAAAATTTCAACCGTGGTAACCCGAATATAAAAAGCGGGCGATTGATAATCGCCCCTACCGACGGAGACGTATGATTTTGCGTTTTTTATACGGCAGGGGCAAGCCCCTGCCCTACGACCGAAGACGGCAAATTATTCAAGAACCGCGGGAGCGCAATGCGCTCCCCTACGACCGTGGACGGAAGAATGTGCAAAAAAATGAGAAGCGGGAGCGCGATTTTGCGCTCCCGTCGGTAATGTAAAATTATTTTGCGAGGTATTCGCTCGCGTCGATGAAATGATGCTCGATTGCCGTTGTGCCGTCGCTGTGGATTGTTATTGTTGTGCCGCCGCTCATTTCAGGCTCCCAGTAGCAGCCCGCGCCGCACTTCACGCCGTAGGAAAGGCGGATTCCGTCATAGAGAATTGACGAGCAGTTTACATGGTCATGACCGACAACCATATCCTTTGTGCTTCCGAGCTCCTTGCACAAATCAAAGAAGCCGTTGTCCTTTTCGGCGGAGCAGATCCACTCGTGATTTACGCCGAAATCGGTGTCGGCATACTCTGGCTTGAAGCAGCCGTTCTCCTTGTCATAGTGAGAGTTCCACGCGAGTCTGTACTGATAAACGGGAATGTGCATGAAAACGGTGCTCTGAACCTTGCCGCCGTTGACCTTTTCGATGCCCTCAACAGCCCACTTGTACCAATCAAGCTGAGGCTCCCAGAGGTGGTCATAGCCGTGAACATCGGGAACTTTGTTTATGCTTCCGTCCTGAGCGTCGGAGTGAGTGTCCATCATAAACAGAGTGTGGATAATTTTGCCGTTCTCTGTGATGTTGACAATGTAGTTGCCGATGCCCATATCTTTAGGTCCCATTTTGAAAAGTCCGTTTTTGGAGGTAAGGAGTGAGCGGGCGCACCATTTTTCGTTAGGAGTACCCTGTCCGTCGTGGTTGCCCATTACAAGAGCCCACGGAATATCATAGCTGTCAAGCCATTTTGCGAGGGTGATGTATGTGTAGCATCCGCTGCCGTTGTCGCCCGTAACGGTAATCATATCGGGATTTGTTGTTTCAACAAGCTCGTCAATAACAGCCTTTGCCATTGTGCCGTATTCAGAACGCATTTCATTTTCGCCAAGCTGAATGTCTGTAAGGTTGAGGATAACAAAATCCTTATCCGCTTTTTTCTCCACCTCAAAGGCGTAGCTGCGCTTGAACTCCTTTGAAGCGTCCCATTTCTCAAAGTTAGAGCCTTTAACGGGAATGAGCCAGCCCATGAAAGCGGGCAGAATAATCTGCGGAAGAATGAGAATGTAAGCAATAATCAATCTGAGGGTTTCCATAATAAATCTCCTTTATCAGTATTCGTCGTAGCCGAGCTCCTGCCTTGTTTTGTAGAAGCAGGCGTTTCTTTCAAGAAGCTTCTTTGATTTTGAAAGCTTCGCGAGTCCGTTCATTACGCATTTTTCGGGCTCGGCGGCAATCCTTGCGGGGATTCCCGTACGGTACTCGAAAAACTTTGCGATTCCTTTAAGATATGCGCTTCCGCCCGTGATGATAAGTCCGTTTTCGGAAACATCAGCCGAAAGCTCGGGAGG
The DNA here is from genome assembly GCA_045640865.1 of Acutalibacteraceae bacterium. Classification (GTDB taxonomy): domain Bacteria; phylum Bacillota; class Clostridia; order Oscillospirales; family Acutalibacteraceae; genus CAG-488. Next base: position 5,444 of record JAZUFU010000069.1, on the reverse strand, counting down.
AGTTTTTTCAAGCAGAAGTCGTATTTCCTCGGCGATAGTCTCAAGCTGCTCGCGTATGCTCATAAACACATCGGCGGAGGTTATTTCAATTTCTTTCGGAAGTCCCGTAAGAATATCCTTGCCGACGGCGCGCATGGCAAGCTCAGCTTCAAGAAAGCTCGTACAGCCGATTTCTTTTTTTACTTTTTCGGCGGTTATTTTGCCGATGATAATTTCTTTTTCTTTTTTGATGTAGTTGATAATCGCCTCGTCAAACGAGTTGCCCGCATATTTAAGGCACTTTGAAACGCAAATCATTCCTCTTGCGACAACAGCGATATCGGTCGTACCGCCGCCGATATCCACAACAAGCGTGCCGTGATAATCGTTGACATCTATCCCCGCACCGACAGCGGCAGCAAGCGGCTCCTCAACAACGCAGGCTTTCGCCGCGCCCGAGGCTGTCGCAAGGTCGATAATCGTTCGTTTATCAACAGTATTGGATTCGCACGGAACACAGACGAGAATGTTGGGCTTGAGAACCTTACTGCCGCACAGCTTCTGAACATAATAGCTCAGCACGCTCTGCATGGTCTGAAAATCGAACACGCTTCCGTTTTTTATCGGGCGCAGAACATCAACCCAGTCGGAGTTCCTGCCCGTCATATCGTATGCCTTTTTGCCGATTGCACTGATTTTTTCAGTTTCCGCGTCAAAGGCGATAACGGACGGCTCGTTGACAACCGTTCCCTTGCCGTCAACCCACAGCGCGATGTTGCACGTGCCCGGGTCAAAGCATATATTTGTACCAACCATGTTTTCACCTCTTATCTCTTTTTTTCATATTAACCACTGCCGAACAAAGACAGCATACATTTTCGGCGCCGTTGAGATAAAGCATTTTGCCGCATTCACTCAAGGTCGCACCCGAGGTTTTAATATCATCAATCAAAAGAACAGAACAGCCGCTGACATCTTCCGCAACATCGAAAGCACCCATTACATTGCCGCTTCGCCTTACGGACGACTGACGGGACTGCTTGTCCGTTTTATAAATCTTTTTAATAAGTCCGTCCTTTACGGGAAGTCCCGTAATTTCTGAAATGCGCCGAGCCATAATTTCGCTCTGATTATAGCCGCGGCTCTTTAAATCAGACTCATACATCGGAACATAGGCTATAAAATCGAACCTTTCGCCGTCAAAACGCTCTTTCATAGTGTCAAACATATACTCGGCGAGATTTTCGGCGTATTTTTCGCGTGAGCCGAACTTCATTTTATGAATACATTTCCGAACTTCGTTTTCATAATAAAGCGGCGCGGCAATTCTGTCATAAAAAAGAATCGTTGACCTGCACGAGCAGTCTTTCTTTTCACAGCCGCACTTACGGCAGATTTTGCCCCTCACATAAGGCAAAGCGTCGGCACAGCGCGAACAGGTGTTTTTCTCTGACTCAAAAATCAGCGAGCCGCAGAAAATGCACTTTTTCGGAAAGAGCATGGCTTTGATTGCTTTGAAGCCGCCGATTTTACTCATTTTCCGCACCCTCCGTCAGAAAATATTTCAGCGCGGAGTATCGAAGCATTCGAGTGTTGTTGTTGACCATTTCTTCAATCTGCTTTTCGCTGCCAACCATAACCATGAGCTTTTTTGCTCTTGTAACGGCGGTGTAAAGAAGATTTCGGTAGCAGAGCTTCGGCACAACGCCCATGACGGGGATAACTACGGCGTCAAACTCGTTGCCCTGACTTTTGTGGACGGTCATTGCGTAGGCGTGCTCAAGCTCTTTGAGATTTTCAAAGCTATAGACAGCCTCTTTATCGTCAAACCACACGGCAAGGGCGGAGTCGAGCTTATCAATTTTTTTGATAATTCCGATATCGCCGTTGAAAACGCCCGTGCCTTCCTCGTCGTCCTTAGTCCAGATAATGTTGTAGTTATTTTTCACCTGCATAACCTTGTCTCCCTCGCGGAAAACACGGCTGCCGTACTGAACCTCGTTTTTATTATTTGAGGGGGGATTGATTATGCTCTGAAGCATCTGATTGAGATTGACTGTTCCCGACTCCCCTTTTCTTGACGGGCAGAGCACCTGTATATCCGCAACAGGCGAATAGCCGTAGGCTTTCGGGAGACGCTTTGTGCAAAGCTCCGCGACGGTTTTTGCGGTTTCATAGGCGGAGTTTCTTTTCATAAAGAAAAAGTCGTTCTTCTTATCGTTAAGCTCGGGCATTTCACCCGATACGATTTTGTGAGCGTTGGTAACGATTCTGCTTTCCATCGCCTGACGGAAAACCTCTTTAAGCTCAACAACGGGCATTATACCCGAATCTATCAAATCGTGAAGCACATTTCCCGCACCGACAGCGGGGAGCTGGTCGGAGTCGCCGACCATTACAAGGCGGCAGCCCAACGGAAGCGCGTCAAGGAGACTTGCGAAAAGCACAGCGTCAACCATTGAAAGCTCATCGACAATAACCGCGCCCGCTGAAATGGGATTTCGCGCATTGCGTGAAAAAACAGGTCTGTCGTGCTTGTCCCACTCAACTTCCAGAAGGCGGTGAATGGTTTTGGCGTCCCTGCCCGTGATTTCGCTCATTCGCTTTGCGGCTCTGCCTGTGGGGGCAGTGAGGGCAACATCAATTTCGTCGTCTTCAAAGAGCTTCAGAATGCCGTTGAGCGTTGTGGTTTTGCCCGTACCGGGGCCGCCTGTGAGAATGAGCATACCCTCATTCATGGCGGTGAGGATAGCTTCCCTCTGCTTTTCTTCGTAATGTATGTTTTCTTTTTTCTCGATTTTTTCAATGTCCTCAACCGTTGTCAGCCTGCCTGCGGGAGGAAATTTTTTCATGATAAGTATTCTCTGCGCCGCTGACTTTTCAGCCTCGTGAACTGACGGAACAAAGAGAAATTCCGTGCCGTCAATCGTTTCTTTATAAAGCTGCTGAGAGTTTATAAGCCTGTCAACGGCGGTGTTGATTGTGTCCTCGTCCGTGTTGAGAAGCTGGAGGCTCGGTTTAAGGAGCTTTTTGCGGGGAATACAGGTGTGCCCGTTATTGAGATTATATTTTATGATATGAATAATTCCTGCGCAGATTCTGAAATTCACATCGGGCGGCTCGTCAAGCGCGGCGGCGATTGCGTCCGCTCTGTCAAAGCCGATGCCGATAATATCCGAGCAGAGAATATAGGGATTTGCGGTGATGTAGTCAACGGCGTTCGAGCCGTAAATCCTGTACGCTTCAAGGCACTCGTTGGGCGTCATGCCGAAGCGTTCAAGGCTAATCATAATCTGCCTTACGGCAAACTGTTCGTTGAAAATTTTAGAGATTTCGTTTGCCTTGCGAAGTGAAATACCCTTTATTTCTGCAAGGCGTTCGGGCTCGTTTTCGAGAATGTCAAACGATTTTTCGCCGAAGCGGTCGATTATTTTTTTAGCTGTAGATGGGCCGATGCCCTTTATCGCTCCCGCGCTGAGGTATCTTAATAAATCGGCGGCTGAGGAGGGCATATTTCTTTCGCAGAGCTGAGCCTTGAACTGCCTGCCGAATGTGGCGTGATAGCCCCATGTGCCCTTGAGCCTTACGGACTCACCCTCGGAAAGTTCAGGCAAAACTCCGACGACGGTGAAATAATCATCGTCGTCAGATACAACTATTACCGAGAAACCGTTTTCATCATTGCGGAAAGTTATTTCTTCAACAACACCGCAAAGCTCCTCAAGCTCAGAGTCCATTAGCTTTCCTTTCTGTCAATCACGCCTGCGAGCTCGTGAGCCTTGCAAAGCTCCATGCTGCCGCATTCGTCCATAATTCTTTTACACAAATCGAGCTGTTTCTGATTAAGCCCGTTATCAACAATAATAATTCTGCCCTTACAGCAGTCGCCCCACAGCGCAAGGCGTATATGTGCCGCGTAGAGAAGCGAGCTGATGTCGCAGTTTTTCTCATTCGGTGAAAGCACCACAACGAGCCTGCCGCAGAAGTCGGCTCTGAAAACCGCGGCGGTTATTATGTAAGCGGCGCAGACAAGCCCGAGAAAAACAAGCGCGGCGGCAATTCCGTAAAAAATTCCTTCAAGCATAAGACCACCTCGGTACATAATACGCAAGGGCGGTCAGATGTGTTAAATTTATGCGGGATTTTATACGGCAGGGGCAAGCCCCTGCCCTACTTCTTCAAGTTCTGCTCCTCCGTCGTGCTTCGCACGCCACCTCCCCTGACAAGGTGAGACTTATTCGGCTCCCTCTGACGAGGGAGCTGTCAGCGAAGCTGACTGAGGGAGAGAAAAATTTTCAGCGTTCTGAAAAACGGGCGATTCGTGAATCGCCCCTACGACCGCATTATCGAAAATTCATTGTAAATCAAGGTAATTTATATATAAAGTGAGGGTCGGTCTGTAAGCCGGGTTCTGTCTTTTAAGGCAATCATCTGTCTTGACTCTGCGTTGCCGCAGAGCTCACGCCACCTTTTGAAACGCGCCGAGCAAGCGATAGTTTCTGTCGGTGTTGCTTCGGATAGGGTTTACAGCGTCTGCGGCGTTCCCGCCCGACGGGTGAGCTCTTACCTCGCCTTTCCACCCTTACCGCATAAGTCAGACTTATGCGGCGGTATATCTCTGTTGCACTTTCCCTAAGGTTACCCTCGGCGGCCGTTAGCCGTTATCCTGCTCTTTGAAGCCCGGACTTTCCTCACAACAAGTGCGCGACTGCCCAACCGACCCTCAACATTATAAACTATTTAATTTTATCAGTATTTATGATTGCAGAACGGACATTTCGGATAATCGAAATCATGCCATTCTCCGCATTCGGGGCACTGTACCTGCGGTAAGTCCTCTACTGTTTCATCTGCCGAAAGGAAATTAAAATCATCTGTTGTAAAGGATTCAATATCATCTGAAGATGACAATCCGAGTTGATCTGATGAAAAAAATTCAAATCCGTCTGAGAAAAAGAATTCAATTTTTCTGCACTTCGGACAAACATATATATCAACCAGCAGCGAACCTGCTACAAGATTTGAAAGATCTCTGAAAAAGAAGCCTGTTTTGCCAAGCTGAATATTTTCTGTTTTTAAAAATTTCATTTCGTTATTGCATCGAAGACATGATATGTTTTTTATCATATATTTATCCTCCAAAATTATATTTGGCAAACAGGGAGTTGTCGTGCTTACAGCACAAATGAATAATGAATAATGAAGTCGCTTCGCTAATGAATAATGAGGGCGGGACACCCGCACCCGAATTTATGAAATTCCGCACAATCTTCAATCCTCGGCGGTAGGGGCGATTCACGAATCGCCCGTTTTGAAAATTACGGTAATCTCCGTGATTTGCTGATATGAAGCCTCCCTTGGGGGAGGTGGCAAAATCTATGATTTTGACGGTGGGGGTAACCCCCTCAGTCTGCTTCGCAGACAGCTCCCCAAAGGGGCGCCTTTTCTGTGCTTACCGAGAGAAA